>CAXTWC010000224.1:0-8239 GCA_964247805.1 uncultured Acetobacteraceae bacterium | reverse complement strand
CGACTCCCGACTGCTGCGTGTCAGCCGCAATGAAACGGCTTTCGTTTCGGGCAAAATCCGAAATCTGTGCAATTTTGACTGGGTAGCCTATTCGCATTTGGGGGTTAAGATTGGAGCGCGGCTGTTTCCGTCACCGGCTGGTGACGACTCCTGGCGCGAGCGTCTGAAAAGCCTTACGGAGGGGCCGCTCCGAGACCTTCGTTGTGAGCTGCCAGAGCTCTTCCTTGCTCAGGGAGCGCAAGCAGAGTTCTCTTTCGAAGTCTCGGTGGCGGATCTCTCGTCAGGCTGCTACAGGCTCATCGTCGATGCTGTCGACGAAGGGAAGTATTGGCACTCCGACATAGGTTCAACTCCCGAGGTGATCACGATCTACGTCACGTAAGTGGCTCGATCACAACCGCCCGTACAAGTCGACCGCCTCGGTGACACTCCCACACAACTCCAAGTGACTGTTGTGTATGATAGCCGCGCTGTCACAGACGTCGCGAATAAAGCTCATGTCGTGCGACACCACCACAAGGGCGCGGTCGGCCCGCTTCTCGAAAAGCTCGGTTTGGCAGCGGCGGAAAAAGCGCTGGTCGCCGACCATGATGACCTCGTCGATCAAGTAGCAGTCAAACTCAATCGCAATCGTCAGCGCAAAAGCAAGCCGCGCGCGCATGCCTGAGGAGTATGTCTTGACCGGCTCGCTAAACTGTCGGCCAAGTTCAGCAAAATCCTCCACAAACGCCCGCGTTGCCTTATAGTCCAGGCCGTAGATGCGGGCGATGAACTTCAGATTATCCAGCCCAGTTAAGCTGCCCTGAAACGCACCTCCGAAAGCCAGAGGCCAGGACACCGACATCGTGCGCACTACCCGCCCCGCCGTCGGCCTCTCAACCCCGCCCATGATCTTGATGAGGGTGGACTTCCCTGCCCCATTTCGACCCAAGATGGCCAGCTTCTGGCCCGGTGCCACGTCCAAGTCGACACCATCGAGCACTCGCCGAGTTCCACGACCGGCAACGTGATACTCTTTGACGATATCAATGCAGTGAAGCACGCGTTTCTACTGGACGAGAATGTGTTTGCGCGACCGTAGAACAAGCGACACGCCGATCAGGATCATCACCGCATTGCACCACGTCGTGTAGACGAAGTCGTAGTGCGGATGGACGCTTGGGCCGAACTGTCCACCCCGAATCATCTCGAGCGCATGAACGCTCGGAAACCAAAGCAAGATCGACTGGAAATTCTTCGGGACCCAATCAACCATCGTAAAGGCGCCGGAGAATGGAATCGAGAGATACATGATTGCGCCAATCACTTTCTCGACGATCTCAGACATCTCGCTCAACGGCGCCAGGATCAGTGCGCAAGCCAAACAGAAGAGTGCCTGGTAAGCCAATCCAGCATAGAGCAACCCGAAATCCCGCGGCACATCCATGTAACCCAGCAACATCGCAGCAGCACCAACGGCAAATCCCGCCATCAGCGCGCCATAGATCTCTAGAACATTACGCGCCAGAATGATGTCCAGCGGCGTCACCTGACCATGGAACAGCAGGCTGCCATTCGACTCGAACGCTTTCACACTCCGTCCGACGCAATGCCGCCACATCGTCAACGGGACGTATCCGGTGATGACGAAGGCGGTAATCGGGATGCCGTGCTCATGCGCGGGGCGGATTGCCGTCCACATGATGGCAACGCCGAAACAGAACAACGCGGGCTCGCCCACAATCCACAGAAAGCCGATGTTCTCCCGCCCGAACCTCGTGTGCAACTCGCGCATCATAAGCGCCCAGATGACCCGGCTCTGCAGGCCGAACAGCCGCGGCAAGCGCATCAGATCGTCCTGTGTTCCCGCGCACCTGCTATCAGCAGCTTTGCAATCGTGAACACCCCGAAGCAGGTCGCAAAGACGATCGCGATGTCGGCAAGCCGCTTGGGATACAGCGGGTAGTCGGCCACGTTCGGCTTGACGATCTCCTCCAAATACAAGTCCTGCCGCTCCGCATTCAGCCGGGCCGTGTCTAGAAACGTCATCGCCGAAGACAACTCGCGATCAGCGAACTCACGCTGTAGAGTCAGTGCGTCGAACTGGGTGATCTCCGGAACCATCGAATCGCCGTTACCCGTAACATGGGTGCGGGCTTCGTCGATCTGGCTCTGAAGCACCGAGATACGCTGCTTCAACGCGCCGATCATCGGGCTCTGTGGCGAAGATTTCTGCAGTTCCCCGAGTTGGGTCCGGGATGCCGTGATATGCGTCTGCATGTCGTAGATCGCCTGCAGCATCGCCACCGACTGCTTGTTCGGGTCCAGCAGCGAGGCCCGGGTCCGGTAGTTGGCGAGATCAGCTGCTACCTTCTCCACCCGCGCCTCAGCCTCCGTAACCTCGCGCTTGGCGTCCTGCATCGTGTTCAAGCGCTGGCGCTCGTTCATGCGATTGACCAGACGCTCGCCGCCCACCAGCAGTGCGCGGGCGATGTCGGCCGAGTCCGCCGGGCGGTAGGCCCGAACGGTGAGGTCCGTTACACCGGTCGTGGAGTCGTAGTTAACGTCCACTCGGTTGAGATAATACTTGTATAGGTGCTCGAACGTCGTGCCGAAGAACGGCCCCGGAAAGCGGGACAGCACATCGGATTCAGGCCGATCATAAACCTTGCGCACGTCGATGCTCTGGTTCAGCTCCTGCAGCCCGTCGCGGGAGAGGATGTAGTCCTGCACCGCGAACGTGTCGTCCTGCGCACGGCTGACGCCGATACCCTGCAGCAGGCTGCTGAGCGCCCCGCCGGACGGTGTCCCACTCTCGCTGCGCACGACGAACTTCGCCTCCGACACATATTGGTCAGCCGCGAAGGCGAACATGTAACCGGTCGCCGCCGCCGTTGGCACCAGCACGAAGAAGCCGAACGGTAGCCACGTCCGGAGGCGCTGCCAGCGAGTCGGGGGCGGCGGCAAAAGCCGGCGCGAGGTGAAGCGGTGGGCGCCAACGCTGGAGTCGGCGATCGTGGAGTTCAAACCATCCATGTCACTATATAGACGGGGCGGCGGCCGAATATCAATTTTCTTGCAATGCTGTTCGCCCGTGCCGCCGTGCTTGTAAGTTCAATGCATGGCCGCCGAACTAGACAGGCGTACGCTGAGTGGCTAATCGTCCGTTGCCGCCGTCATTCGGTTGCGCCAAGGACGTGAGCCGCCCCGGGTTGGAGCCTTCATGAGTCATACCGCCGCGCTCCGCCCAACTCGTCGTACTGCCGCACTCCGCACTCTGGCTGCCGCCTGCCTCTCGCTTCTCGCCGGTTGCGGTGCCCTGCCGACCGCCGGGCCGAGCAACAGTCAGGTCGTCGACGATTTGCAGGACCCGAAGCTTAACCCGCTCGGCATCCATCTCGTCGACCTCACTCCCGCCACCGTGCAGACGCTGCGATCGCGGCCGGAGCGGCCGATGAGCGTGTTCGACGGGCTGGGGGCGAACCGGCCGATCGATCTGCTGGGGCCGGGCGACGCGCTGGCCATAACCGTCTACGAGACCGGGGAGGGGCTGTTCACACCGAAGCGCCCCTCAGGTGCCGACGATAGCCAGCCGGTGCCGGGTAGCACGGCGGAGGCGCTGCCTCGCGTCGTGGTCGATCGCAACGGCTTCATCACCGTGCCTTATGCCGGGCAGATCCGGGTATCCGGCCACACCACGACGGACGTGCAGAAGATCATCCAGGACCGGCTTGCCGCGCAGGCTTCCCAGCCGCAGGTGGTGGTGACGCTCGCAAGCAACGGCAGCAACGTCGTCTATGTCTCGGGCGATATTCATAATTCTGGCCGCTACTCGCTGACCCTGGCCCACGAGCGGCTGCTCGACATGATCGCGCTCGCTGGCGGGCCGTCGCATAGCCCACAGGACACGCTGGTGAAGGTCAACCGTGGCGGGCGAGAGGCGACCACTTCGCTCACCCGTATCCAAACCAACGCCGACGAGAACATCGCAGTGGAGCCGCAAGACCGCATCCAGGTCGATTATCTGCCACGTTCGTTCCTCTCCTTCGGCGCAACCGGCCGCGTAGCGCAGATCCCGTTCGACGCCGCCACCGTGTCACTGGCGGAGGCAATCGGCCGTGTCGGCGGACTCGACGACAACCGGGCCAACCCCGAGGCAGTGTTCCTGTTCCGCTACGAGCGGCCCGCGGTGGCGCAACTGCTCGGGATCATCCCATCGACTCCGATCCAGACTGTCTCGGCGCCCGTGATGCCCGGTTCGGTGCCGGAGGGGATACCGGTGGTGTATCGCCTCAACATGCGCGCACCCGGGACGTTCTTTTCCATCGAACAGTTCCCGATGCAGGACAAGGACCTGATCTACATAGCCAATGCGCCGACGGTGCAGATCTACAAGTTCCTGTCGCTGATCTATACCGTGGTCACGCCAGCGGTAACGGCCAGACAGCTGTCGCCCTAGAGCGGAGTGGAGCTGCGCCCGCAACCCCGGACGATTGGCGTCGACACCCGCAACTTGGCGCTGGCGCACGGGACCGGGGTCGCCACCTACACCGCGACCCTGCTCCGGAGCTTGGGGCTGATTGGGCTGGAGGCGGAGTTGCTGGTGGCGGAACCAAACCGCTCCCGGCCTCGGCGATGGCTGGCCGCCGCCCTACCCGGCCCCGTTTGGTCACAGCCCGTCCCGGCCCGTGACGGCTTGCGGGCGCGCGCGGCCCCGGACATCTTCCGCACGGCGCAAGTGCATTTCGACCTGTGGGGACGACCGCTGCGGCTTGGCGGGGCGGGGCTGCCGGATGTTATGCATTGGACCTACCCATTGCCGCTGCGCCTCGATGGCCGCCCCAATCTCTACACCGTGCACGACCTAATCCCGCTGTTGCAGCCAGAGATGACCGGCATCGACGCCACCCGTAGCAACCGCATGCTCCGGCGCATCGCTGCACGAGCCGCCCATCTCGTCACCGTGTCGGAGGCGACCCGGCAGGACCTGATACGCTGCCTGGGTGTGCCGCCGGAGCGGGTGACCAACACGTGGCAAGCCGTGGACGTGTCAGGGGCCGACCCGGCGCCGCCAGCGGGGCTGATTCGCGGTGCGTATTGGTTGCATGTTGGGGCGGTCGAGCGGCGCAAGAACCTGCGGCGGCTGATTACGGCCTGGCAGGCCAGCGGGACGCCGCATCCCCTGGTGCTCGCCGGGCCCGATGGCTGGAACGCGTCCGAGCAGATGGCGGCAGCTGTTCGCTTTTTACTACCGCTGGAGAAGCTGTCCGGAGCCGAACGCCCGGCCATCCTGCGGCTGCCCTGGGTCCCGCGCGCCCAGCTCCTTGCCCTGATCCGGGATGCAAAGGGGCTGCTGATGCCGTCCCTCGCCGAGGGGTTCGGCTTGCCCGTCGCAGAGGCGATGGCCCTGGGTACCCCCGTGCTGACCAGTCGGTCCGGGGCGTTGGCCGAGGTGGCTGGCGGAGCGGCAGTACTCGTCGAACCGACCGACGAGGGAGCCATAGCTGCAGGGTTGCGCGCCTTGGACACGGATGGCGAGCTCCGGGCGAGGTTGGTGGAGGCCGGGCTGATGCGGGCGCGCCTGTTCACGCTGGACTGCTACGCCGAGCGGTTGCGGGCCGTATATCGTGGGTTATCGGCCGCTGGGCTGCTCCGGCACGAAATCCAGCCCGCCGACACCCAGCTTGCCTAAGCCCTTGCTGACCTTCATGGCGTGGCGAGGCTGCCGGGTCGCGGCCCAAAGAGCGCCGTATAACCCGAGTTGCGCTAGACCGACCGCAGTGGTGCCAAGTCGGGTGACGATCTTGCGGTCGCTGATTGCCAATCGTACTGCCGCAGAGTGCCGGGCACTGCGCTGAACGCGCTTGGCCATGTAGCCGGCCGTTAGTCGTCCCGCCTCGTTAAATTCACTGACCTTGGCGTCCGGACACCAGACGAAGCGGCGCCCGGCCTTGGCGAGCCCCAGCAACAGCATCGTGTCCTCACCACCGGCCCGGCCGAATGCCTCGTCGAACGGGGCGGGGCCAGCGAGGCAGGTGGCACGGCGCAGCATCGAGTTGCCGGTCCCAAGGCCGCGGGCTTGCGGCGGCCACCAGTCCAAGGGACGGATCTCGGTATCCGCTGGGAGGCGGAAATCGGTGGTGTAAAAGGCGCCATTCGGGTCCCAGGACGGGGGAGTTCCACCCTCGAACGTCGGGTATTTCGGGCCGAAACTGGCATCCGCGCCGGTGCGGTTCAGGCAGGCGAGATGAGCGGCGAGCCAGCCCGGGTCGGGGGCTTCGTCGTCGTCCACGAAGGCAATCAGCGCACCCTCCGCCGCCGCGATGCCGCGGTTGCGGGCGATGGCGATATTGCGCTCCCCCGCGGGTACATGACGCAGCGGCACCGGTGAAGCGAACCCGGCCAGCAAGGATACGGCCAATCGGTCCGGATGGTTGTCCGCCACCACGATCTCCCACGCGACATCGGCCTGCTGGGCGATGCAGGCGCGCAAGGTTCGCTCGAGCAAGGCCAGCCGGTCGTAGCACGGGATGACGACGCTGACGGTGGGGGCGGTCACGGCGCTTGCTCCTGAAGGGCGACAACTGGAGACTAGTGTAGAAGTATTAACGAAAAGTCGTCAGATTTCAGCACGAGCCTTAGTTTGGGCGCCACATTTGCCTGGAGCCCGGTCCTGAGCGGCAGGATCCGAGCACTCGAACGGCGGAGGTGACCATGGACGGCATTTGGAGGCAGACCGACACAGACTCGCCGGCCTGGGTCAACCGGCTGACCATCGTCGTGCTGGCGCTAACTCTGATGTACCTGATCGTGGGCATCCCCGACCTCAACCACAGTGCGGCGGCGGAGGAGGTGGCCACCGACGCGGTCGACCCGATTCACCGGTTCGCCTGGCTGGGCCTGTTCGCCGCTGCGCTCCCGGTGGGCGCTATGCGCTGGCGCCCCACCCTGGCCCTGCTGCGAGCCAGCTGGCCGCTGCTTTTGCTCTATGCCTATTTCGGCGCGAGTACGACCTGGGCGCTGGACCCGGAGGCGTCGCTGCGGCGGTACGTGCTGGCCATGATGCAATTGTTACAGCTTGCCATGCTGATATCCGGTCTCAAACGCGCCGCCACACTGCATGTTTTGCTCGCCGGGGCGTGTGTCTTCGGGGCCACGGCCGACCTGCTGACCTTGGTAGTGGCGCCGGGGTTCGCCATGCAGGAAGATGGGTTTGCCGGGCTGCAGCTGCAGAAGAACCAGGCGGGACTGATGCTGATGTATGGCTGCCTCTGCGTCGGCAGCGTGTATTTTCTACTACAAGGGCGCCGGACCAGGCTCTGTATCGCCGGATCCGTGCTGATGACGGCCGGCTTGCTGGTGTTAACACGATCCACGACCAGCCAGTCCGTCGTGCTGCTCGCCCCCGTCCTGATGGTGCTGTTGCCCGCCATCGCGCGGCTTCCGACGCCGGGGATCTGGGCCATCTCCGCCGGCATCATCGCATCGCTGATGGCGGTGGCTTTCTTTTATCTTGCCTGGTGCGGCGTCACCGGGACGGATCCGTGGCTGCCTTTGCGAGGTGCCACGTTCAGCTCGCGGACGGATATCTGGTCCTTCGTCGTAGACGAGATTCACAAGCGGCCGTGGTTCGGTAGCGGCTTCGCCTCGTTCTGGGCGATCAACCCGGAGGTGCAGCCGAGCCTCAAGACGGACCAGTGGTTCGGCACCTACGCCATCATCAACGAGGGCCATAACGGCTATCTCGACCTGCTTGCCTGTGACGGGATCATCGGACTGGTCGCGGGACTTGCGGTGGTGTTTCGGACCTTGACGATGGCCGGGCTAGCGATGGCACGCGCGGAGCCGCCGAAGGTCGCCTGGAAGACCGGCCAGATGGCGAAGCCCACGGCGCTGTTCCACATGGTGTTGCTGATCGGCCTGCTGATCCATAATTTTACCGAGTCGAACCTGTTCGCGACCAATTCCCTGCTGGTGACGGCGTTCCTGATCACGGCGTTGGACCTGGAGAAATGGCGTATCGCGACACGATTGCCGCGGCAGGCCCGCTACCCGAACCCGGCCCAATTCCGTCCGATGCGATCGCGACCTGGCAGGCTCCCAGGCGTGACACCTACAGGGCTCTATCCCGCACACCCGCCTCCCCCGAGGCGCGGGAAGGAGGATTGGACCTTCGGGTCCACCGTGCCGCCTGGCAAACCTTCACTCCATTAGACCGGAGCGACATGCCTGGCTTCTGGCACGTGGGTCACTACAGGCA
>CAXTWC010000223.1:0-8251 GCA_964247805.1 uncultured Acetobacteraceae bacterium | reverse complement strand
TGCCGATGTCAGCGGCGAAGTTCGGTCTTGTCAGTTCGTCAATCCAGCGTCTTGCCGTGGATGTTCGCGTAATGTCGAAACGGTCCTACTCGGCCTCGCAAATCCCGACCATTGGCCGTTTCGTCGTGCCGGCGACGGTCATGCTCAGCTTCGTCTCGTTCTGGCGCGCCGCTGCGATCGTCCTCAGCGACCTCGGTTCGTCCGCCTACTACGTGGGTGGCATTGCAGAGAACAAGATCGGCAAGGCGGCGCCCTGGTTCGTGCTCGGCATCATGCTGTTCTCGTATGCCGTGCGCGCGGTATACATCGAGAGCTGCAGCATGTTCACCCGTGGCGGCGTTTACCGCGTGGTTCGGGAAGCGATGGGCAGCACGGCAGCGAAGTTCTCGGTCAGCGCCCTGATGTTCGACTACGTGCTCACCGGCCCGATCAGCGCCGTAAGCGCTGGCCTTTATCTGGCCAGCCTGCTTGACCAACTCGCTGATCAGTTCGGGCTGCCGCACCTGCCGCTATCGTCGCACCTGGTGGCGGCGGTGTTCGCCGTCATCGTCATCTGCTACTTCTGGTGGACCAACACCGTCGGCCTTCCGTTCTCCAGCACGCGGGCATTGCGGGTGATGCAGATCACCACTGTCATGGTGGTCGTGCTGATCGCCTGGTGCCTGCTGACCATCACCGTGAAGGGTTATCAGCCAGTGCCCGCGCCGACGCCGGGCAACCTGCACTTCAGCGACGATGCGCTCGGCTGGCTCAAGGGCACGCATATTCCCGGCGTCGCCGCCATCGCCATCCTGATCGGCCTCGGCCATTCGCTGCTGGCGATGAGCGGAGAGGAGAGCCTCGCCCAGGTTTACCGGGAGATAGAGGCGCCGAAACGGAAAAACTTGCTCCGTGTCGGCCTGGTCATCTTCGGCTACAGCCTGGTGTTCACGGCGCTGGTGTCGTTCTTCGCGGTCATGCTGATCCCCGACGACCAGCGGCAGCAGGTGCAGGACAACCTGATCAGCGGTATCGCCATGGTGCTGGTGGGACCGCAGTGGCTGCGGCTCACCTTCCAGGCCTTCGTGGTCGTGGTCGGCGTCCTGATCCTGTCAGCCGCCGTCAACACGTCCATCATCGGCTCGAACGGCGTCCTGAACCGTGTCGCCGAGGACGGCGTGCTGTCGGACTGGTTCCGCGAGCCGCAGAAACGCTACGGCACGACCTACCGGATCATTGCGATGATCTCAGTCCTGCAGATCGCGACGGTGATCATCAGCCAAGGTGACGTGACGCTGCTCGGCGAGGCCTATGCATTCGGCGTTGCCTGGAGCTTTGCGATAAAGGCGCTCGCCGTCACGGTGCTGCGGTTCACCCGCCCCGAGGCGGACCGGTGGCGCGTGCCGCTCAACCTGCGCCTCGGCGGGCGGGAGCTGCCGGTCGGCCTGATGTTGATTACGGCGTCGCTGTTCCTGTTGGCTGGCGTGAACGTGCTGACCAAGGAGTCCGCGACGATCGGCGGCGTCGGTTTCACGATCCTGTTCTTTATCCTGCTGACCGTGTCCGAGCGCCGGAACGCAGGCAAGAAGGGCGCGGGCCGCATTCCGGAGCGGTTCCGGCTGGAGTTCCGGGACGATCTCTCGCCTGAAAAGTTGGATGTGCGGCCGAGCGGGATCGTGGTCGGCGTGCACGATCCCGAGCAGTTGGACCATCTGAACGGGGTGTTGGAGCACAGTGACCCCGCCAAGCAGGACGTGATCCTCGTTGCGGTCAAGCCGGGCGACGCGGCGAGCCTCCAGCACGGCGATGAGCCCGACCGGATTGTCGGTGAGTGGGAAGTGCGCGTGTTCACGACCGCCGTTGCGGCCGCCGAGGATGCAGGAAAGCCGGTCGTTCTTATTGGATTGGTCGGGGACAGGCCTTACGGAACCGTCTTGCAAGCGGCCCTGGCGCTGCAATCGAGCAATGTCGTCGTGGGCGTCTCGGAAGAAGGCGTCGAGCGGCAGACCGAAGAGATACAGTCTGACTGGTGGCACATGACAGTCAGCGACAGTCGAGTTCACGTCGAGATCATCCCCGATGATAAGGGTGCCCCAACCTGCATCGATTTGGAGTCCGCCGATGCAGCGCCTGGATGAACGATCGCAGCAAACGCTTCGGGACTGCGTATCTGCTCAACCCGGGTAGGAGGAGGCCTGCCCGCGCAAGGTTTGCTGGATAGCCTGATAGGCGCCGATGCCGCGGCGTGCGGCAGTGCCGATGACGGAGCGCACACCTGCGAACGGATCAGCGCCCCAAGTGGAGCGGAACCCGCCGGTGACCTTGCGGTAGGTGACCGTGGGCCGCAGCTTCCATTCAATGTCTGCCCGGGATCATGTCGTTGAAATCGCTCTCTCGCGGCACGGGGGCTTGCACAAAGTGGAGGATCGGAATGCAGCACGCACCAAGTGACCAGACCGCATTTGGGCTGGCCAGGCCAAACAGCTCCAACAACCGCCGGCTCAGCCGCCGGTAGCTGATCGCGTGCACGAAGCGCAGGTAAATTGCCAACGCTACGATGCCCACGCTGAACGGCGTGCCCGGCTCCAAGCCCTCCGGCACCGGCGCAAGCTTCGCCCTGCCGCAGCACTGGCAGCGATGGCGTCATGCTCCACCCGCGTCTCATCCCAGCCTTCAATTCCAGCAGCCACCGTCACGTCAAGCCACCTCACGCACGGCTCCGCACACGCCAGCTCGCAGGGAGGGCGAGCATTTACCAAGGAAGTCACTTCATCGCATTCACGCCGCCTGTTGAACTTGGCTGCGGCATCGCACGTCGTTTACGATTGCAATTGCATTGCGGCATGCGCAAGGCGCGACAGGGCGATGAACACCAGCACTTCATCCCAGCCGTTAAGGCTTCCTTTCGCGAAAGGCTCCCGGCGCAGCGATGTGAACAGCACGCTGAACATCGCTCCAAGCGCGAAGATGGAGGCAAGGCTGGCCGTGAAGCCCTGCAGGGATTGCTTGTGAGCCAGGTACGGCCAGGACACGAGGCTCGTCAGCAGCAAGATCTGCAACAGGAACCGGCTGGCCCGCTGCTTTGAAGCTGGGTCGAGCGAGCCTGGCAGGTCCTCCGCCAAAGGCCGACGCTTATTGCTCATAGGCACTCCGTCCTGCTGTACTGGCTTGGATGGCCCGTTGCGGATGGCAGTAACCGGTCAAGGCAGCCCGGTGACGCCGGCACATGGCACCTTGCCAACGAAAACGGCCAGGCCCGGTCGAGCGTGGTGCCGAGTCCCACAGTCGGAGTTTGGACCACTGGGGCTGCAATCAGCGCGATGGCGCACACCAGCACCATCTGCACCGCCACTTCGGCGTCAGCCAGGCGCAGCACGGCACTAGGTCCACCAGGGTCAGGCAAGGCAGCCTCGCAGCTTCGTCTTCGGCCCTGATCAACTCGGGGGGCAGCACGCCCACGACGTCGAGGGTAGCGCTGGACGCGCGCATCGGCGTCAAGCGTAAGGTCCCGTCGCACAAGTCCGCTATGCACAGCGCGGCCTTGATCGCGGTGGGGTTGTTCTCCCGGAACAAGGCTTGGTGAAACAGCGCAAGCAGGTCGCGCGGCCGACCGGACTCGGCCAAGTCGGCCTGGCCCCATGCGGCATGCATTCCTACGCACAGCGCCGGCGCCATGTCTGCATAAACACCGTATATGCCCCGCCATCGATTGCCGACTTCGCTGTTAAGCGCATGTGGGCCAGAGACTCCCGGGTGAAGGCAGTCTGGATTTTCGGAACGAGGTGATCAGCTTGGGAATGGAGGTTGATGGGCGGAACAAGTTGCGTGATCACGGGCCATCTGCTCGGCGGCAGCCATCGCAGCCTGAATGTCATCGCTGTTTCCAGAACCGATAAGGGTGTCTTTGCTGCAGGCTGATGCCGCGCGCAGCACCAGGAACCACACCGGGCCATCGGCTTGATCCGGCGCCAGGACAACTAAACGAAGATCCTCGATCCCCGCTGACAGAACGCCGCCGGGTTCGAGGCGCCAGAGTTCGTGTTGCATCCTTCTCCCCATCGCGAGCAGATTTGGCCAACACTCGGAAGTTTGCTCAGGCCGATGCGCTTCCATTCGGATTCATACCAGCGAAGGGTGTGCAAGATGAACGCCCGGCCTCCCCTGAGTGTCGCTGCCGCTTGCTTCTGTTCCGGGCTTCAAGGGTGTCGGGTGCTGCACGGGAGCGAAGCCTGGCACAGCACCCGGCATGGACATGCTACTTGGCGGCAGCCAGGAAGCTTGGCGTCGGGAGGGCGCCGATCAGCGCCTGCTTGGACGGTCCAGCTGCCGTCTCTGGTAACCCGGCAACGGCTCCCTGAACCGCAGCCACCTGGCGCGTGACCAGCGCCGTGTACTCGCCCTCCACCGCTCCAGCCATGCGGGTAGTGGCGGTGAAGCCCTCGATCTGCGACCCGGCGGCGACCGGCTTGGTCACGGCCCAGGTCAGGTTGGGCGTGTTCGGGACGTCCACCGGCAGCACTGCCGGATAGCCGTTCCGCATCGGGGTCCGGCCGAACTCTTCGGACGAGAACTCCCAACCCGCTGGTGACCTGGCCGACCCGTCCACCAGGCCGAAGAAGTTGTAGATAGTCACGAAGTCGCCCGTCTCCTTGGTCGCCCCAGGCATCAAGGTCTCACCGGGGTCCAGCTTGACGACGAAGTGGTACGTCATCGACCCGTCGGCATTCTTGTCCACCTGTGAGACGGTGGTTTGCAGTGCAAGCGCCGGGGTAACGCCGGCCAGTCCGACCGCCATCGCCAGGGCGGTGACAATAGTCTTCAGCACGTAGGTTCTCCACATGTGCAACAGCACGTCGCACAGAGAACCGATCAGCGCATAAAGGAGCAATGTGGAATTGCGATGATACCCATTAACGCAAAAACCGGATTGGTTTGGCCTATTCAGTGAATTTACCCGGTAGTCGGGTAATCTGGCTTCTTATCCATGTTTGTTAGATTTGCGAGGCTACGCGTGGGGGTATTGCCGCTAATATAAACAACTCGTAAAATGCGAAATGCGTGGGCTTGCATTGTCGTTTTTCTGCTACTCATATTGCAGCGTCCTAAGCCGCACCACGCGGTAGGGAGATGACCATGAACCTTTTGCCGCCAAAAATTCAGCAGCCCTGGGGCAGCCTTCCGCCGGATGGCCCACCTTCGCCGAAGTTTCCGACCACTTTTCCATGGACGCTGGCAGCAAGTTGCCTGGTGGCCGCAGTGGTCGCCGGAACGGCGCTCGGCAGCTTCTACACGGTGCAGCCGACAGAGATGGCCGGGGTTCGGCGCCTTGGAACCGTCGTGACCGCCGAGCCGGTCGGCCCGGGCCTGCACGTGAAGCTGCCCTGGGTCGATGTCGTAGATACCATCCAGACCAGCCTCGACACCTTCCAGATGAACAACCTGACCGTTTACACGGTTGACAACCAGGCCGTCACCGTCGGCATGGGCATCTCCTACCACATCCCGCCCTCAGCGGTGCTGCACCTGCTTTATGGTGTGGGACGGTCCGGCAACATCGACATCACTGAGAACATTCGCCCGGTGCTGGCGGACCGTGTGCTGCGCGTGTTCTCAACGCAGAACACAGTCAGCATCTCCGCCAATCGCGAGAAGATAGCCACAGAAATCCGCAAGCAGGTGTCCGAGGCGCTCGGCAGCATCTTCGGCTTGGAGATCACGGACCTGCAACTGAGCAGCATCACCTACAGCCCGAGCTTCCAGGCTTCGGTCGAGGCCGCGGTGCAGGCGAAGAACGACGCGATCCGGGCCGAGAACCTGGTGTCCCGGGTGCGCTACGAGGGTGAGCAGGCGAAGGTCTCGGCCGAGGCGCAGGCGGCGGTGCGGATCGCCCAGGCCAATGCCGAAGCGGGTGCGACCGTCGCGCAGGCGCGTGCCCAGCGCGAGTCCGCCATTCTCCGCGCCGAAGGTGAGGCGCAGGCGGCAACCCTGACCGGCGATGCGCAAGCCCGCGTCGTCCAGCAGGTCGGCGCGGCCGTCGCGGCGAACCCGACCGTCATCTCCTACGAGGCGTCGCACCGCTGGAACGGGCAGTTGCCCGGCACGATGCTTGGCGGCACGACCTCGCCGCTTAGCATGTTCAACATCCAGCCGAGTCCGCTTGCGAAGGGCACGACCCCCACCGCAGCCGGGGAGACCCAGGGCCATGCAAGCCTGAACTGATGCGCTTCAAAGGCAGGCCGCAGATGCGGCCCTCCTCTCCGCCCAGGATCTGGACGGCATTCTAACGCTCAGCCCGGTCATTGCGCGCCATCCCCGGCGACGACCTCCGTTCGGTGCGCAATCGCGCCCTGATCGTCATCGGCATGGCAGGGGCGTTCCGGCGCTCGGAGCTGGTGGCGCTGCGCCCGGACCAGCTCATCCGCACGGCGCGCGGCTTGCGCGTGCGCTTCGGCCAGACCAAGGCCGACCAGAAGGGGCACGGCGAGGAGATCGCCAGCCCAAAGGGACGGCATATCCGGCCAGTGCAGCTGCTAAACGCCTGGCTGGCCTGGGGGGCGATCACCGAGGGCGCCGTGTTGCGCCGGCTGAAAGAAGGGTTAGTCACCCCAGCCCCGATGAGCGCCCGCGCCGGCGTCCCACGCCGCTGCGGCCGGCTACGACCCCCCCGCGCTTCGCCGGGCCCTCGCTGCGCGCGGGGTTCGTCAAGGCCGGTGCCAGCGTGTTCGAGCTGAAGGAGGTCAGTCGGCATGAGAGCGCCGACGTGCTCGCCTCCTGGCAGCTTTTTGGCTCCGTGTACGAGTGGGCAGGACAGCCTCGGACCATCGGCATCCAGAAGGCCGATTGGGACGACGCAGGCGGGAAACTCACCATCTTCGCCCATCCGGCCATGGTCGCGGCCATGGCCGGCGTCGCCTTCAAGACGATCGACAACGGCCGCACGCTGATGGATCTCGACCGGCTAGCCTTCGCCGCCCGTACGATAGAGTTTATCGATGATTTCAGTGTTACATATCCGTTCCGAGAAGGCGGACGGACGCAAAGAATCCTGCTTTCGGCGATCGGTGAGGCCGCCGGGCAACCGATCGCGTTCGACGTGGCGACCCGCGAGCGCATGGTCGCCACGTCCGTCGCCGCTGCCAATGGCGATCTCGGCGGCTTCACCCACCTGATCGTGGAAGCGACCGATCCTCGCCGCGTCGAGGCCATGCCTGGCGCACTCGGGTTCTGCAAAAGAACATCCCACCATGAAACGACACCTACATCGCCACTACGACGGCCGGGCAGCGCTACGATGGAACCCTGGTCGACCGGACCAAGACGGACTTCATGACGCGGGCAATCCGTATGTTTGCTGTTGGCCTTGTCTATGGCGTTGGTCCTGTTGGTGCTCCGACTATTCTATAACCCTCTGCAGCATTGGTGATCGGCCCGTGATAGCTGGAGCATCCGGCGAGCAGAAGTGATAGTAACATTAAGAACAATGTAGAAAGTGTTGAACGATATTGGGCGCTTGGAAAAGAGCATAACAGGGACAACTCAGTCAATAAGATATCAACCTTCGACGCGTAATCACCGGATGTCAGATTTACATTCCTAGACATGGTTTAATACCTAAACTTGCTCTACGGTTACTGGAAAAATAATGGTGGGGAACAGGATGCATCGCATGAGGCGTTGATGCACGAGTCGGTGAGTCTCTGACAATCTACAAGTCCTCAGAACGTCTGCTATAGCTAACGTTCTGATGCTATTGAGTTCCGGGCCGATTTATGCACCACCGCCGCCTCGGGCTTTGCTCCAGCAACGTTAATTTCATGGCGATGTAAAACTGGTCCAGGACGCGATACGGCGGCCCGAAGCAGGAAAGCAGCCTGCAAACTTACCGAACAGTATCAATGAGGTAAGCTGGCGCACTATCTTGTAACGTTGACTAAAGGAGGTCAGGAACGTGGACTGCCAGGGCCGGGTTCAATCGATAGGCGCAGTTATCGTGCGTAATGCAGTTTTAAGGCTTGCCGTAGGCGAGGGCGTCGGCAATCCTCTCCACTAGGGCGCATTGTCTCACTTGGGTTGTAGCCGGATGGCGGTCTGTTGCGTCACCTGATTTGCTCCCTACCGGTGTTCGCCGGCGGGGGCGGGCATGGGGCGGATCAGCATGGTGACGAGTTGGTGGTGGCTGTGAACAAGCGATGAGCCGAGACTCCACTTATCCGTCACTAGTACTGATAAAATCAACGTGTTGCAGCCGTTCTCGGGAGAGGTCCAGGTTCGG
>CAXTWC010000222.1:0-8509 GCA_964247805.1 uncultured Acetobacteraceae bacterium | reverse complement strand
GCCATTGGCGAGCACCACATCTAGCACCGTGGTCTTCACCTGGGTAGCCGATCCGGTCTTCACCCACACCATCGCCCCAGCCAGCGCGGCACTGTCCGCGACGTTCTGCAGCCTGGCCTTCTGACTATAGGCCGCACCTAGGTCGATCGCGAACGCCGACATGCCGAGCAACACCGTCATGCCGACGGCAACCAACACCGCTATGGCGCCGCGTTGGTCGGAGGCTAGCCTCTGGAGCCGGATCACGGCGCAGAAGGACCCGCGACTATAGTGCAACGAGAACACGTCATGAGGCGAGACTAGCAGCCATCTTCTGCAGGCTTGGGCAGGTTTTGTTAGGAAATGTCGTCCCGGAACGGTACAGCACGCACCGGCGTCCACCCGGCAATTACCCGCGCCATCTCCCGTGCTCTCGCGCCGTCGGTGATCCCCGGGAACAACCGCCGCAGCTCAATGCCGGCGGACATCTCGCCCTCTTGCTCAAAGGCGGTGCGGATCGTGGCGGCTTCGGCCTCAGTGACGGTGAACACGGCGATCGGTTATCGACGCTGGGGCTCGTTACCAGGTGTTGCGGGTTTATCCCAGAACCGATTTCCAGTGTTAGTTACCGTCTCGAATGCAATCTCGACCAAGAGCTGCAGGGCGGCCTCCTGTGACGGCAACCCTTCTGCTCGATGAAGGTCATTCAGCAGTGCGATCTGACCCGGTTTCGACATAATCTCAATCGGCTGCAGCGTTACATCCGACATCTTTGTCTGCGTGAGCCTGCCTACATCCTCGCCCAGAGGTTTACTTGCCGCGCAAGCGCAGCATACCCGACCGTACCAGCCCGGGTTAGGAAGTCCACCGGAGAAGCCCTGATATCTAGTCTGCGTTTTCTGTTGACGGTTGCTGGTCTACCTCATTAGCGCATGCGGCTGTCCAATGCTCAGGACCCGCTGGTGAGCCACATCTGTGACCTGCGCGCGGTCACTAGGGAAGGGCAGGTAGCACGAGCCCGCAGCCTCGCCCTGTGGGACGCGGAGTTGATGAAGCCCCAGAAAGACACGGGCGGCTGGTTCACGCAGGCGATCGTGCGGGATTTGCTGGCGGGGGGGAGGAGGGTGCATGACCCGAGGTTTTCGGGCTGCTGGTGAACCGGCACCGCCTAACCGCCAGTGATGCGCCCCTACCGTTGGTCAAACGGCCGCCGGAGCAAAGGTCGGACCAGCGACAGAGGCGCGCATTCGGTCGGTCTCATTTGGAGATTGGAGGTTAGGCGCGTCTCTAGGTCATCGATCACCCGACCGGGATTACGCGGGTCACGGATGCAGGCCGCCGGGCGCGACGCGATGGGCAAGCCGCTGCTCGACCTTTCGCAGCGCCAGCAAGGACGTCATCGGAACACATGCAGGCACCAACAAACGCGCTTTGATCGATTTTTGCGGGCAGGACGGCTACGTCGCACGAACCAACCACGGCTTCACCCGCCGGGGCGGCAATGCAGGTTTGAAGAGCTCGGTTCGGGAGAGATTTGCGTTGTAGAACGGATCGGCGTCGAGCAGCGGTCCCCAGCGATCGCGCATGTATCGTGTCTCGGCAGCGAACCGTGCGACTTGGTCCGGCCGGCTATCGGAACCCCGGGATGCGGATTCCAAATGAAACAGAGTGGCGAACGGAGTCCACAGGTTCCGCAGCCCGGTTTCCCGGATGCGCAGGCATAGATCGATGTCGTTGAACGCGACGCGCAAGTTCTCCGCATCGAGTCCGCCGACGGCCAGAAAAACCGCCCGGCGCAAGGCCAGGCACGCGCCCGTCACGGCCGTGAGTTCGCGCGCAAGGATGAACTGGCCGAACGGCCCGAAAGCGCTGCCCGGCTCAAGGTGGCCGAGATGCCCAGCCACGCCGGGGCCGCCGTCGAAGGTTCCAACCCCGAGAGCGACCCCTGCGTGTTGGATCCGACCATCGGCGAACAGTAGTTTGGCTCCGACAGCGCCGACATCCGGCCGAATCGCTAACGAGACCATCTCGCGCAGCCAGTCGCCGTCGGTGACATCGATGTCATTGTTGAGCAGCACGATCACCTCGCCGGACGCGATCTCTACGGCAGCGTTGTTCATCGACGAATAGTTGAATGGCCCGGGAAAGCGAAGAAGCGTGACACGCTCGTCTTGTTCCAAGCGATCGAGCAAAGCTACCGCTTTAGGATCGACACTGTCGTTGTCGACGACCAACAGCTCCAGATTGGTGTAATTCGTGCGGTTCAAAACGCCTTCCGCGCAACGCCGCAACAGCTCGGGCCTATCCCGCGTGGGCACGATCAGGGTCACGCGGGGGAGAGAGGCGGGTAGGGCCCAGCGGATCCGCGTCCAGCGCGGATCCGCTGGGGCAGCCTCCACTTCTGCCGCCAACCCTCGCGCCGCCAGATCATCGCGGATCGCATGATGCGCCGCCATGATACAGCTGTAGAGTTGCGCTTGGGAAAAGGACGACGCCGTTTCCAACGTGCGCCAGTGATACAGGACGGCCGGAATATGGCGGATCCCCGAGGGCTGAGGCGCACGGGCGCAGCGTAGTACCAGGTCGTAATCCTGGCTGCCATTCACCAGCCCTTCGCGTAGCCCGCCCACCTCCTCCAGCAGCGACCGGCGATAGACCCCAAAATGGCTGAAGAAGTTCTGGCCGTATAACAGGTCGAGGTCCCAATCCGGCTTGAAATTGGGGTCCGAGCGCCGGCCGCTCGCATCGACCTTGTCCTCGTCGGTGTAGATAAGGTCGGTCGCCGGGTGAGTCTCGAGTTCGGCCGCAATCTCGTACAAGGCGTGTTCCGGTAGCAGATCGTCATGATCCATCAGGGCCACGAACTCGCCGGTCGCTAGGCCCAGCGCGGAATTGGTAGCGGCCCCAATATGGCCGTTCGTCTCACGCCGCACCCACTTGATTCGGGAGTCGTCGTCGGCGGCCTGCCTCACCACGCGCAGCACATGGCTTGACGGCGAGGCGTCGTCGGCGATGCACAGCTCCCAGCGCGGATAGATCTGGGCCTGAACGGAGGCAATTGCCTCCCGCAGCAATCGCTCGGGTGTTTCGAACACTGGCATGACGATCGATATCAGGGGGGTGTGCACCATGCTCGCGATGTGGCTGTGGATTGCCCGGCGATCATGGTCCGACAGCGTGTCCACCTCGCGCACCCAACGATCGTAGCTATCGCCGGGTGGTTCCGGCTTGGCCATCGCGACAGGGTAGCTCGCCAGCACGATCTGTGCTGCTTCCGCGGGTATACGCTGGTGCCGTTTTAGACGAGACCATTGGAACGTGACGAGCCAATAGGCAATGCGCAGTGTTTGACGGATAGCAATGCGGGTCGGCGCAGGAAGTGCTGCACATGACTGGCGCAGGAGGCGGGTCGAGCGCCAAATGGTCGAATATTGTAGCATATCGCGTTCGATCTGCGCCCGCGCTTGTCCGGCCGCCGCCGCGTCCCGGCTGGCCATCGCCGCGGCAAGTTGGGCCTGGTGCTGCCGCGCCGCCGCTGCCGCCGCCTTGTCCAGTGCGGCGAGTTGCGTGCGGGCCAAGTCGGCTGCGTATTTCGCGCCGTCGCATTCCTGCTCCGCGGCGGCGAGAAGGGTTCCAGCCCTCGACGCATCGTCCCGGCGCTGCTGCTCGGACGAAGCAGCGGTTGCGTTTGCGCACGCCAACGCGCTCTGCGCCGCGGCGATCTGCCCAACCAGCCGGTGGGCCTGAACGCGCTGGCGGATCATCTCGGCGAACAGGCTGAGGGTCTCTGGCGCTGGCGCGGGCTCCACACGTTCCAACAAGTAGGCGTGCGGCGTGAGGAACGACGCATCGTAGTCGAGCGACGGTGCCATGCCGGCTTCGGCAAAGCGGTGCAACCACCAGATAACCGGCTTGATGTTGACGTGCGTCGGTTCATCCAAATCGGTGGGAGAGGAGGAAAACAGCACGCGCGCCGACGCCGCGGCCATGTTGGCGATGGCGGCCACTGCAGCCTCCTCGTCCATATGCTCCAGCACTTCGATGCAGGTGATGAGATCGCACGAGGTTTCGATCGCGGCTGCGATCGAGCCCTGGCCGACAAATGGCTGCAGATCCGCCCGCACTTGACTCACAGCAAACTGGGAAATGTCTCGTCCCCAGGTCTCGACGCCGCGGTCCCACAGCGCCTCAAGCAGGAAGCCATGTGCGCACCCGGCGTCGAACACGCGACGGGGGCGCAGGCTTCGAATGATCTGCTCCGCGACGGTGCCGAAGAACCGTGCCCAGTGTGGCTCCTCCCGAGCATAGACCAACCCGCCACAATGGGAGGCGTAGTAGTCCGGCCCATAAATATCGTCAGGGGGGGAGGGGGATGGTTTCCGGTCGTGGGACATTGATAGCTCCAGGCGCGCGTCAGATTAGCAGTCATGCCTGGCGTGGTGCCGATTAGGCGCCGCTGTGCCCCGGCCCGCCACCTTGGACGGTGGAAGAACCGGGTGAACCGGACGGTCTCATCTGCAGTGGCCAGACATGCGCCATTCGATAACCCATCGTCGACGGCGTGGGAAGTATTCCCACCTTCATAGATCTCCGACGAGCGATAATAGGGGCCGAAGGAGATGTGTGAACGTGGCTGACGAGCTGATCGCCTCCCTCAACGAGTGGTGGAGATCAATGGAGGCAGGGCGGCGCTAGCCCTGGGCTTGGCATGTGCCGGCATACGTAGACGTGCGCGCGATCCGCGATTCCACCACCCTGAGCCAGGCCAATTTTGCCAAGCGGTTCGGCTTCACCACCAGCTCCGTGCGTGAGTGGGAACAAGGCAGGCGCCAGCCGGAAGCTGCGGCCCGCGTGCTGCTGCTGGTGATCGCGAGCAAGCCCGAGGTGGTGGACGAGGTTTTGGCGGCGGCTATGCCGCAGACGGCGTAGATGAGCGTTCCCTGATCGCGTTGCGCGGGATTGAAGGAAAGCGCCTCACCTCCCCTTGCTTGTTGAAGTAGTCTGCAAGCAAGTGAGCTTGTAGAACCTTCTGCGGTATGTCGGGAAATCGCCGATTGCGGGACCTTCGCGGCCAGCAAGTCCTGTACGGCCAGTTCGGCATGAGCGGGGGTGTCGTAAACGGCCACGAAGGTTTCATCGGACATAGTGCGACCCTACGGGTGGCTGCAATTCAACTCGCCTATTTGAGGAACCGGCATTTCCGCTTCTGCACAATAATCCCACGTCAAGCAGATATCCGGGCTGGTTATATGTGCCGCGCCGGCCGCCCCTTCGCAAATGTGCTAGTGGCGCCCTGCCAACCCAGTTGCAGGCGACGATCCGGTGGCCCCTGGGCCAGCCGGGGCTTCGCCGCCGGCTCGCGGCGCGCCAAAGCCGAGTCCGGGGCTACCAAATCCGCCGGCTCCGAACCCGGTGCTGCCCGATGCAGCACCTCGCGCGCCACTCGACCCTCCATTTCCGCCTGGGAATGACGGCGCGGGAGTGAAGTTGCTCGTCCCACCGAACGATGCACCGCCCGATTGCAGCCCGGTGGCGACCAGGCCACCCGGGCCGCGCGTGTAGCGGGCGATGCCACGGTCCCGCGTGCCGACGGTGCCGAAACCGCTGCCGGATACGAAGTCCCGGTCGACCAAGTAGCCGCCGGCCAGCACGGCCACGTAGCTCTCCACGATGTAGTTGCTGACCGACGGGCCGAAATACGCTGACGGGCTCTGGCTGGCGACGTCCAGCGTCGCGCTATCGGCCACCAGCACGCCGCCCTGCATGATGCCGGTAACGGTGATCGGCCAAGCCGCCGGCAGGTTGGTGTCGGGCGGCAGCTGGACCGGCAGCGAGCCGATGCGGGTCGCGCCATAGATCCGCACCAACTCGCCTCGCACCAGCAGGCGGTTAGGCGTTGCCGGGTCGATACGGGTGGCCGCGATCATGCCGTTGCCGGTGCGCAGGCCGCTGACCGCGACCCACATTCCGGGCTTGGCATCCACCGCCGGGCCGGTGGCTCCGATCAGGTCAACGCGCTGACCGGCGACCGTCATGGTGCCAGGGCCGGTTGCCTCGATCGGGCCGATGACGGTGTGGCGGACGACGACGTGGCGGGCCTGCAGCGCACCACCTTGGCCCGCCGCCTCGATCGCGACGACCTGGCCGGCGCGCAGATCGTTCAGTTGCGCCGGATCTTCGTCCATGCGGGCGGTGACGTCTGAGGGAAGCGCCACCTCCTCGCCGGCCACGCACACGCTGGCGAACCCGGTGATCACGCCGATGATGCCAGTGCCGTTCTTAATATCAGTGCCGTTCGTGATGCCGGTGCCGCCGATGCCCCGATCCGCCGATTGCACGGTCGCGCCGGTGCCACCGATACCGCGGTCGGCAACGGGGCGGCCGCCGTTCGGGCCGATCCGGCAGAGGGCGGGGCTTGGCGTGCCGGCAACGGGCGCAGGTTTGGGCGCGGGATGCGAGCAGCCAGCCAACCCCGCCAGCAACAACCAGGCCAGGCGCTTCAACTGGGCAACTCGTCTTCGGACAGAATGTAGATGCCGAAATTGACCCTGCGAGCCACGCTGCCCTCCGGCACTTCGTCCGCGCCCAGTGCCATCGCTCGCCGGTTGATGTCCAGCAGCACGCGTTGCGCCGCCTCCCGAGCCACGCGTTCCAGATCGGCGGCGGCCTGCGGGGTGAGCCGGTCGTAGTGCACGCTGCGGTCCAGGAAGGGGGCCGGACCGGACGCCAGCACGTTGGCCGCTGCCGCCGCGATGTGGTCGTGCACGTTGCGGGCGAAGTAGAACAGCTGCTCCTCCCGGCCCTGCTGCGGCAGGAACGCATGGGCCGAGAGGCTGATCCGGTCGTCGACGCCGATCGTGACGATGCCCTGGCTCACCCAGTCGTCCAGCACGGCGCGGGGGCGGACGTCGCGGGTCACGCTTTCTACTAGGCGATCGAAACTGGGCCCGTCCTCCGCCGCCCGGGGTAGCGGCAGCGGTGCGCCGGAGCTGTCGGTGTAGCCCGGCGCCCCCAGCCAGGTGGCAATCAGCTGCCCATTGCGGGTGACCAAAGGCGGCGGTGGCTCGTCGACCAGGTCGCGCTGGCGGCGGATCTCCTTGCGGTGCACGCCCGTCAGCAGGCTAACCCGGCTGTCCGTCCGTGCCGGGCCGAGTTCGCCCGCCGCGACCTCCACATACAGGCCGCGCAGGATATCCGCCGCGGCGGGGAAGGTCACGCCGCAACGGATCATCAGCCGCACCAATGGCCGCAACAGGCGGCGCAGGGGCGGCAACATCGTCTCGGGCGCGGGGCGCGCAGTGGTCATGGCCGCAAGGGTCGCTCCTGGTCGTCATCAGACGTAGCACAGCCAATGTGGGGAAAAACCCCACATAGGCTTGACGTGGGACAATTTCCCACATCATTGTGGCTCAGCCAACACGGAGCGTTCCATGTCCCATGCTGCCCTAGCCTGTCTGCGCCACATGCCGTCGCCGGCCATGACGCGCCCCGAACGGGCGGACGAGGCCTTGCCGATGCGCCTGCTGCGTCACCATACCAAAAACGCGCTGCAGCGGATCATCGCCCAGGTCGCGAATACCGAGCTGCGGTCGACCCCGGAAGGCAACACGCTGGCGGACGAGGTCGAGCACCGGATCCGCCTCAGTGCCCGCATATCGGATGCGCTGTTCGGCCTGACGGGGGCACCGGGCCCGTTGGATTTGCGGCTGGACACGCTGTGCCGGGCCGTCGTCGCGCTAATGGCCGACCCCGTGCAGACGATCGAGACCAGCGTGCAGATCGCCGGGCTTTGCCCCTCGAGGCTGATCGCCACGGTGCTGCAGACCACGCACGAGATGCTGACCAACGCCGTCAAGCATGGACTGCACATGCGGCTGACCGGCCAGATCACCGTCACGCTGGAGATCGACCGGCCGGCATCGCGCCAGGGCAGCCTGACCTTGGCCGTGCGGGACAATGGCTGGGGGCCGGACAAGCCCGGCTTCAACGAGGGACTGGCGGTGATGGAGCTGATGGCGGAGCAGCATGGCGGCACCGTCGAACTGGTGCGTGAACTCGGCTGGACGGTGTCGCGCCTGCATATACCGGGGCCGCTGTGAGCGGGCTGCAACGGACCGTGCTGTGGTGGATTGTCGGCGGCGCGCTGACCGTCACCGCCGGCGAGGCAGAGCATGTGCGCCGCGACGGTCCTTCAGGCCCGGGCATCTGCATCGGGTCCGCACTGTTGCTGCAGGGAGCGGCGTGCCCCAGCCACCCGCGCGACGAGGCGCCGAACCCGCTATGACGGCGGATTTGTCGTCAACACCCTGCCGAAGTGCCAATGTTTTCGATTGCTAAAGGAATCGCGCAACGCCGTTGTCATCTTGGCGTCGCGGAACATGCTCGGCTACTCGCCAAAGGCCAGGTTAACGGTGAAGATCACCGAGGTTTGCTCGTAGAGGCGTTGACTGAGATGGAACAGGATCAGGACGATGGTGAGCGGCTTGCTGGCGGGCCTGGAGCCACCCTCGTCGATACCGTGGTACGTGGC
>CAXTWC010000221.1:0-8616 GCA_964247805.1 uncultured Acetobacteraceae bacterium | reverse complement strand
TAAACTCTACCGGCTCGAGACGAGGAAACTCGCAGATCCGCAACCTCGCTGAGCCATATGGCACGAGCATGATCGGGCGTGGCGTCTGATTACTGGTGACGGGGCTGGCGGGTGGCGGCGCCGCGGAATTCTCTTCAAGCCGCCATTCCTTCACGAAACGTCCC
Source organism: uncultured Acetobacteraceae bacterium (assembly GCA_964247805.1). Lineage (GTDB taxonomy): Bacteria > Pseudomonadota > Alphaproteobacteria > Acetobacterales > Acetobacteraceae > LMUY01. Next base: position 8,452 of record CAXTWC010000221.1, on the reverse strand, counting down.
TTGGTCATCACGCGGACCGGGGCGTCGGCAAGTGCGAATGGAGGCCGGGACGGGTCCTGCCTATCCACAACCACTGACAAAGTCACAGCGCCGGCCTCAATTTCGAGCCCGTAATTCCAACTGCCCCGGGGCGTCACTTCCCAGTCGCCCAGACCCGGCGTATCCGGGATGCCGCGCCAGATCTCGCCCGGACAATAGGCCAGCGTCAACGGACCCGTATGCAAGCTTACCGCGTCGTTGAGACGGGTTTCAACCCGGACCGGCATCGGGAGCCGCAGACATAGGATGTCGTTCTCCTGCCATTCACGGGAGATCGCGACGACGCCATCCTCTGGAGCGACGATGATGGCGTCGCCCGCCAAAGAGAGAGTAGCGCCGTCACACCAGGCCGGAATCCTGAGGCTGATGCTGCGCGCGCCAGGCTGCGACGTAATGACGCGGATCGTCACGGTTTCATCGAACGGGTAGTTCGTCACCACCTCCAGCATCAGCGCCCGGCCATGGACGGTGCAAGGAGCGTAGGCCACCACAGCGAGACCACCTTCCGCATCCTCGGCCCATAGACTGGTCGCCAGCTTGGGCCAGCCCTGGTGGAGATTCGCGGTGCAGCACCCGAAATGGGGCTGCAGGCCGAAGATATTCGGGGCCTCGCTGCTATAGGTCCAGTCGCGCCGGGCGATCGTGGCCAGCACTTGGTTCGGCTGCTGGTGATATTGGTGGGCCGTCATGTCCGCCGTCATCGTCGCGGCCAGCGCGTTGTAGGCCACGCGCTCCAGACGGTCGCCGAACTCACCGGAGCCGTAGATGCAGGCCATCACCTCGAGCGAGAACATCATCTCGACAACCGCGCACAATTCGGTGCCGTGATGCGGCGAGTTGCCAGCCAGCCACTCGTCGCCGGAGAACATGCCAGTCGCCTGACCGTGCAAACGGTCCAGGTTGGCGAGCGCTCGATCGAGGATGGCGCGGTTCCCTGCTTCGCCCAGCAGGTCGCGCAATGCGGGTAGCTTCAGCCCCATCGCGACATTGACCACGTGTGTAAGATGGCTGAACCGGATCGCCGGCCCGGTGAGAATGTCATCCGCTAGGTAGGTGCCCCAATCCACTGTCGAGCCCAGTATCGTCTCGGCGAGGGCGGGTAGTGCCGGGTCGGGCGCGCGCTGGTGCAACCAGAGGATTGCGAGGATATTCTCCTGACCGCGCGCGACGGCCCATTTCTGCAGCGGACGGTTGGGCAACTCGGCAACCTGATAGGCGAAGTAGCACTGCAAGAACGGCACCACCCGGGCGTCGTTCGTGGCGTCGGCGTGCTGCATCAGCGCTTTTAGCGCCACCATCCGGGTCCACCAATCGTCGTTGCTGGCCGGCCCGAACCAGCCATCTGGGCGCTGGCTGGCGAGCATCCATTCGATCCACTTGGTTGCCTTGGTCTTCAGCCCGGCGTCGTCCAGGGCCCAAGCAAGTGGGACGAGTCCATCGAGGTAGTAGGGGCCACGCTCCCAGCTTTCGCCGGTGCCGCCCAGCCAGCCGCTGTCCGCACCAACATCCGGCCAAACTTCCTCGAGGCGGCCGGTCAAGCCATCGGCCTGTAGCCTGAGCTGGTCGCGCAGCCAGCCCCGCGGGGTGATCCGACCCGGTGGCAGGGCTTGAAACCGGGGAGCTTTCATCTTGTTATCCTTTGGTCGAGCCAGCGAGGAGGCCGGCAACGTAGTAGCGTTGCAAAACAGCGGTCAGCAGGAGACAGGGCAGAATCGTCAGCACCGTCCCTGCCTGCAGCGCGCCCCAATCGACGGCGCCGAGGTAGCCGAACGAGATCGTCACCAGCATGACCGGCATGGTGTAATTGCTCTGGTCCGTCATCAGGATCAGGGCGGCCAGGAACTCGTTCCAGCTCGCGATGAAGTTCACCAGCACCACCGTCACCAGGCTGGGGCTGACCAGCGGCAACAGTACGCGAAGCAGGATGTCCAGCTCACTTGCCCCATCCACCGTCGCCGCCTCGTCGAGCGCGCGCGGGATGCCCTGAAACGCCGCCATCATGATCAGGATACCGAGCGGGAGGTGGAAGGTGGTATAGACGATGCCCAAACCGAGCAGTGAATTCTGCAGTCCGAGCGTCCGCAGAACGAGGAAGAGCGGCGTTAACACCGTCTGGAATGGCACCATGATCGCAACTAACGCCACGACGAAGGCAATCGAGCGCCCCCTGAATGAGAAGCGGGAGAACCCGTAGGCGGCCGGCGTGGCGATCAGCGCGACACCCAGACTGCTGCCCAATGCGACGATGAGGCTGTTCCACAGAAAGCGCCAGAAACCAGTCGTGCCGTTCAGCAAGCCCGCATAGTTAGCCAGGGTAAAGGACGACGGCAGCCAACCCGGCACGGAGACCGGGTGGACAGGCTGAAACGATGCCAAGGCCACCCAAGCGACGGGGAATAAGAAGACCAGCGTGATCGTCCCGGCGAGCATGTAGTAGGCGACACCTGCTCCGGTCGTACGCCCAATCATTCGTCGTCTCGATCGCGCAGCAAGAACATTTGCAGGAGGTTCACCGCGAGCACCAATGCCAGCAGCAGCAAGGCAAGTGCCGCCGCGTAGCCAACCCGGAACGAGACGAACGCACTGTTGTAGATCCAGTAGACCAGGCTAATCGTGCCATTCTGTGGTCCGCCTCGCGTGATGACATAGAACGGGTCGAACACCAGGAGCGACCCGGTGAGGGACAGCAATAAAGCGAGCTTTACCGACCGCCGCATCAGCGGCATCGTGATATGCCGGAACGATTGCCAGCCGCTCGCGCCGTCGATCCGCGCCGCTTCGTGCAACTCTCCCGGAATCGCCCGCAAGCCGACCAAGAGCAGAATCATCGTGAACCCGACCGTCTTCCACACCACCATCGTGGATGCCGCGGTGAACGCGCCTGGAACGGAGTCGAGGTAGGGCACGGGACCTGATGCCAGGCCGAGCCGGTTGAGGATCATCGTGAAGACGCCGACATCGCCGTTCAGCATCCAGACCCAGAGCACGCTGGCTGTGCTGATACCGATCGACGTCGGCAGAAACCAGATCGTGCGGAACAGCGTCGCACCCCGCCGATCAACGTCGGCCAGCAGCGCCAATCCGAAGGCGATGACGAATAGGACCGGCGTAATGATAGCGGTGTAGGCCAGGGTGGAGCGTAACGCGCCCAGGAACACGTCGTCGTCGAAAGCAGCCAGGTAGTTCCGCCACCCGATCCAGCGGGGGCGGCCGATTAGTGGCCAGTTATGTGCGGAGATCCACGCCACCAGCGCCAGTGGCCACAGGAAGAACACTCCCGTGAGCGCCAACGCCGGCGCGGCAAATACCCAGCCAAGCCAATTACGCCGCTTCATCGACGCGGGTCAGCGATCCTGATCGATGATCTGTGTGAACCGCTTCTGCGCTTCCGTGATCGCGCCCTGTACGTCACCGTCGAATACCGCGCGCTGCAACATGCGCAGGAACGGCCCCTGCGGACTGTTTAATAGATCATTGTAGACGAAGCTGTAGGGTGTCCTACCGTTCGAGATGGCCTGCGCCGCGACGAGGTAAGCCGGTTCGCTTGCCGTGTATTCGTTGTTCGCTAGGTCGGTCCGAACCGGGAGGAAGTGGTTGCGGGCGAGGATGCCCACCTGCACGTCTGGCGAGTAGCTCCACTGGATGAAGTCCCAGGCGATCTTGGCCTGCTTGCTGCCTTGAGGGATGGCGATGGAGTCGCCGCCTGCGGACGAGGACCACTGCCCTTCCCTTTCGCCCGGAATGAAGGTGGCCCCAACTTCTATGGTCGGCGCGAGCCGCTTCAGGCCGGTGAGAGTGAAGGCGCCGCCCGACCAGAGGCCGACTTTACCGCTCGCCGGCGTCGCGACGGTATTCTCGGCTCCATCCGCACGAGCGGAGGGTGGCACGGTCTTGGCGGCCCACAGCGCATGGAAGTGACCGAGCGCGGCGGCGACAGCCGGGTCGGTGAGCGTGGCTTTCGAACCGTCTGGGCTCATAATGTCACCGCCGGCCGCCCAGATGCGCGGTAGGAACGTGAAGACATTGAGTCCGGCCGTGTTGCCCGGAAAGTAGTAACCGTAGGTGTTGTCGCCAAGCGCGGTAATCTTCTCGGCAGCCGACTGCACTTCGGCCCAGGAACGGGGCGGTTTCTCCGGATCCAGCCCGGCCCGGCGAAATAGCGCCTTGTTATACATCAGGATCGACGCCTCCGCGCTATACGGCATCGCGTAAAGTTTGCCGCCGAAGGTCCCGAGCCGAATGTGTGATGGGCTGAGCTTATCGAAGAATGGTAGGTCCTTGGCGAACGCGGTCAGGTCCGTGAGCTGCTCCGCACGGGCGAACGAAGGGATGTAGACCAAGTCGATAGACATCAGGTCCGGTGGCGACCCGGCGGCGATGGCCGTGCCCACCTTGGCCACGAATTGCTCATTCGGAATGAGGTTCAAGGTGATCTTGTCCGCATGGCTCTCGTTCCATGCTTTAACCACCGCCACCGAGTAAGCTTCCGTGGTGGCGCGTGCCCAAAGCGTCAACTCGGCCGCACGGGTCTCGGCCATGCTGAGCGCGAGCAATCCAAGGCCGAGGGCGTACTTTGCTAGTTTATTCATGACGTCTCCCGAAATTGCGGCACTTTCGGCCGCTTTAGATGGTCGGCGCTCCGCCGCATGATTGACGGATGACCAAGCGGCAAGGGTGGTAGGTTGACCGCGGAACAGGCGGATCATCTCCTGCGATCATTGCCAGCAGATAAGTTGCAGCCTGCTGCCCGAGCGTCTCCAGACAAGGATCGATCGTGGTGAGCGGTGGCCTGGTGGCCGCGGCGATGATCTCCCAATTGTCGAAACCCACGAGGGCGACATCATCTGGCACGCGCAACCCGTGCTCGCGCAAAGCGTCTGCGACCCCGCGTGCGATTTGATCGCTGCCGCAGAAGATCGCGTCGAGGGGCGCGCGAGCCTCGAGCAGGCGACCGACCGCCTCGCGACCCCAAGCCTCACTCCAAGGACCCGAAAGACAAGCGGTTTCGTCCAGCCGGAGTCCTGCTTCGCGAAGAGCGTCGGTGAAACCGTCCAGTCGCTCGCGGACCGCGGTGAAGTGCTCGGGACCGGTGATATGGGCCAGGGCCGAGCGCCCTCGCGAAATCAGATGCTCTCCGGCAAGCCGGCCGCCGCCGCGATCGTCGGGCAGCACGCAGTGAACGCCGGGCCCGGATGCCTGGGCGTAGGCGTAGACGATCGGGATAGATGTTCCAGAGCAGTCGACCGGATCCCGTTCATCCGTCCGCCGGGAGGTGACGATGAGTCCATCCACCCGTTTCGAAATCAGGGACTCGATGTGCCGTCGCTCTTCGACAGGATCCTCCGTTGGTCGGCACACGAACACGGACATGCGGGCCGGGTCGAGCGCGTTCTCGATGCCTTCGAGCAGTGGCAGGCTGAAGCGCCCGAACGGATCACGACTGATCAGCCCCACGGTAAACGATCGCTTCTGGTGCAGGCTCTGCGCGAGAGCATTGGGCCGGAACTTCAATTGCTCGGCCGCGCGCAGGACCCGATCGCGGGTCTCGACCGTCAGTTGCCCATGGCGGTTGAGTGCCTTCGACACCGTGCCGATGCTGACACCGGCGACACGTGCAACATCATGGATGGTGATTGCCGCTTTGAGCATCAGGCTTTTCCGGTCTGCCTCGTTACGCGAGCCAGCATACACGGCGGCCCGTCGCCCGCAACGGAAAAGCTTTTCCGAACGTAAGACCACACGTCGACATGCCAGCTAACGACGCGGTGCTCGGCCTGTATGCTATTTCCGCGAGGCCCTTGTCGGGTTCCGGGGCGGTAGGCTGAGGTCATGCCGCCAAGGCTGCAACGAGTGCACTGAGCAGGGCTTTGCCGCGTCGGCGTGCGTTGTGCACGAACTGGAAGAAACCGAGGTAGAGCGGCAACTTGTCTTGCGAGATGCCCCGGTGCGGTCGCAGCCAGGAACGTAGGATTTCGCCATCGTCATGGCGACCTACGGCATCACCTTTTCCTGCCGCAGATCGTCAAGGGCCTGGGCGGGTCCGACATGCGCACCGGCCTGCTGACCGCGGCGCCCTACGTCCTTGGGACCCATTGGGATGCTGGCCTGGAGCCGGTCCTCGAACCGGACGCGGGAGCGCAAGTGGCACTTCATCGTGGCGTGCCTGCTGGGCGCCGCTGGCCTGGCAGCTTCGGCCGCCCTGGGCAACACGTACGGGGCACTGATTGCCGTCGCGATCGCCACGGTCGGCATCTACGGCAGCAAGCCCTCGTTCTGGCCGATGCCGAGCGAGTTCCTGACCGGCACGGCGGCTGCTGGCGGCATTGCCATGATCAACTGCATCGGCAACTTGGGCGGCTTCGTCGGTCCCTTCATGGTCGGCTGGATCAAGGACGCCACCGGCGGCTTTGCGGGGGCGCTCTATTTCCTGGCCGCCACCGCGGTCGCGTCTGCCGTGATCGCGTTGGTGACGATACCGTCGCGTGAGACGGCCGCCATAGACGGGGTTACGGCGCGCATATAACCAAGCACCGGATGACGGATGGCTGTACAAGAGCGTACCCGTCAGAGTCCCGTAGGATGCGGCGGGAAGGCCGGGCGTCAGGCCCGACGTTGAAGGAGGATGCAATGCCCAAAGGTTCTGACCTGCTTGTGGCGGCCCTGGAGAACGAGGGTGTGGACCGCATCTTCGGCGTGCCCGGTGAGGAGAACCTCGACGTGGTCGAGAGCCTGCGCAACTCCTCGATCCAGCTCGTGCTGACCCGGCACGAACAGGGCGCCGCCTTCATGGCCGCGACGCACGGCCGCCTGACCGGCCGGCCAGGCGTGTGCCTGACCACGCTCGGCCCGGGCGCGCTGAACCTGACCACGGGGGCAGCCTACGCCCTGCTCGGCGCCATGCCGATGGTGATGATCACCGGCCAGAAGGGCATCATGAGTAGCCGCCAGGCGCGGTTTCAGATCGTGGATGTGGTGGCCACCTTCAAGCCGCTCACCAAGCTGTCGCGCCAGATCGTCAGCGCCGGCAGCATCCCGACCCTGGTGCGCGACGCCTTCCGCATCGCCATGGAGGAGCGGCCCGGCCCCGTGCTGCTGGAGCTGCCCGAGGACGTGGCCGGGGAGTTGTGCGAGGATGTGCCAGTGGTGCCGGTGCATCCCATCGAGATCCCCGTCGCGCACCGGGCGGCGCTCGACCGGGCGGCGGAGATGATCCTGGCCGCCCGGCGCCCGCTGATCATGCTGGGCGCCGCGGCGTCGCGCCCGCGAAGCACCGCCGGGCTGGCCGGCTTCGTGCGGCGACTGCAAATCCCGTTCTTCACGACGCAGATGGGCAAGGGTACCGTGCCCGGCGGCGGCACCCTGTACATGGGCACCGCCGCCTTGAGCGAGCGTGACTACGTGCACGAGGCCGTGGACCAGGCCGACCTGATCATCGCCATCGGCCACGACACCATCGAGAAGCCGCCCTTCATCATGGGGCCAGGCGGGCCGAAGGTGATCCATGTCGGCTACACCCCGGCCAACGTGGACCAGGTTTACTTCCCGCATGCCGAGGTGGTCGGCGACGTCGGCCCGAGCCTGGAGCTGCTGGCCGACCGGGTGGAGGGCAAGCTGCACCACGCCGGTGCGCTGCTTGCCTTGCGCGACGGCATCCTCGCCCGCATCGCCGACCGGGCGGAGGAGGACCGCTGGCCACCGACGCCGCAGCGCCTGGTGCACGACGTGCGCCAGGTGATCCCGCCCGACGGCATCGTGGCGCTGGACAACGGGATGTACAAGATCTGGTTTGCGCGGAACTACCGCACCTACGTCGCCAATACCCTGCTGCTGGACAACGCGCTGGCCACGATGGGCGCGGGCCTGCCCTCGGCGATGATGGCGGCGATGCTCCACCCGGACCGGCGCGTGCTGGCGGTATGCGGCGACGGCGGGTTCATGATGAACAGCCAGGAAATGGAGACCGCGGTCCGCCTGCGGCTGAACCTGGTGGTGCTGGTGCTGGACGACGGCGCCTACGGCATGATCCGCTGGAAGCAGGCGGTGGACAGCTTCCCGGATTACGGGCTGACGTTCGGCAACCCGGACTTCGTGGGCTACGCCGAAAGCTACGGCGCCAAGGGCACCCGGGTGGCGAGCACCGCAGGGCTGATCCCGGCGCTGGAGGCGGCGTTCCAGGGCGGCGTCCACCTGGTGGCCGTGCCGATTGACTACACCGAGAACACCCGCGTGCTTGTGGACGAACTGCGCGCCCGCGTTCCAGCCAAGGCCGCTGAAGTCGAGTTGGTATAGAGGGGGCGCTGCGATGAGGATCAGAGCCGCGGTCCTGGACCGCATGGGCGCCGCGCCGCCCTATGCCGAGAGCAAGCCGCTGCGGATTGCGGAGGTGGAGCTGGACCCCCCGCGCCGTGGCGAG
>CAXTWC010000220.1:0-8620 GCA_964247805.1 uncultured Acetobacteraceae bacterium | reverse complement strand
CGGTCGCCGTCCAGCTCCTCACTGGCGGTGCCTTGCTCGGGGCTGGCCGCAGACAGCACCAGCAGGTCGCGGGCGAGCGACATCTTCACCGGGCGGGAGCGCTCGTTGCTGATGGCGGCGACGCGGCTGACGGCCTCGGCAAAGTCCTTCTTGCCGACCCGCAGGATCTTGTCGTTGTCGCGGGGGATCACCCGCTCGTATTCCGGGAAGGTGCCGTCGATCAGCTTGCTGGTGAGCTGGACGGTGCCGACGGTGAACTGGATGCGCGTGTCTGACAGGGCGCATTCCACGTCGCCCTGCGCCTCGTCCAGCAGCTTGCGGAGCTCGGCCACCGTCTTGCGGGGCACGATCACGCCGGGCATGGACCCGGCGCCTTCGGGCAGGGGCTCCTCGACGCGGGCCAGGCGGTGGCCGTCGGTGGCCACGGCGCGCAGCACGCGGCCATCCTCCCCGTCGGCGGCGTGCAGGAAGATGCCGTTGAGGTAGTACCGCGTCTCCTCGGTGCTGATCGCGAACCGGGTGCGGTCGATCAGCCCACGCAAGGCTAGCGCGGAGAGGTGGAAACGGTGGGGCAGTTGTCCCGCCGTCATGGAGGGGAAGTCGTCGGTGGGAAGCGTGACGAGGCTGGTTGCGTAACGTCCGGCGCGGAGGGCGAGTTGGGCATCGCCGCCGGGGAAATCCAGCTCCACCTCGGCGCCATCGGGCAGCTTGCGGACGATTTCGTAGAGTGTGATGGCGGGGGCGGTGGTGGCGCCGTCGCGGCTGGTGGCGGCGGGGACCTCCTCCACCACGGCGATCTCCATGTCCGTGGCGGTGAAGCTGAGCTTGCCATCGCGCACGGCGATCAGCGCATTGGCCAGGATGGGGATCGTGTTGCGCTTCTCAGCCACGCTTTGGATGTGGGCAAGCGCCTTGATGAGAGTGGCGCGGTCGGCCTTGAGCTTCATGGATGAGGTCCCTCGGCGCTGGCCAGACTCGGGGCGCAAAATAACAAGTTCTGCAGCGTAGCAGGCGCGGCCAGTCAAGCAAACGGGAGGTTAGAAGGAAGCGCTGGGCCGTGCCCAGACCCGCCGAAGGCCGTGGGTCCTTGGAACCCGGGTTAGCTTTCCAGCATGCGGCGGAGGAGTTCGACATCCTCGGCGAACCCGGCATCCACGCCCATGATCTCCTGCACGCGGCTGCAGGCGTGCATGACGGTGGTGTGGTCGCGGTTGCCGAACTTCTTGCCGATCTCGGGGAGTGAGCGACTGGTGAGCTGCTTCGCCAGGTACATGGCCACTTGCCTGGGCCGGGCCACGTTGCGGGCGCGCCGCGCACTGCTCATTTCCACCAGCTTGAGGTGATAGTGCTCGGCGACCCGCTTCTGGATCTCCTCGATGGTCACCTTGCGGTCGTGCGCCTTGAGCACGTCGCGCAGCACGTCCTGGGTGGACTCCAGCGTGACGGCACGGCCGAACAGGCTGGCATGGGCGAGCAGGCGGTTGAGCGCCCCTTCCAGCTCGCGGACGTTGGTGGTGATTTTGTGGGCCAGGAACTCCAGCACCCGGCGCGGAACGTCCACCCCGGCGCGGGCGGCCTTCGCATCCAGGATGGACACACGGAGCTCGAACGTGGTGGCGTGGATGTCGGCCACCATGCCGCAGCCGAGCCGGGTGCGCAGGCGCTGCTCCACGTCCAGCTCGGAAGGGCTTTTGTCGGAGGAGATCACGATCTGCTTGCCCTCGTCGACCAGGGCATTGAAGGTGTGGAAGAACTCTTCCTGCGTGCTGTCCTTGCCGATCAGGAATTGGACGTCGTCGACCATCAGCACGTCGACCGAGCGCATGCTTTCCTTGAAGTCCATGGTGGACTTGGCGCGCAAGGCGGCGATGAAGCGATACATGAACTTCTCGGCCGACATGTAGACCACGGCGAGCGGGCGGGCGTTGTCGCGCCGGGTCAGCTCGACGCCGATGGCGTGCATCAGGTGGGTCTTGCCCAGGCCGACACCGCCGTAGAGGAATAGCGGGTTAAAGCCTTGGCTGGCGGGCTGTTCAGCGACGCGCCTGGCGCAGGCGTAGGCGAACTCGTTCGGTTTGCCGACGACGAAGGCATCGAACGAGAAGCGCGGATCGAGTGCCCCGGCCAGATCGGTGACCCTGGTGTCGGCGCGTTCCTCGACCCGGAGTGGGCGGCTGGTCTCCGCGGGCTCGGCCGACAAGCTTTCAGCCAAGGGAGCTGGCGCGGTACGGGCGGTGCCGACCCGCAGATCGACACGCTGCACGTCGCTGTTCTCGGCTTGCCACAGCATGCTGAGCTTGTCGCCGTAATGGCTGCGCACCCAGTCCCGCAGGAAGCGGGTCGGCAAGGTGACGGTCACCTCGTCGCCATCGCGGCCGGCCAAGGCCATCTGGCGCAACCATGTGCGGTATTCGACCTCGCCCACGTCCGACTTCAGCCGATCCCGAACCCGGGTCCATTGTGCGTTGAGGTCGGCAGCCGGGCCGGACTCCGGGGTCGTTTCTGGGGCGGCCTGCTCGTTTTGCAGATCAGCCGGGCCGCCAAATCTGATCATCCGCACCTGCCTCAACGTTCCCAACACCAACTTTTGCAAAACGAAATATCGTCGTTTGGCGGTCCAGTTGGCCAGTCATGGTTGTAGGTCAGGTCGGCTATGGAAGCAATCCAAAACCGTGAAAATCATGTAATGAGGAAGTATAGATTGAAATGAGAAAGGCCGGATGTCCCTTTGAGGGTCACCCGGCCTTGGAACTCAAACGACTTCGGCCGGCAGTATTTTGCCGGTCAAGCGAAGGCGCAGATCAGGAGGCTGCAGCAGCCGCCAGATGCTTGATGCGCTTGGACAGGCGAGACAGTTTGCGAGCGACGGTGTTGGCGTGGATCACACCCTTGCCGGCAGCGCGTTGCATTTCGGGTTGGGCGGCCTGGAACGCCGCCGCTGCCTGAGCCTTGTCGCCGCTGGCGATCGCCACTTCGACCTTCTTGACGAAAGTACGCATGCGGGACTTGCGGGCCTGGTTGCGCTCCGTGCGGCGCTCGGTCTGACGGATGCGCTTGCGCGCGGAAGCGGTGTTCGCCATCGGGTTCTATGTCTCAATCAAGCAGGTTGGATCGACCCACGATCGCGAACGAAAGTGCGACGTAGGGAAGGGGCGGTTTCTAGGAGCCACGATGGGCCGGAGTCAAGCGCGGTCACGACTGCCCAAAGGTCGGCTTACGCTTTTCCACGAAGGCTGCCATCCCCTCGATCTGGTCGGCAGTGCCAAACAGCGACAGGAACAAGCCCCGTTCCGTCGCGACTCCTTGGGTCAGGGTGGTCTCGAACGCGGTGTTGATGGCACGCTTCGTCAGCAATGACGCCGTCTTGGATTGGCTGGCGATCTTGGTCGCGATCTTGATTGCTTCCTCGAGCATCGTGTCCGCCGGGAACACCCGGGCCACGAGGTTGGATCGCTCGGCTTCCTGGGCGTCCATCATCCGTCCGGTCAGGCACATGTCCATCGCCTTGGACTTGCCCACGGCGCGGGTGAAGCGTTGCGTGCCGCCTGCGCCGGGCATGACTCCGAGGTTGATCTCCGGCTGGCCGAACTTGGCGGTGTCGGCGCAGACGATCATGTCGCACATCATGGCCAGTTCGCAGCCACCGCCGAGTGCGAACCCGGCCACCGCGGCGATGACCGGCTTGTTCACCCTGAGGACCGTCTCCCAGGCAGCGATGAAGTCCGCTTGGAGCACCGCCGGGTAGGTTCGGGACTGCATCTCCTTGATGTCGGCCCCGGCGGCAAAGGCCTTTTCCGACCCGGTGATGATGATGGCGCCGACGTCTGGGTTTGCATCGAAGTCCATCAGCTGCGCGCCGACTTCAGCGACCAACTGGTCGCACAACGCATTCAAAGCCGCCGGGCGATGTAGACGAATCAGCCCGACGGCTCCATGGGTTTCAACCAGGATAAGCTCCGGCACTATTCTCATCCTCGAATTACTTTATCATTTCGTAACCCAACCGGGGATACGTTGGAAGAACTTAGTGAACGAAGAAGCGAATTGCGGAGAGAGCGCTGAACAAGGCGACACCCATACCAACAGTCCATACATTCTGGTTTGCGATCGCAGCTTCGACAGAGGCGATCTTGGCATCCACACCGGCCAGCTTCGCGTCCACGCCGGCTCGCTTCGCGTCGACGCGCGCGTCCATGCGACCAATGCGTGCTTCGAGCCAAACGATGGCGGTCTTTGTAGCAACCGTCCCCTAACCGCTTGGTGAAATGCCTCCGACAGTTTCTCTGCCTGTTGGCCAGCGAACGTGCCCTCGCTTTCTAGATGCCGCATGAAGCTGAGTTTGTCGAACACGACGGACATACCCTAACTTACCAGACGGCTGCCCGCCCTGCGAGGTCTTCAACGTTGCGTGCGGGCACAGTGGAAGGTTGACCGGGCCGACTGCACCATCCGCGCCACACCGGTGCAGGACGGCGGTCCGGGGCAACGTTCGCACGGCTGGCCCTCGCGCCCGTACACCTTCCAGGCGTGCTGGAAATAGCCTAGTTCGCCGTCCGGCTGCACGTAATCGCGCAGTGACGAGCCGCCCGCCGCGATCGCCTCGGTCAGCGTCGCCTTGATGGCCGTGACCAGCCGGGCCGACCCGGCGCGCGGAATGGTCGCGGCCTGGCGGTCCGGCGCGATGCGGGCCCGGAACAGCGCCTCACACACGTATATGTTGCCAAGGCCCGCCACCAGGCGTTGGTCCAGCAAGGCTGCCTTCACCGGGGTGCGCTTGCCCGCCAGCGCCCGTGCCAGCACGCCGGTGGAGAACGCGTCGTCCAGCGGCTCCGGCCCGAGCCCGGTCAGCAGACGATGCTCGTCCTCCCGGTCCGTGGCGATCAGGTCCACCGAGCCGAACCGTCGCGGGTCGACGAAGCCCACCCGCCAGCCATCGTCCGTTTCCAGCACGATATGCTCGTGCAGGGTGATGCTGTTCGGGTTCAGCGGCCCGAGCACCATCCGGCCGGACATGCCGAGGTGCAGCAGCACGCTATCGCCGCCGTCCAACCGCATCAGGATGTATTTGGCCCGGCGGCGGAAGCCCTCCACCCGCGCGCCGGTGAGCCGCACGGCGAGGCGCGGGGGAAGGGCCCAGCGCAGGTCGGGGCGGTGCACGACCGCACGCACGATCACCCGCCCCTCCAGCCGCGCTTGCAGGCCGCGCATCACGGTCTCGACTTCGGGGAGTTCCGGCATGGGTGCCGGGCAGGCTATACAGTGGGGACATGAGCAACAATCCCCCCGGCGCCATCCCTGGCGACACCACCGACTTCGGCTACCAGACCGTCCCGCGCGACGCCAAGAAGCCGCTGGTGCGGGCCGTGTTCGACAGCGTGGCGCCGCGCTACGACCTGATGAACGACCTGATGTCGCTCGGCATCCACCGCGTTTGGAAGCGGGATTTTGTGGCCGCCCTGCAGCCCAGACCGAATCGCACCCTGCTCGACCTGGCGGGTGGCACCGGGGACATCACCTTCGGCTGGCGCGAAGCCGGGGGAGGGCCCGCGATCCTGTCCGACATCAACCCGTCGATGCTCGGCGTGGGCCGGGACCGCGCCGCCACCCGCGCCCATGCGGCCAGCGTGACCTTCCTGGTCGCCGACGCCGAGACGCTGCCGTTGCCGGATCGCAGCGTGGACGTGGTCTCCATCGCATTCGGCCTGCGCAACGTGACCGACAAGCCGGCGGCCCTGCGCGAGGCCCGCCGGGTGCTGCGCCCGGGAGGACGGTTCGCCTGCCTGGAGTTCTCCCGCGTGCAGGTGGCGGCACTCGCACCGGTGTATGATGCCTGGTCGTTCCAGGTGCTGCCCCGCCTCGGCCAGGCGATCGCCGGAGACGCGGAAAGCTACCGCTATCTCGCCGAGAGCATCCGCACCTTCCCGGACCAGACCACGCTGGAGGAGATGATGCGCGCCGCCGGGCTGGAGCAGGTGCGTCACCGCAATCTCTCGGGTGGGATCGCCGCCATCCACACCGGCCGGCGGCTGTGACTCAGCGGCGGATCCTGCTGATCGTGTCCGGCGGGATCGCGGCGTTCAAGGCGCAGGAGTTGGTGCGGCTGTTGCGCAAGTCCGGCTATGGCGTGACGGCGGTGCTGACGGCGGGTGGCGCGCACTTCGTGACCCCGCTCAGCCTGCAGGCGCTGACCGAGACAAAGGTCTACACCGATCTCTGGTCGCTGACCGACGAGAGCGAGATGGGGCACATCGAACTGTCCCGGGCCGCCGACCTGCTGGTGGTGGCGCCGGCGAGTGCGGACATCCTGGCCTCGATGGCCGCCGGGCGGGCGCACGACCTGGCGACCACCGTGCTGCTGGCGACCGACAAGCCGGTGCTGGCCGCCCCGGCGATGAATGTGCGGATGTGGCTGCACGCGGCGACCGTCGCCAACGTCGCGACCCTGCGCAGCCGCGGCGTGCGGTTCGTCGGGCCGGACGAGGGCGTCATGGCCTGCAACGAGTTCGGCCCGGGGCGACTGTCGGAGCCGCCCGCCATCCTCGCCGCGATCGAGGCGTTCTTCGGGCCCAAACCGCTGGCTGGCAAGCATGCCCTGGTCACCAGCGGGCCGACCCACGAGCCGATCGACCCGGTGCGCTACATCGCCAACCGCTCCTCCGGCCGCCAGGGCACGGCCATCGCCGCTGCCTTGCTCGACCTCGGCGCGAGTGTGACGCTGGTTACCGGCCCGACCGCACAGATACCGCCGTCCGGGGTCACGGTGCACCGGGTGGAAACAGCGTCCGAGATGCTGGCGGCGTGTCAGGCCGCGCTCCCGGTGGATGTGGCGGTGTGCGCAGCGGCTGTGGCCGATTGGCATGTGGAACCGGCGACGGAGAAGCTGAAGAAGCAGCCGGGCGCGGCGCCCCCCTCGCTGGTCCTGCGACCCAACCCCGACATCCTGGCCACGCTCTCCGCCCCCGGCCCGAACCGCCCCCGCCTGGTGGTCGGGTTCGCGGCGGAGACCCAGAATGTGGCCGAGAACGCGACGGCCAAACGCCTGCGGAAGGGCTGCGACTGGATCCTGGCCAACGATGTGCGTCCCTCCACCGGCATCATGGCCGGGGAGAACAACCAGGTGCACCTCGTCACTGCCGACGGGGCGGAAGACTGGCCGATGCTGCCCAAGGCCGAGGTAGCTACCCGGCTGGCCGACCGGATCGCGAAGGCGCTGTCGTGAGCGGCGTAACCTTAGTTCCTCCCCCGCCCTTCACGGGGGAGGTGGCGGCGCAGCCGACGGAGGGGGCATGCCCGGCCAGGGTAATCGCACTTACTTCCTTCTCCCTCTCCCGCGGGCGGGAGAGGGCCGGGGTGAGGGTGCGAGTGCCGCGAAATGACGCAGTCTCAGTGACCGAAGAGCCCTCACCCCGACCCTCTCCCGTGAAGAACGGGAGAGGGAGAAGAGAGGGAGGATCTGCTCCTTGATCGCCGTCGAGCTCGTCGTGCTGGACCCTCGCCTGCACGAATGGGGCCTCCCCACCTACCAAACCGCCATGGCGGCAGCGATCGACCTGCACGCCTGCCTGGACGCGCCCCTAGCCATCGCCCCGGGCACCGCTCCCGCCCTGATCCCCGCCGGGTTCGCGGTGCACATGGCGGATGCGAGCATGGCGGCCCTGGTGCTGCCGCGATCGGGCATGGGCCACAAGAAGGGCTTGGTGCTCGGCAACCTCGTGGGCCTGATCGATCCCGACTACACCGGCCCCATCCTGGTCAGTGCCTGGAACCGCAACCCGCCCGGCACTGAGCCGGTCACGCTGCACCCCGGCGAGCGGTTCGCGCAGTTGCTGTTCGTGCCGATCCTGCGGCCCAGCCTCACCGTGGTGGACGCGTTCTCCGCCCGCAGCACACGCGGCGCTGGGGGATTTGGCTCCACGGGCTGAGCCGTCACGCAACGGCAACACGATGCCAGCGTGACACAATGCAGGCGGCCCGCTATGGGGCACGCGAAGCCCCCTTAGCCCCGAGGACCGCACCATGTCCGGAACCACCTTCCCGGCCTTCGCGTCCTCCCGCCGGCTTCCGAACATCTTCGACATTGCGGCACTGCTGTGCATCGGCGGCCTGCTGTTCGCCTTCGCGAGCGGCGCGCGGCAGACAGTCATCCCGCTGGCCCAGGTGGCCGATATCAGCCTCGACCCGGCGTACCTGCCCGGTTACGCGCTCCGCACCACCCTGCGCATGGCCGCCGCCCTGGTCTGTTCGCTGATCTTCACCTTCACCTACGCCACCTGGGCCGCCAAGAGCCGCCGGGCCGGGCTGGTGCTGGTGCCGATCCTCGACATCCTGCAGTCGGTGCCGATCATCGGCTTTCTCACCTTCACCGTCGTGTTCTTCATGGGCATGTTCCCCGGCCGCGTACTGGGCGTCGAACTGGCCGCCATCTTCGCCATCTTCACCAGCCAGGCCTGGAACATGGCGTTCAGCTTCTACCAGTCGCTGAAGACCGTGCCGGCCGACCTGGCCGAATGCGCCACCGCCTTCCGCCTGTCGCCCTGGCAGAAGTTCTGGCGCATGGAAGTGCCGTTCGCCATGCCCGGCCTGGTGTGGAACACCATGATGTCGGTGTCCGGCGGCTGGT
>CAXTWC010000219.1:0-8806 GCA_964247805.1 uncultured Acetobacteraceae bacterium | reverse complement strand
GCGGGATATTCCACAACGCTTCGGAGTTCGCAGCGCTGTACCCGGACGCATTGGATGCTGGGCTATTCTGCGCGCCGCGTGTGACCGATGGATATCAGATTGAGGTGATCCGGCAGCGGCTGGGGGTGGTGGCGCGAGACAAGGCGTTGGCGGCCTAGGAGGACCACCCCCTACATGTGCGCGGCCGTTGCTAGGGTGTCCGAAGGCGTATCCCGTGTCGCGTCGTATGAAAATGGCTCTGTCGCGATTTGCGTGCACGGTTTGGTCGGCTGCCGGCTTCGTGGTCTGTTCGGGGATGAGAGAGCAGCAGCGGTGGGACCTCGGTCCAGGATCCCGGGTGGTTGAACCGGAGCATCTGCCCGATAGGTGGGTCGTCACAGCTGAGCCAACTGGGTCGCGGGCATGATGCGCCACATCAAACGGTTGCTCCGCAACGGGGGGCCGCCTCCGTCGACTTCGTAGCGGTCGGGCTGAAGGCGACGGCGCGGGACAAGGCGCGCCGGCGGCCTATTTCATGCTGAACGATCCATTGGCCTTGGCGACGCTGGGCAACCACACCGGTGCGGCGGCCTTCGCCGATTGCGAGCGGATGGTGGCCGCGTTGGATGCCGGGCTGTGGGGCCGCGCGGCCCGCGTCGAAGCCGGCGCGCCTGGACTTTCGCGGCGCACGATGATCGCATCCGGAACGATCCTGTTGCCGCCGACATATCCCGGCGTATCCAGCGTACGTATCCGCGATCTGTACCGCGCTGCCACCGCGCAGGCGCACTTGGCCTTGCCGCCGTGCGGTATCCTCTGCTGCAACTGAAGCCGCTGCAGGTCGCGATAATCGGCCTCATCGAGGACGCCGGGTGGAGACGCTGGCGATCCGTAGCTTCCCTGGCCTGCGCCGGTTGTGGGCCGGGTTCCACGAGGCGCAGCCCGGTGGCGTGCAAACCGTCGTCACCCTGATGGCGCGCCTGGCCAGAGCCCTGCTCGACCCCGACATCGATGATGGTGACGGCCTCGTGGCGAAGGGGTGCGCGTTGTTTCGGACGGACCCGGAGCAGTGGCAGGATCCGCTATTCAGTCGCCGCGTCGGGGGTTTGCTGGCCAACGATCTCGGTCAGATGCGGCTGCAGTTCAATGCCCGGACCTTCGTGGTCGAACCCGCGTATCGCGCCGACAACATCCCTCTTTGGGAGCTGCCCGAAACGCAAGATGACGCGCTGAGCCTCACGGTGGAGACGGCGCGCGGCGTAGACGGTGACGGCGCGGCCAACGACACGCCGGGTGAGGCCAGTCCCACCCCGGGCGCCCGCGACGCCCGGTCGGACACGATCGGGGCGGTGCTGGCGACCTACCCGGAATGGGACAGCGCCGCCGGCGTGGAACGTCCGGATTGGACCACCTTGCGCGCCACCCAGCCTGCCCCGCGGGCGCCTGCCCCGCCTTGGCCCGGGGAGGCGGCACTCCACAGCGGAGCGCCGCCGCATCTACGCTTAAGGCCGGCGGCCAGCGCCGGTTCGACGCCCGACTCCGCTGCGACGATGGCGGCCTCGGCCTCTGCCGGTGGGTAGTCGAAGTCGATCGCCACGAAGCGCTGCTTGGTCGACTCCTTCAGGTCCTTCACCGCACTTTGGTAGCCGGGGTTGTAGCTGACCACGAGCAAGAAATCGGGATGTGCCGGGGCGAGTTTCCCCTCGCGGTCGAGCGGCAGGACGCGCCGGTTGTCGGTCGGCGGAACGGATGATGACAACGGTGTCCTGCCGCGCCTCGACGACCTCGTCCAGGTAGCAGATCGCGCCATGACGGACCGCTGTCGTGAGCGGGCCGTCGCTCCAGATCGTGCCCCCGTATGTCAGCAGAAAGCAACCTGCGGAGATCGGCGGCCGTCATGTCCTCGTGACACGCCACGGTGATCAACGGGCGCCCGAGGTCCCAGGCCATGCGCTCGACGAACCGCGTCTTGCCGCAGCCGATTGGTCCTTTGAGCATGACGGGAAGCGCACTCGCCGCGGCAGCCTTGAAGACCGCCGGCTCGTTGGCGACCGGGTGGTAATTCGGCGCTCGTCAAATCGATGCGGAATCAGGTCCATGAGGCCCCTCCTATGCCGCAGCGCGGCGGATCAGGCGGTGTAGTACGCCGTTTGCCTGTTCTGCAACAGATGTTTGATCCCATTGAGTCGGCGGGAGATACGCGATGTGCAGGGCCGTTCTTCTCGCGCGGTCCGTCGCCGTAGCCCGGCATCAGCGGCAGGTGCAGCAACATGGTGAACCGTGTCGTGCGCTCTACCAGGGTGCCGATGGCTGAGTTGCGACGACCGGTTAGTCCGCCTTGGCTGCCCTGATCCGAGTGATGCAGCAGTGCGTCCGGTCTACCGCGGCGCCAGATCGCCATCATCAACGCATCCGCGACCAGATGGGCAGCCATCGTGGCGCTCATGGACCGGCCGACCACACGACGCGAGAGCAGGTCGATGACGGCCGCCACATAGAGCCTGCCTTCGGCCGTCCAGATGTAGGTAAAGTCGGCGATCCACTTCTGGTTCGGCGCCGTGGCCTCGAGCTGCCGATCCAGCACGTAGCGGCAATCTGACAGCGCCTTCCCGTAATCTCGATGAAGGGAGTGCGATGATTAGGCGGCCTGAGCCCTTGCACGCCATGCGCCGATCTCAGGCTTTTTCAGATGCAGGTTCTCCCGAAGGGTGGCTCCGGCATAGTCCTTCTGGAACAGCCCGCGCCGCTGCAGCTCTGGGACCACAAGCCTTACGAAATCCTCGTAGGAGCCGGGGATGTGCGTCGCAGCGATGACGAAACCGTCGCAGGCGCTGCCGAACCACTCCTCCATCTCGTCGGCAATCTTCTTAGGGGTGCCGACAAAGATAGGAAATTCCTTGATTGTACCGCGCCCGGAGAAGTGCACGAAGTCCCGCACCGACGGGTTCTTCTTGCCGCTAAGCGTGATCACCCGGTCACAGAAGCCACGCCAGCCGGTGATGGCGGCGAGTTCCTCGTCACTGAACGGCTCGTCCAGCGGCTTCTTGCTGAAATCGACGTTCAACACCTCGCATAGTAGGTTCAGCCCGTCCACCGGCTTGGCCAGGCTGTCGATATAGGCCTGTTTCTCCGCCGCCATGTTTTCAGATTCGGCGACGATGGCATACACGGCGGGCGCGATGTTGACACTCGCCGGGTCACGCCCGGCGGCAGCGAGCGCCTGCTTCATCTCGCCGTATTGCTTGCGGCCGATCGCAAGGTTGGGGAACACCGCGAAGATCAACTCCGCCCAACGTGACGCAAACAGCCGCCCGCGTCCGCTCTGCCCCGCCTGGATCAGCACCGGGTGGCCCTGCGCCGAGCGGGGCACCGGGAATGGGCCACGGGACTGGAAATAGGTCCCGTGGTGGTCGAGCCGGTGCACCTTGGACGCATCGGCGAAGCGGCCGGACTGCTTGTCCACGATCAGGGCGTCATCTGCCCAAGTGTCCCAGTGGCCCATCACCACTTCGAGGAACTCGTCCGCGCGGTCATACCGGGCGTCGTGCTCCAGATGTGCGGAGGCGCCAAAGTTGGCCGCTTCGGAGTCATTCAGCGAAGTTACGATGTTCCAGGCGGTGCGGCCACCCAGCATCAGGTCCATCGTGGCAAACAAGCGCGCCACGTGGAACGGTTCGTAGTACGTCGTTGAATAGGTCGCACCTAAGCCAATTCGTGACGTTGCCATGCCCATCGCGGTGACGATCGGCGTAAGGTCCATCTTCACCGCACGCACCCCGTTCTCCACGGTGGAGGCGTGGTCGTCACCGTAGATATCAGGGATGGCCAGGCGGTCATCAAAAAACGCCATCTGGAACTTGCCATCCTCGAGGATGCGGCCAACACGCTGATAGTAGTCGGGCGTGAGGAAATCGCTCATGCTGGACTCGTGCCGCCACGAGCCGGGATAGTTCGAGCAGTTCTGCGCCTGCAGGAAGGCGACGAGGGTCATTTGCCGGGAAGAGGCTGTCATGGTCTTCTCCTAAATTGGTCAGATCGCGCCGCTGCTGCGCAGTCCGGCGATCGCAGCCGCATCCAGGCCGAGCAAGGAGCGCAGCACCTCGTCGGTGTCGGCCCCCATGGCGCGGCCGGTGTGGCGTAGTTGGGGTGGGGTGGCGGACATCATGGGCACGCCGGCGGGCAGGGTGACGGAGCCGATGCGCGGGTCGTCCACCACCACCATGTTGCCGCGCGCCTTGAACTGCGGCTCCTCGAAGATGTCGGCGATGCTGTTGATCGGGCCGCAGGGCACGCCAAACGTATCGCACTCCGCCATCAGGGCCGTGTAGTCCAGCCCGCCGACCCACTCCGCCACCAGCGCGTTCACCGCGTCGCGTGCGGCGACCCGGCGTTTCGTGGTGCCGTACGGGCCGTCCTTGGCGAGTTCGGGGCGGCCGATCGCGGTGGCGAAGCGCTCGAACATCTTGTCACTGCTGCAGGCCAGCGCCACCCAACGGCCATCGCGCGTGCACCAATGGCCATGCGGCACAACGGCGGGGACGTCGGCGCCCATGCGCTCCCGCACCGTGCCGTGCTTGGCGTAGACGGGGGCGATCTCGTCTAGCATGCGGAAGATCGACTCGTACAGGCCGATATCCACCACCTGACCCTCGCCGGTTTGCGCGACCTGGCGTAGGGCCATCATAACTCCAACGCAGCCCCATACGCCGGACATGTAGTCGGCCAGCGATGTGCTGCCGGGCACCACTGGTGGCCGCCCCGGCTCGCCGGCGAGGTACGACAGCCCGCTGAAACCATGGGCGATGCGGGCAAAGCCGGGCTTGCCGCGCAGGGGCCCGGTCTGGCCATAGGCGCTGATCCGCAGCATCACCAGGCGCGGGTTGATCGCCCGCAGCACGTCCCAACCAAAACCCCATTTCTCCATCGTGCCGGGGCGGAAGTTCTCCACCAGCACATCTGCCTCGGCGATCATGCGGCGGAAGATCGCAGCCCCGTCCGACGCGCGCAGGTCCAGCGTCATGCAGCGCTTGTTCCGCGCCTCGCTGAGCCAGGCGAAGGTGTCGCCGCATTCGGTCGGCGTGCCGAAGCCACGCAACGGATCGCCCGTCTTGGGGTGCTCGACCTTGATCACGTCTGCGCCGAAATCGCCCATGATGGTGGCGCAGAACGGCCCAGCCAGGAAGGTGGCGATATCCAGCACGCGTACGCCGCTGAGAGGTTGCGTCGGGCCGGGTTGGGGCCCGGAGTCGCTCATGGTGTCAGGCATGGGGGCTGGATCCTTCGACGCGTTCGATCAGGGCGGCACGGGTGAGTATTTCGTGGGCGCGGCGGGCATGGGCGAGGTCGACCAGCACGCCTTGGACGCCGACGGCCCCCTGTCCGGAGGCCGCAGCCGCATCCAGCGCCGCGACGATGCTGCGCGCCCAGGCAACCTGTTCCGGCGGCGGCGAGAAGACGGCGTTGGCTGGTTCCACCTGGCTGGGGTGGATGGCCCATTTGCCCTCAAACCCCATGCTGCGGGCGCGGGCGGCGCTGGCCTGGAAGCCGACGGGGTCCTTGTAGTCGGTATATGGTCCGTCGATCGGCCGCAGCCCGTTCGCGCGGCAGGCGTTTACGATCCGCGCCAGGGCGTAATGCCACTGGTCGTTCCAATGCAGCTGGCGTTGCCCGGCGGCGTCCGGATCGGTCAGCACGGCGTAGTCCGGGTTGGGGCGGCCGAACACCGTGTCCGGCGTGCGCAGATCGGCGCTGTAGTCACCGACGCCGAACACCATCGCTTCCAGCCGGGGGGAGCTGGCCGCGATCTCGTCTGCGCGGGCGATGCCGCGAGCCGACTCCAACAGCACTTCGATGCCGATTGGCCGCTCCCGCCCTGTCTCACGCTCGACGGTGGCCAACAGCTCGGCCACGAACTGCACGTCGAACGCGCTCTCCGCTTTGGGCAGCAGGATGATGTCCAAACGCGGGCACGCCCGTGCGATGTCCACGATGTCGCGTAGCGCCCACAAGGTGCCGAGCGCGTTCACCCGCACCGCCATGGTGCGCCGGCCCCAATCGAGCGTGTTCAGCGCTTCGATCACCATGCCCCGCGCTGTCGCCTTCGCGGACGCAGCGACGGCATCCTCGAGGTCGAGGAAGATCACGTCCGCCGGGCTGCTGGTCGCCTTGGTGAGGAAGCGCTGCTGGATGCCGGGCACCGCGAGTTCGGAGCGGTGGGCGCGGGCGGTCATCGCGCACCCGGCTTGCGGCCGTGGGACGGCCGCAGAATAGTCAGGCGGTGAATATCAATCTCAATCTGCTGCAAACTTTCATCGAGCTGGCGGAGCACCGCAACTTCCGCCGCGCGGCCGAGGCGATCGGGCGCACGCAATCCGCCGTCAGCATGCAGATCCAGCAATTGGAGGCGCAGCTTGGCCTGCAACTGTTCACCCGCACCACGCGCCAGGTTCGGCTGACCACCGAAGGCGAGCAGTTGCTGAGCCATGTCCGCGCCGGGATGACGGAGCTGATGGCGGGGCTGCGGCAGGCGAACGGGCTGGCGGCGGCGCATCGTGGCCGGGTTGCGATCGCCTGCGCGCCCAGCGTGGCGGGCACAAGGCTGCCCGAGGTAATGGCCGAGTTCCAGGCCGCTTATCCCGGCGTCAGCGCCCGGCTTCGCGAGCTGCCGCTGACCGGCATCATGGACGCCGTTCGAATGCAGGACGTGGATTTCGGCATCGGTCCGACACCGACGGTCCTGAATGGCCTGGCATTCCGGCCCCTGCTGGTCGATCCGATCTGCGCGCTGTTCCGCACCGGCACGATGCGGGGCAAGCGCGGCATTGCGCTGGCCTCCCTGGCGTCGCACCCGGTGGTCCTGATGGGCGGGCTGCGCCCCCTGGTGGAGCCCGCGGCGCACGAAGCGGGAGTGACGCTCGGCGTGCGCTACGAGGCGCAGCAGATCCTGACCGTGTTGGGCCTGGTGCGGGCCGGGCTGGGCGTCGGCATCGTGCCGAATATCGCCGTGCCGCGTCCGCTCGCCCGCGGCATCGCCGTGCTGCCGATCGTCACACCGGCATTGACGCGGGAGGTCGGCATCATCACGCAATACGGCCGCCCCTTGTCGCCGATCGCGGCCGAACTCACGCGCCTGTTGGAACAGCGGCTGCAGCCGACTCATGCCTGACGCTCCATTGCGGCATCAAGTGTCGCGCCGTCGGTGGGGCGGAGCTGCTCGAGGGTGCGGTTGCGGGTCTCGATGCCCAACACCGCGATCAGCAGCGCGGTGACCAACATGAAGCCGGACAGCGTGAACACCACGCCCGCCACGCCGTAGGCCGTGAACAGCGCCACCACGGCATAGGGCATGAAGATAGACACCACGCGCCCCGCCGTGTTGCAGACGGCGGCGCCGCGCATGCGCAACTCGGTGGGGAATTGCTCCGGCACATACAGCGCCCAGCCGGCGCCGATCAGCACGCCCATGAAGAAGGTGAGCGCGAAGCCGACCACCACCACCTGGGTCGCAGTGGCGGCAAACGGGTAGATGATGCCGAGCACCGCGGCGGCGAGCGTGCAGACGACCAGGCTCGGTTTGCGCCCGAACCGTTCAGCCAAATACATCGACACGGCGTTGCCGAGCGGGCTGCCGAAAGACATGGCGGCGGTGAAGGCCAGCGACGAGCCGATTCCCAGCCCCTGCTTGACGAAGAAGGTCGGCAGCCAGCCGACGAAGCCATACAGTGCGATGCTGATGGCGATGATCAGCATGCTGCCGACGATGGTGCGGCCGAGCAGTTGCCCGGTGAACAGGGCGGAGATCGGCTTCTGCGGGATGACGGGAGTCACGCTGTAGCCGGGTTGTGCGAGCGGGGCCGTGCGCGCGGCCTGAGCCTCGATCTGCACGAGGGTTGCCTCGGCCTCGTCGAACCGCCCCTTGCTTTCGAGCCACCGCGGCGACTCCGGCAGCCCGCGCCGCAACAGCCAGACGGCGAGCGAGCCGATGCCAACGAGGGCGAACATCCAGCGCCAGCCGAACGAGGGTATGATCAGCGCGCCCAGCACATTAGCCACGAACAGGGCCGAGTTGGTGATGATCGCCAGCCCGCCGGCCCAACGCGCCCGCGTGCCCGGCGGCATGAACTCGCCGATCATGACGTAGCCGCACACGACCTCAGCCCCGATCCCGATGCCCATAACCAAGCGGGCCGCCGTCAGCCAGTTGATATCGGGGGCGAAGGCGCCGGCCAGGGAGGCGGCGCCGAAGATCAGCAGGTTCACCTGGTAAGCAGTCCGCCGCCCCAAGCGGTCACCCATCAAGCCGGCGACGAATGCGCCGATCGTCATGCCCACGAAGGTGGCGGCGATGAAGTGGGCGTTGTGCGGCAGGTCCGAGAAGCCGGACTTCGTCGTGGCTCCAAGCACGCCAGCGGCGATGTAGGAGTCGAGTCCGTCGAAAAACATGCCAGCACCAACCAGCGCGAACAGTCGCCAATGAAAGCTGCCAATTGGCAACCGGTCGAGCCGGCCAGCCGAATTGATGATGCGTGCCGTCAATGGATCTTCCCCCCCCCTGCGTGCCCGGCTGTCACCGGCATTATTTAGCTAAGGAGGGCGCGAGACAGCGGCGGCGTCCAACGCGAAGTGCTGAGGCATTGATTTGCTGAACTGATCAATCAGGCAGCTGTCCGCGTTGATCGGGCGGAAATTGGTCTGCTTGTGCGCCGGGTGCGCGCGAGGTCGAGCAGCCAGTCAAGCGGCCCCTCGACGCCGTCGACGGCCAGCACCGGGGCGGCCGCCGGACTTGGCTGACGCCGCGGTGGCTGGTCCCAGCCGTCCAGCGCAAGGA
>CAXTWC010000218.1:0-8869 GCA_964247805.1 uncultured Acetobacteraceae bacterium | reverse complement strand
CCCAGGCCTGCCAACAGTCCAGCGCCGTGTCCTCGATCCACAACGTCAGGCTGCCACGCCGACGCAGCCCCGCTTCGTAGTCCGGCCAGTTCTGCACCTTGAACGCCATTTTCGGGATGTGATGACGGCAACCGGCGTTGTGTTTGTGGGGCATCGGCCGGTCCGTACCAGAAAGGGAAAGAGCAGCCTACCACTCCTTAATCAGCCAAGTGCACCAATGCTGAGGAGGTCGGCTTCACTCGCTGTTTGCCGACCGTGAACACCGACGATCCACTTCGCGAGTTGAAGGCGAGGTTGGCCGTGGCCAGCAGCCTGATCGCGATCCTCGAATTGGAACGGGAAGGCGAGGTGGTCGCGACCCAAACGGAGCATCATGCCCCCACTCCTCGTCAAGGTATATACCTGAGCCAGCCTGGGTACCGCGCGATCCCGCCGACCCTGCCGTTGGAGATCCGGCCCACCTTCCATACCTACCTGGCTGGCCGGATTAGTCATTATTATATCGATATTAAAGCGCACGGTCCTGCCTTGTTTCTTTCAGCCTTACAAGCAGCTGCCCACCCTCGCCGTTGACCGCGTGCGGCGGCACGCATCATCATCACGAGGTGCAGTGTCGATGCCACGATCCATACCGGCTTTGCTGTGATCCAGTACGGGCGTTCTAGCTGCCAGGCGGTGACACCAAGCTCATGTGAGGCATGGTATGGATGAATATGCCAGCCGAAACGCTAGAAAGGCGCAACGCAGGCCGGCCGATCTCTCGGAGCCTCATTTTACCCAGCGCGACAAGCTGGATGAGGCGACCGTCCTTGCGTGCAAGGATCATCAGGGTAGTCGGCTGGAAGTGGCATCTTACCGCAGGGACACGGCCGGTCTCGAAAACTCGATCGCCAATTCCGCCTGCGACAGCTTCATGCTGGTTGTCTGCCTCCGTGATATGCCGGCACATAATCGGTGGCGGAATGGCAGGCACGAAGTGGTTCCAAGCTTCTCCTCTGGAACGCTGGAGATCCTCGACCTCCGCGAGTCCTGGTCATCCGAACTCGACTATCCGTTTCACTCCGTACATTTTCTCATACCCCAACTTGCCTTCGACCACCTGACAAACGAACTGGGGACGTCGCGCATTCAGAGCTTGCGCCGCCCGGGCGAGACAGCGACGGTCGATCCCGTAATGTACGGCTTGGCACAGACCCTGCTGCCGCTGGCTACAAGACCGAAGGAGGCGACCGCTCTCTTCACCGACCATATCGTGTCCGCTGCACTGATCCACCTTGCGGCCGACTATGGTCATGTCTCTTTTCGAGACAGTTTCATACCAAACGTTTTGCCAGGTGGTCAGGTGAGGCGCGCGATCGAACTCATGTCGAGTGACCTCAAGGCCGATCTCGGCATCGCCGATCTGGCTGCAACATGCGACCTGTCGGTGCGGCACTTTCAGCGCGCATTCCGGCAGACGACCGGCCTACCGCCGCATCGCTGGCGGTTGGAGCAACGAGTCGCTCGGGCCAAGCAACTTCTCGAAGAAACGGCCCTGCCACTGGTCGATATCGCGCTGACCTGCGGTTTCGCCGACCAGAGCCATCTCACCCGAATTTTCTCAAAGAGGGTCGGGCTAAGCCCGGCACTCTACCGCCGTACCCGTCGCTAGACTTCGCTGCCATCATTGGCAGAAATCGACAAAGCGAGACATTTGCAAGCAAGACCATCCAGTTTTAACCGTTACAATCGTCCGCTTGCTGGTCCAAGGGGCGAACAATGGCGAGCGACCAGGTCAGCGCGGTCACGGCTCCGACGCAGTTTGTAGAAAGTAAAGGGCGACGTCTTGCCTACCGATCCATCGGGCAAGGCGAGCCGCTTCTTCTATGTGTGCGGTTCCGCGGCGTCCTGGACGTCTGGGACCCGGCATTTCTGGACGCATTGGCCCAGACCTTCCGAGTGATCACCTTCGATTATAGTGGCCTCGGGCAATCGACGGGAACTGCGGACTACACCCCACGGGCGTTGGCTCAGGATGGCATCGACCTGGCTGATGCACTTGGCCTTCACACCTTCGTCCTTGGAGGCTGGTCGCTCGGCGGACAAGGGGCCCAAGTATTGGCCGTGCTGCATCCGGAACGCGTGCGCCGGGTGGTGCTGATCGGGACAACGCCGCCCGGCAAGGTGGCTCGTGGTCCGGAGCCAGTGTTCTACGAGCGGGCGCTGAAGTTTGATAACGACCTGGCCGACGAGATCGTACTGTTCTTTGAGCCTGCTTCCGAGAAGAGCCGCGCGGCGGCCCAGGCGACGCATGACCGCATTGCCCAACGCACGGAAGGACGCAGCCCGGTCATTCCCGAGGAGACCTACCGGCGGCTGCTGGCTCAGAATGCACGACCCGGAGAGTTGTTCCACGACGCGGGTGGTTACCAGGCGTTCCTCTCGACCACATCGATTCCGATCCTCGTCATCTCAGGCGACCATGAGATCGTGTTTCCAGTGCAGAATTGGTTCGATTGCGTCCCAGCTTGGCGCTCGTTGCACATCCTGGTCATTCCGCAAGCCGGGCACGCGGCCCATCATCAGGAACCTGAGTTCGTCACCGGAATGATTGCCAACTTCGCCGCCAATATCGCATGCTGAATGTTTGACGAAGCCCATCACTGACATCGTCCTGCATTCTTTTGGTCTTTCTCGGGTGCGGGACGCGCTAAAGCATACACCTCGGACAAGGGACGGCGAGCAATGGCGATGATCACCACGACGGACGGTGTCGAACTCTACTACAAGGATTGGGGATCGGGTCAGCCGATCGTGTTCCATCATGGTTGGCCACTCAGCTCGGACGACTGGGACAGCCAGATGATGTTCTTTCTCGGGCACGGTTACAGAGTGATCGCGCATGATCGCCGGGGACACGGCCGCTCCGCGCAGACTGCTACCGGCAATGACATGGACACGTACGCCGCAGATGTCGCCGCCCTCGCGGCCGCCCTGGATTTGCGTGACACGATCCACGTCGGCCATTCCACCGGTGGCGGCGAGGTGGCGCGGTATGTGGCGCTGTATGGCGATGGCCGGGCCGCTAAGGCCGTCCTGATCAGCGCCGTTCCGCCCGTCATGGTCAGGAGTGCCAAAAATCCGGCGGGCACTCCGATCGAGGTGTTCGACGACATACGCAGGAATACCGCCACGAACCGTGCCCAGTTCTATATCGACATCACCCTGCCGTTCTACGGCTACAGCCGTGCCGGCGCACAGGTGCTGGAGGGTGTTCGCCGCAACTGGTGGAGGCAGGGCATGATGGGAGGTGCTAAGGCGCAATTCGACTGCATCAAAGCGTTCTCCGAGACAAACTTCACCGAGGATCTCAAACAGATAGCTATTCCCACGCTGGTGATGCACGGCGACGACGATCAGATCGTCCCGTTCGCGAATGCCGGTCCTCTGTCAGCGGAGCTTCTGCGGAACGCGACGTTCAAGGCCTACCCGGGCTACCCGCACGGGATGCCCACCACCAACGCCGAACACATCAACGCCGACATTCTTGCCTTCCTAGGATCGGGGCATTGATCGAGGCGATGCCGTGCGGTGTTTGGCTCTAACGCCAGCATCCGTCACGTCCGGAATGGCCAACGGTTCTGACGCGGCTCCTGAGAATGCACGCGTGGGCCTTTTGGTCGGAACAGGCTGGCTGACAATATGATCGATGCCTTCCACCTTGCCCGGGCGCAGTTCGGGTTCACCATTGCGTTTCACATCATCTTCCCCGCGTTCTCGATCGGGCTGGCCAGCTACCTGATGGTCCTGGAAGGGCTGTGGCTGTGTACGGGCAAGCAGGTCTTCCTCGACCTGTTCCGATACTGGATCAAGATCTTCTCCATCGGGTTCGCGATGGGCGTCGTATCGGGCCTGGTGATGTCCTACCAGTTCGGCACCAACTGGTCGCAATTTGCGGAGAAGGCCGGCCCGGTCGTTGGCCCGGTGATGGCCTACGAGGTGATGACCGCATTCTTCCTGGAAGCCGGTTTCCTCGGCGTCATGCTGTTCGGCATGCAGCGCGTTGGTCGCAGGCTGCATTACTTCGCGACCTGCATGGTGGCGGCCGGGACATTCCTGTCGGCGTTCTGGATCCTGTCGGTCAATAGCTGGATGCAAACGCCCGCAGGCTTCGCCGTCGAGGCGGACGGGCGGATGGTGCCGACCGATTACTGGCAAGTGATCTTCAATCCGTCCGTGTTCGTGCGGGTGCCGCATATGGTGCTTGCGTCCTATCTGGTGGTGGCGTTCATCGTAAGCGGGGTCGCGGCCTGGCACATGCTTCGCGGCCAGGGCACGCCAGCGGTCCGCAAGATGTTCTCCATGGCCATGTGGATGGCGGCGATCATCGCCCCGCTTCAGATCGGCATGGGCGATCTGCACGGGCTGAATACGCTGGAACACCAGCCGATGAAGATCGCCGCCATGGAAGGCGATTGGGCCCCATCCGGACCGGAGGGGGCGCCGCTGATCCTATTCGGCATACCCAACATGGCCAAGGAGCGGGCCGACTATAAGATCGAGATCCCGCACGCTTCCTCCTTGATCCTGACGCATAGCTGGAACGGCCGCGTGCCCGGGCTGCTGGAAGTGCCGCCTGCCGACCGTCCCTACGCGCCGGCCGTGTTCTGGACGTTTCGCGTCATGGTCGAGCTGGGCTTCCTGATGTTCGGGCTGGGCGTTTTGAGCCTGTTCGCCCGGTGGCGCAGCACGCTGTTCACGAGCCGGTTTCTGCACTGGTCCGCCCTGGTGATGGCGCCGGCACCGTTAGTGGCCTTGCTGTGCGGCTGGATGACGACGGAGATCGGACGACAGCCCTACACGGTCTACGGCGTGTTGCGGACCATCGACAGTGTCTCTCCGATCGGGCTGCCGGGGATCGCGACGTCGTTGGCCGTCTTCGCGATGGTCTACTTCGTGGTGTTCGGCGCCGGTCTGATGGTCATCCTGCGCTTGATGTCGAAGCCGCCCGTGACCGGCGAAACCAGCATCGACCCGAACAAGCCAATCCGCTCGGCTGGCATCCATCCTGGCCTGGCCGGCGCCGTTCCCGGCGGCAGCGGCCAAGCATCATCCTTGCCGGCGGAGTGATTGGCCATGAGCGCTGAGACGATCGCCACAATCTGGGCCGGGCTGATCGCGGTGGCAGTGCTGGCCTACGTGCTGCTGGACGGGTTCGACCTCGGCGTCGGCATCCTGTTCGCGGCGGAACGCGGATCGGAGGACCGGGACACCATGGTCAACTCCATCGCGCCGGTGTGGGACGGCAACGAGACTTGGCTGGTGTTGGGCGGCGGCGGCCTGTTCGCTGTCTTCCCCCTGGCCTACGCAGTCATTATGCCGGCGATGTACCCGACAATCCTGGGTATGCTGTTCGGCCTGATCTTCCGCGGCGTGGCGTTCGAGCTACGGTTCCGCGCGCAGACCCCAATCGGCCGCAACCTGTGGGATTTGTCGTTCTTCGGTGGGTCGGCCCTCGCGGCTCTTTGCCAGGGCCTGTCGCTGGGCGGCCTGCTGCAAGGTATCCATGTCGTGAGGGGACAATATGCTGGCGGCTGGTTCGACTGGCTGACGCCGTTTTCCGCGCTGTGCGGCGTGGCAGTGGTCGTCGGCTACGCCTGGCTCGGGGCTTGCTGGCTGGTGTGGAAGACCGAAAGCTCGTTGCAGGAACGTACCCGCAAGCAGGCGAGTGTACTGGCCTGGATGATGCTGGTGCTGATCGTGGCGGTCAGCCTCTGGACGCCATTCCTCGATCCTGTGTTCATGCAGCGTTGGTTCGGCTGGCCCGGCATCCTGCTGACCAGCCCGGTGCCGTTGCTGGTGGCCTTGATCGCGGTCGTCTTCCACTACGGCATCGCCCGGAAGCACCATCTGACGCCCTTCCTGTGCGCGTTGACGACCTTCGTGCTGTGCTTTGCGGGACTAGGGATCAGCGTCTATCCGCTGATGATCCCGCCCGACATCACGATCTGGCAGGCCGCGGCGCCGCGGGCCAGTCAGGTATTCGCGCTTGTCGGCGCATCGGTGCTCATCCCCCTCATTCTGCTGTACTCCGGCTTCAGCTACTGGGTGTTCCGCGGAAAGGTGCAGCCCAGTGCCCATTATCATTGACCAGAGAAGCACGTGCGTGCGGCTGGCCTGGTTCGGTGCGCTCTGGGCATCCGGGGTGCTAGGCCTGGCCTGCGTCGCCGGCCTGCTGCGCTGGGTGCTGTCCAGCCGTATCCTCGGCCTGGCGCATGCCCGCCCGGATAAGGCCGATCCGGGGCAGGCGGCCCGATGACTGCCGCCGGGCTGGCGATCCGGTCAGAGCCGTCCGGATCGTGGCGGCACCTCGAAGGACGCGGCTTGCTGCCTTTCGTGCCTGCCCTGCTGTGCCCGGCCGGGTGCAGCCAATCTCCGTCACAAGACATCATGGGATCGTTCTTCCCGGCCTGGATGCTGTGCGGCGTGATTGGGATCGCTGCGGCAATCCTGTGCCGGGTCGTGCTGGGCGCGGTCCGGCTACACGAGCACGTGCTCGCGCCCACGCTCGCCTACCTCGCGGTCACCACGGCGGTCACGCTTGTCTCATGGCTGACCTGGTTCGGGCACTAGGCGATGAACCGCATCGCACAAATGTTCGGCATCGTTTTCACCGTCGGCGCGGTCGTGGCCGCGGTCGTCGCTGGCGTGCTAGCCTCTCAGCGGCTCGACCATCGTCCTCGCACCGACGACGCTTTCATCGACGCCGACGTCGTGCACATGGCGCCCGACGTGAGCGGGCGGGTGGTGGCGATCAAGGTGACCAACAACCAGCCGGTGCGGGCAGGCGACCTATTATTCGCGATCGACCCGGAGCTCTTCCGCTTGCAGCTCGAACAGGCTCGGGCGCAACTGGCGGGATTGCAGGCGACGCTTGCCAACACCACCAACCAGGTGGCCTCGCAGACCAGCAAGGCGGACGCCGCCAATACCGGGATCGGCAGCGCGCAGGCGCAACTGGCGCTGGCCAGCAGCACGCTGGCTCGGATGGAACCGCTGCTGCCCCGCGGCTACGTGACGGCGGAGCAGGTTGACCAGGCCCGCACCAGCCAACGCACGGCACAGGTCGCGCTGCAGCAGGCCCGGCAGCAAGCGCAGGGGGCCCGGCAGGGCGTCAGCAGCACCACGCCGACAGAGGAGCAGATCGCCGCTGCCAGAGTCTCCGTGGCGCTTGCCGAACGCAACCTGCGGCTGACCGAGATCCACTCGCCCTGCAATGGCATCATCACGGGCTTGAACACGGTTGCGGGCGAGTATGGCTCGGCCGGGCATTCCTTGTTCGCCATCATCGATACCGAACGGTGGTACGCCGTCGGCAACTTCCGCGAAACCGAGTTGGGCGGGCTGCAGCCCGGGCAGCATGCGCGCGTCTACGTGATGACCAACCCGAAGGCGCCGGTGGACGCGACGGTGGAAAGCATCGCGGGCGGCGTTTCCCCGGACGAGGGGGTCGTGCTTGCCGGGCTGCCGCGGGTGCCGCGCAGCCTGAGTTGGGTACGCATCGCGCAGCGCTTCCCAGTACGGCTGGTCCTGCAGGCCCCGCCGCCGGAGCTGATGCGGCTCGGCGCCTCCGCCGTCATCGTGATCGATCGATGAGCGCCGCCGCCGCCCGTCTACCGCTCGTGGATGAGGGACACCTGCGCGGCCTCGAGGCCTTGCTGCACGAGTTGCGGCCGCGGCCCGGTCGGCTGGCAGACACGATGCGGCTCGTGGTGCTCGTTCTACTCACGGTGACGGTGGCGGAGGTGTTCAGGATCCCCGACCCGGGAGTCTGTGCCTACATCATCCTGTTCGTCTCCCGTGGGGAGCGCGCCTCCACCGTCAAGACGGCCGTCGTCGCCGGGCTCGCCGTGGTCCTGGCCGTGTTTGCGACCATCGTTGTGTTCATGATCAGCCTGTCGGAACCGGCGCTGCGGGTGCCTCTGATTGCGCTCATCACATTCGCCGCCATGGCGCTGTCCCGCGCGTCGAAGCTCGGCCCGGCCGCCTTCGCGGCCGGGTTCATCATCGCCTACGGACTGACCCTCGGCGACCAGGTTCTGGGGGTGGCACTGCAATCCTCGGCCGTCAGCAACACGATCGAGCCCGGCCTGCCCGATCTGCTCTATCTGGCGCCAGAGGAGGCGCTGCTGCACTCCCTTCTATGGCTCACGGTGGTCGTAGCCATGCCGGTCGGCTTGGTGGTCGCCGGTAACTTGGTGACCGGCCGCCGGCCTGTGGAGCTGTTGCGCAGCGCGTTGACCGAGCGGCTCGCGGCGTGTGCCAGTTTCTGCGCAGGCACGACCGGAGCTTCGGCCGTCCTTGCGGCGTCCGTGCGGGACGGACGGGCGGCGATGGGACCGCTGCTCGAAGCATCGGGCCAGCGACCGCGTCAGCCGGATTACAGATTGCTGATCCGCGAGAGCGAGCAGCTCGCGGTCGGCCTGCTGACGTGGTCACTGATTCCGGGGGCGGGCAGGAACCGCGTTTCGTTGCAGCCGCTCGCCGCCCCGTTGCGGACGGCGGCAGAATGCGTGCGCGACGGGGTCGCGGAGGAGATCGTCATTCCCGATCTGCCCGACCCCGTGGATGCGGCCAGCTGGCCGATTACCTTCGAGGTCGCGCGCGCCACGGCGGCAATCGGCGATGCCCTGTCGCCGGGCGCTGCTGCGGCGGCGCCTCCGGTCACGAAGCAGGTCGCGCTCCTCTCCCTGGGCAAGCTTGTCGGCCCTGATACTGTCCAGTTCGCCGTCAAAGTCACCCTTGCCGTTATGCTGAGCTACGTGGCGGAGAGCCTGCTGGACTGGCCGGCGATCCACACCTGCGTGGTCACCTGCTTCTTCGTCTCGCT
>CAXTWC010000217.1:0-8871 GCA_964247805.1 uncultured Acetobacteraceae bacterium | reverse complement strand
CTCTAACGATCCGTCAGGCGCAGTTCGATACGGCGGTTCTTGGCATTGGAATCGGCAGTGTCCGTGCCGTCCAGCGGCTGGAAGTCGGCAAACCCCGTCGCAGCCAAGTGGCTGGCCGGCACACCCTCGCCGATCAGCAGCTTCACCACGTTGATCGCTCGCTGCGACGACAGCTCCCAGTTCGACGCGAACGGGCCGCCACGCGGGATCGGCAGATGGTCGGCGTGGCCGTCCACGCGCAGGATCCAGGGCAAGTCGGGCGGGATCTCGGCGCCGATCTGCTTGATCGTGCCGGCCAGGGTGCGGATCTGATCCTGCCCGGTCTGCGTCAGATCGGCGCTGCCCACGGGGAACAGCACCTCAGACTGGAACACGAAGCGGTCACCCACGATCTGCACGCCGGGCCGGTTGGCCAACACCTCGCGCAGGCGGCCGAAGAACTCGCTGCGGTAGCGCTGCAGTTCCTCCACCTTGGAGGCCAGGGCCGCATTTAGCCGGGACCCAAGGTTGGCGATCTGCACGTCCTTGGCCTTGTCGTTCTGCGCCGACAGGTCGAGTGCCGTGGACACCTGCGCCACCTGGGCCCGCAGCTGCTGCATCTGCTGGTTCATCAGCGCGATCTGAGCCCGGGCGGAGTCGGACAGCTTCTGTTCGTCGGCGAGTTGCGCGTTCAGGGCGGCTTTGGCCTGCTCGTCCGTGATCGATCTCGCAGCGGCAGTCTTGGCCTGGGCCTCGAGATCGTCACGCAAAGCGGTCAGCGCGCGCACCTGGTCGGTGAGCTTGGCGAGGTCGGCAAGCCTGGCCTGGATGGTCGCCTTGTCGGCCGCCACCGTGGTGTCGAGCTGGGTCTTGGCCGCCGCAAGCTGGCGTTGCGCTTCGGCCAGTTGCGCCGCGGTACTGGCCGCCTGCTGCCCCGCGACATCCGTCCGACCGGCGGCGTCGGACAGTTGGCGCTGCAGTTGCTCGTTGCGACTAGCGGCCGACTGGGCTTGGGCGGCGGAATCGGCCAGTTGCGCCGACAGCCGCGTCCGCTCGGCCTGGAATGCATCGCGCTGGGCGGCGGCATCGGCCAATTGCTGCTGCAGCGTGCTGACCTGCGCGTTCAACTGGTCCCGCGTGCCGCTCGCATTGGAGAGGTCTCGGGTCAGTCCGGCGACCGCTTGCTGCAACTCGGCGCCATGGCCGCGTTCGAGCGAGAGCATATCGGTCAGTTCGGCCATCTGCCGGTTCAGGCGGTCGAGCGCGCGATCCTTGCCCGAGAGGGCAACGCTGAGGAAGGCCTGCGCGAGCACGAACACCAGCAGTACGAAGATGATAACCATCAGCAAGGTGGACAGCGCGTCCACATAGCCAGGCCACGGGTTGAGCGCCTCGCCGTGGCCGCCGCGGCGTCGCAGGCTCATGGAAAGATCCTCCCCCGTCCTTCACGGGGGAGGTGACGGCGAAGCCGACGGAGGGGGCGCTCGCCCGGCCCCCTCCGCCATGCAAGCGCATGGTCCCCCTCCCCCGTCAAGGACGGGGGAGGATCTAGGGGAGCGGTCATTGGGGTTGGCCGGCTAGGCCGGCGATGGTGCGGGTCAGCACGCGGATGTCGTTGCGTAGTTCGGACGTGCTTTGCGCCCGGCCCCGCTCCATCTCGCCGACCAGCCGCCCAAGCCCAGCCTCGATATTGCGAAGGTGGTTGCGGGCGGCATCGTCGCCACCCCGCTCACCCAGGCGTTGCAGCGCCGGGCCGAGCGCGGCTTGGGTCTCGGCGATGCGCAACATCAGCTGCTGGTTGGACCGCATGGTCTCGGACAGCATGCCGATCTTGTCCGACAAGGAGGTAATGGCCTCGTTGGCCTGCCCCCGCCCCTCTTCGCCGCGCACCAGGATGCGCTGCAAGTTCTCCATGTTCTCCGCCGTCTGCTCCAGCAAGGCCTGGACGTAGACCGGGACCGACGCCTCGCCTTCCGCGCCCAGCACGCCGGAAGACAGGCGGGTGAGGCCTGCCAACCATTCCTCGAGCTCGTTGAAGAAGCGGTTCTGCGCCTGCCCAGCCGTCAGATCGAGGAAGCCCAGCACGAGCGCACCCGCCAGACCGAACATCGAGGAGGAGAACGCCGTGCCCATCCCCTGCAGCGGCCGGGCCAAGCCACTTTTCAGCTGGTCGAACAGCGCATTGATATCGCCGGAGCCGACCGACATGCCGTTGATCACCGCCGCAACCGCGCCGACGGTCAGCAGCAAGCCCCAGAACGTGCCCAACAGCCCGAGGAAGATCAGCAGCCCGGTCATGTAGCGCGACAGCTCGCGGCTCTCGTCCAGACGGCTGGCCAGGCTGTCCAGCAGCGACCGCATCGCCGGGGCAGAGAGCGTGAACCGGTCATTGCCGCCGCCGCCCGCCTTGGAAGAGCGGGAGGCGAGCATGGACGCCATCGGCGCCAGCAGCACCGGCGAGGGCAGCCCGGCCAGACGGGTGCGCGATTGCTGGAACGTCTCGGCCCAACGCACCTCTGGGGTGAGTCGGATGACCTGGCGCAGGTTCCAGCCGACTCCGATCAGCAGCACGAGCGCGATCAGGGCGTTGAGCAGCGGGTTGGTCTCGAACGCGGTGATCAGCGACGGGGACAGGATCGCCGCCACCACGATGACCGCGAGCAGGAACACCAGCATGCGGATGAGGTAGACGGCGGGCCGGGTCACGGTCTGGTTCGCCGGGTCATCGCTTGGTGCCAGGCGAAGGGACGGCTGGAGCCAGCTTGGTGGAAGCAGGCGGGACCGAAGCAGCCGGGGTGGAAGCTGGTGGGGCCGCAGCAGGCGGGGCGGAGGGTGGCGTGCCGGCGGTGACGACGTCGACGCGGTCCGGCGGCCCGTCCGACGGGGTGGTGCCGAGGGCGCGGACGTAGATGCGGGTGGAAACGATGCCCTCGCTGATCAGCACAGCCCGGGCGGCCAGCGCGCGGGACAGGGACAGGCGGCGCGGGGTCGAAGGGTCGTCCGGGTTCCCGGTCGCATAGGCCAGCACGTTGACGTCGACGGCGGGGTCGCCCTTCACCTGGCCGGCGATCTTGAGCAAGGCGCCATCGGTGATCGGATTCAAGTCCGCCTTGCCCTCGCCGAAGGTCAGCCGCACGCCGCCGGGAATCGGGCTAGCCTCGCCAACGGCGTCCGGCAGCACGGGAACCGGCGGGGGTGGCGGCGGTGCGGCATGCGGCACTTCGACCACGGGGGGCAACATGGCGGCAGGCGGCGGCGCGGGCGCCACGGTGACCGGCTTCGGTTTCGCGGACGGCTTGACCGGCGGTGCCGGCGCCGATGCCGGCGCGGCGTGAGTGCCCCGGGTCGAGTGCGACGACGGGGCGGCCCGGCGCGCGGGCGTCCGAGGCTTCTCGGTTTTGGCTGCCGAAGAGGAGGTAGAAGGCGGCGACGCAGTCGAGGGCTTCAGCTGGTCCAGGGCGCCTGGATTGACGCTCACCTGCGCCAGGGCAGCGGCAGGCATGAGCAGAGCGATGAGGAGGGCTGATCGAGTCACAGGGCCAGCATAGCGAGCACGTGTGGGTCCGACTATGCCGGCCCGCATTTCGGGCCGTGGGACTCGGCTGTACGCAAGGCTCTCAGGCGGCACGAGCGGCTGCGACGCCCTGGGCCACCACTTCCAGCAGCCGCGGATGCAGGTTGGGGTTGGCCGCCACGAGGTCGATTCCGCTCACGTCCATCACCAACTCGCCGCCCGCCACGTCGGTGCAATAGCCACCGGCCTCGCGCACGATCAACGCGCCGGCCGCGACATCCCAAGGCTTGGGGCCGAGTTCCCAGTATCCGTCGTAACGTCCGGCGGCGACCCAGGCGAGGTCGAGTGCGGCGGCGCCGAAGCGGCGGATACCCGCCACGACTGGCATCAACGTCCCCAGCGTGCGGGCGAAGGCCAGGCGGCGGGCCGGGGGGACGGAGGCGAACGGGATGCCGGTGGCGAACAGCGCATCCTTCAACTCGCGCCGGGCGGAGACGCGCAGGCGACGCTCGTTGAGGAAGGCGCCGACGCCCTTTTCGGCCCAGAACATCTCGTCGTTGACGGGGTTGTAGATGCACCCGGCGACGATCTCACTAGCGCCGGTGTCGTGGCGGCGTTCGAGGGCGACGCTGATGCACCAGTGCGGCACGCCGTGGAGGTAGTTGGTGGTGCCGTCCAACGGGTCGATGATCCAGCGCCACGACCAGTTGGAGCCGCCGACGGCGCCACCCTCCTCCATCAGGAAGGCGTAGCCGGGTCGAGCCCGTTCCAGCTCGGTTCGGATGGTCTGTTCGGAGCGGAGGTCTGCCTGGCTGACGAAGTCGCCGGGACCTTTGACGCTGACCTGCAGCTGCTCCACCTCGGCGAAGTCGCGCACCAGGCGGCGCGACGCCTTCTGCACGGCGTTCTGCATCACCGTCATGTGGGGAGAGAGTTGGAGGGCCATTACACTGTCGCATCCCATAGGGTGGGCTGCTCGCAGCCCGCCATCGTGCGGCTGGTGGGCTGCGAGCAGCCCACCCTACGAGCCGCCTGGGTGGCAGTGTCGGGGGCCCGCTGCACCATCAACCCTTGGCGCGCTCGACGTACGAACCGTCCTCGGTCTTCACCACGATACGCTCCCCGGTCTCGACGAACGGCGGGACCAACGTTTTCACGCCGTTGGACAGCTTGGCCGGCTTGTAGGAGCTGGCGGCGGTCTGACCCTTCACCACCGGGTCGGCTTCCTCGACGGTCAGGATCACGGTGGCCGGCAGGTGGATGCCCACCGGGTCGCCCTCGACCGTGTCCACTTCCACCTTCATGTTGTCCTGCAAGAAGGCAACCTGGTCGCCCAGGATCGAGGTCGGGATCATCGTCTGGTCGTAGGTCACCGGGTCCATGAACACCAGGTTCTCACCGTCGGTGTAGGAATAGGTGTAGTCCTTGGTGTCGGTCATCAGGCGTTCGACCGTGTCGGCGGTACGCCAGCGCTCGTTGGTCTTGTTGCCGGTCTTGAGGTTGCGCATCTCGACCTGGATGAAGGCGCCGCCCTTACCCGGGGTGATGATCTGCTGCTTCAGCACGGTCCAGCGATTGCCTTCGTGCTCGATCACCTGGCCGGCGCGGATCAGGTTGGCCTGCTGCTTCATGATGCGATCGAAACTCTTGCGAATATAAGGAAGGGCGGACGTCTACCTTGTGGAGGCCGGTGCGGCAAGCGCGTGGCTCCACCCATCCGGGTCACGGACGTTGGCGCCGTCGAGGTAATCGGGCCCGATCGGCACCTTGCCATGGCCGCCGGGGATGTCCAGCACGTAGGTCGGCCACGCTAACCCGGTCACCCGGCCGCGCAGCCCGGCCAGCAGCGCGCGCCCCTCCGCGATCGGCACGTGGAAACGGGCGGTACCGGGCGCCGGGTCCAGCTGGTGCAGGTAATACGGCTTGATGCGGGCGGCGAGCATGGCGCGGAACAACGCCTCCAGCGCCGCCTCGGTGTCGTTCACGCCGCGCAGCAGCACCGACTGGCCCAGCAACGGGACCCCACGGCGGCTCACATCACGCAAGGCGCCGACGGCGGCCGGGGTGAGTTCGCTGGCGTGATTGGCGTGGACCACCAGCCACAACGGCTTGTCCGTCTCCAGCACCGGGGCGAGCGCCGCCAGCCGCGCCGGGTCGGCGACGGGCACGCGGGTGTGGATACGCAGGGTTTGCACGTGCGGGATCCGCTGCAACGCGTCCAGGATGTGGCGGAGCCGGCGGGGGGACAGCAGCAGCGGGTCGCCACCGGTCAGGATCACCTCGGTGACGGCGGGATGGTCGTGCAGC
Organism: uncultured Acetobacteraceae bacterium; assembly: GCA_964247805.1. Lineage (GTDB taxonomy): Bacteria > Pseudomonadota > Alphaproteobacteria > Acetobacterales > Acetobacteraceae > LMUY01. The sequence goes on along the minus strand of CAXTWC010000217.1, from coordinate 3,071 downwards.
CACTGCAGGGCGGTGGCGAGTTGCGCCTCGGTCAGCAGGCCGCCGTCGGGACCGACATGCTCGCGGCGGAAGCAGAAGCGGCAATACACCGGGCAGACCAGCAGCGGCTTCAGCAATGCGCGGTCGGCGTAGCGGTGCACGATGCCGGGCACCGGGGACAGCGCGTCGTCCCCGATCGGGTCGGCGCGTTCGTGCGGGGCGGTGTGCAGCTCGTCCGGGTGGGGGATGAACTGGCGGCCGATCGGGTCGTCGGGATGGGTGACGAGGCCGGCCAGCGCCGAGGGGATGGCGACGGCGTAGCGTTCGGCCACCTGGTCCAGCCCCGGCGCGTCCGCCTCCGGCACGAACCCGGCGGCGACGAGCCCGGCGGTGTCACGGATCGTTTGTGAGGGGAAGGAGCCATCCGGCATGGTGGCGCGGTGTAGTCCCGGAGCCGACATGCCGCAACCAAACGACCCTCGGGCAAGCTGGCATCCCGAGCGATTCGCCGCCCGCCTGCCCTTCCTGCGCCGCCGGGGCGAGCTCACCCGTGCCACGCGCGGTTTTTTCGACGCCCGTGGCTACACCGAGGTGGAGACGCCCTACGCCGTCCCGGTGCCCGGCGAGGAGGTGCATTTGCGCGCGTTCCGCACCGAGCGGGTGGATCCGTATGGCGTCCGCACCGAGCTCTGGCTGCACACCAGCCCCGAGTTCGCCATGAAGAAGCTGCTGGTGGCCGGCGCCGGGCCGATCTGGCAGTTGGCGCGGGTGTGGCGCAACGAGGAAGGCAGCGACACCCACGCCCCCGAGTTCACCATGCTGGAATGGTATCGCCCCGGCGCATCGTTGGCGGCCCTGATGGACGAGACGGAGGCCCTGCTCCGCGCCGTCCTCCCTGCCCTCGTGACGTGCCGCGGCGTCACCACGTCGCTCGACCGCTTCGAACGGCTGACCATGGCCGACGCCTTCACCCGCTGGGTCGGCGCCGACGTGCTGGTGACCGAGGGCGACGCCGCTGCCCTCGCCGCGCAATCCGGCGCGCGCCTGCGGGACGGCGAGACGTGGGAGGATCTATTCTTCCGCCTGTTGCTGGAACGCGTGGAGCCGCATCTCGGCCGCGATCACCCCACGTTCCTGACCCACTGGCCCGCCGCCCAGGCTGCCCTCGCCCGCCGCGACCCGGCCGACTCTCGCGTTGCGTTGCGGTTCGAGCTGTTCGTCTGCGGCATGGAACTGGCGAACGCCTTCGAGGAACTCACCGACCCGGCAGAACAACGCGCCCGCTTCGCCGTCGACCGCGCCCGGCGGGAGGCGCTGTACGGCCCCGGCTGGGGCACCGACGAGTCGTTCCTGGCCGCCCTGGACCACGGCATGCCCGAGGGGAGCGGGATTGCGCTGGGGTTCGACCGGTTGGCGATGATGGCGAGCGGGGCGGACCGGATTGGGCAGGTGCTGTGGATGTGATCCGGTGTTTGGCCCGCTGCTTTAGGCAGCTGTTGGTGGTTAGCGATCGAAAGGAGATAAACGCCTTCCCGTTTTATTGGGCCGAGAATTCGGCGTTTGCGCGACGCCAAGCCGAAAATAGATCGTAGTTGTGCCACGTACGGCTCATCATAGCATCCAGTGCCCTCTGGTCTCCTTCCTCATTACCTACGAATGTCTCGATGTGCCGAGCAAGGCCGTCACGCGTTCTACTCTCGAAAGCGTCTTGTTTCTGCTTGAAAGCCGGCTCCTCTAGATTTCGGCCAGCAAAGAATTTGATACTGATCGGACCAACAAAGTGCTCGGATTTCGAGGGAACAACAGGACCATTCAAAGTTATTGATAGATTTTGTTCATCAAGCCAACCAACCGTTGGATGTCCGTCTGCAACAAAAACAATTTGGGAATGGTTATTTGCCGAATTGGTTTCAGCTACACGAATGGTCCATCCTCCATTGTAGCATGTTCGGTCTCTCAAGAGAGCAAGATGATGGCCGCCCGGACTCCTGAAACTCTCGGTAGCATCAGTCCCGCAAAATTCCTGTCGCCAGGACTTTATCTCGCTATTCCACAGGCCGTTCAGCCAGACTGAACACCCAGCCAAGGCGCAGGTGCCGATAATAACGCTCCAGCGCTTTATGGGTGTTTTGGTCAATACCCTGCCTTACAAAGGTCGGTCGTCCGGGGCAGCGGACCTAATTAGCAGGGCACTTGGTTGCGCGAAATGGTGCAGGATTGTCGGCTCTGTCCCGTGCGACGTAACTCTGGTCGCCGAGGCTTAACGAAGCGTTTACGTGTACGATCGCCTTGGCGGGCCTCTCCTGCAAAAGGTCCGCAAAGGCGTCGGTAGCAGCCGCCATATCTGACGTCGAGCTATTGCCGGTTATGGTGGTAAGCGGACATCCGCCTCGGAGCGAACGCTATCCCGCCGGGGTATCACGGTAGCAGAAGTGACAGGGTTCACCCGCGCGGGGCGCCGATCTCATTGGCCATTTCCGTTAGGAATCGCTCCATCCGCTCATGGCGCGCGCGTGCCAGCCGCTGACCGGTCTCAGTCTCGAAGCTGGACGCCAGACGCAGCAGCTTTGTCTGAAAATGGTCCATAGCGTAGCGCGAGTCGTCGTGGAGACGCCGTAGGCCATGAGGGTCGGCGACATCGTAGAGCGCGCTTCTCATCCGCCCTGCGGTGTAGAAGCAGCGGGCGACGCCCAACGCCCCGATCGCATCCAGCCTATCGGCATCCTGGATGATCCTGGCCTCCAGGGTCGCGGGCGGAATTCTGGCGGAAAAGCTATGCGCTTCGATCGCGTGGCTAACGGCGTTGATTCTTGCCGTCGGCCAATTTAGCTCGGCCAGAAGTTGGGCGGCACGCTCTGCCGAGAGTCGTGAGGCCTGGTTGCGTCGGGCGGAATTTTTCTCAACCGCCACACAATCGTGCAGCAGGCATGCTGCTGCGAGCACTTCCAGATCTCCACCCTCCTCTGCCTGGATCAGGCGGATGTTAGACCAAACGCGTAGTAGGTGGCCCAGATCATGCGATCCGTCCTTCCAATCATGAAGGAAGGGCAGCAAGCATGCTGCGAGAGCCGCGTAAGGGCCGAAAGTGCTTT
>CAXTWC010000216.1:0-8887 GCA_964247805.1 uncultured Acetobacteraceae bacterium | reverse complement strand
TCGGGCAGCGCACCGGGGCCTCGTTGCGCTTTGTCGGGATCGCGGGCCGCGCGCCCATGTCCCACACCTGCGTGCGTATGGTGTGTTTGGTCCTGGGTCCAGCGTCCGCGCTGATCTACAGGCTGAACACCACCAGCTCCGTCGTCTTCACCTCCCCCGCGCTCGTCGTTGTCTCCAGTCGCACCGTCCACTGCATCACGCCCGCCGCCCTCGTGGTCAGGCATCAGCCAGGCCGATCAGCCCGGGACAGGCAAGCAGGCTGCCCCAGGTTTTTGACACTCCCCACCGGCATCTCAGCGGCAACCAGCACGCCGTCACGCACCTGCCGCCGCCAGGTAAACAGCAAGCTCTCGCATACGCCATGGCGGGCCGCGACCGCCCGGACCCGCGCACCAGGCTCCGCCATCTCCGCAACCAGCCGCAACTTGTCCTCGGTGCTCCAGCGCCGCCGCCGCTCCCGGCCAGTGATGATCTCCACCACGCCATCCATGCCCACACCCTACACGCCGACTTAACCAGCGCTTTAAGGTGCGAAGCGGCTCACGCCCAGGCGGCCCTGCCCGGGTGGATACCCTACGCCGACCCAGGGGCCTCCTACTACGAGGAGCGTTACAAGCAGCGTGTCCTGGCCAACCTCCAGCACCGGGCAAAAGCGGTGGGCCTCGTACTGCAGCCAGCAGAAACAGACGCTGCCCACGCCAGTGTTTCTTAGGAGGGCTGCTTAGGTAGATTCCGAGCCTGCAAAGACGGGCTGCCGGCAGCCATGTGCCACACCCTGCTCATTGGCGTGCTCAATCAAGTGTAAATGCGCCCACGGGCATGTCGGCTAAGTTGGCAGGGGCTGCTGGCTGACTGCAAATGGCTTCGCACCGCCACTCCTTGGAGGAGTTCCAATATGCGTTACATTCTTCTGGTCGCCGCTCCGGTTTTGCTGCTCACGGTTGTAGAGCCGGCTTTTTCGCAGGGAGCATTATTTCCGGATGCAGAGAACGGCGTAGCGCCGAAATCGCTCAATGGTCCACCGATACATATGAGCCATGCATATCACCTCTGGCCTTTGCACCGCCATGCTTCATACCCCCGCCAGGCGTTGCGCTACCGTTCAGTGCCAGAGCAGCCGAGTAATTAGCTGTCTAAGCAGGCTTTTCCTGCCCCACTTACAGATGGCAGGCTAGGCGCATTGTTGATTTATGGCAGGCGATTATCATGGCGGGCTGGTCCCCTTTGGATGCGATGGCTGAGCAGACGGCGGCATTGCAGGATCTGTCGCGGTCTGACGTGCGTGGTCAGGCCGACCAGGCGCATGCGATCCTGCTGATCCTGCAGGGCTGGACCAGCCCGCGAGTGGCCGAGGCGTTTGGCATGAGGTGGTTCGCGTTTTTCGGTTCTCCAGCACTTTGTGCGGCGCGACAATCAAGGTGAGAACCGTATTGCCTCACCCAGGAATGCTCCCGGTGGCCTTGCGGTTGCCACACCAGCCTGCTCCCGCTGCATCATGCCCCCGCTTTCCGTCACCGCGTCTGCCTGAACCCCATCGCCCGCCACGGTGGCCCAGAACACCAGCGTATGCGCCCCCGAGCCCGGTCAAGGAAGGCAACGGTGGACTATCGTATTGGCTGGAATAAAGCAGCCGCAGCGACGTCTGATGATCGAGGTCATGAGTTGCCCAATCGATCGGCTCCCCGACAAGCCAACTAGAAAGGCGCACGGACATGATAGCAGATGCAACCCTCGAGGCGTTCAAACGAGCACCTTCGGTTAAGATGTCGACCTGGTATAAGGGCATCCTCATATCGACCCTGGCAACAGACCAGGACACGGGCGGGGCGTTCGAGTTCGTGGTGACCAAGATGAAGCAAGGCACCGAGCCCCCACCCCACGTTCACGAACGGGAGCATGAGATGTTCTATGTCCTGGATGGGATGCTGGCCGTCTACGTCGGAGGGGAGTGTTTCCACGCCGCTGCCGGGGAATGCGTGTTCCTGCCGAAGCGCCAGGCGCACGCTTTCAAGATCCGTTCCTCGGAAATCCACATGCTGGTCATGATGGCGCCGGGCGGCTTCATGAATGCAAGCGCTACCATGGCGATCCCAGCGCAGAGCTTGGACATTCCGCCAGACGATGGGATCACCTACGCAACGGTGGATCTCGGTGAGACTATCAAGGTGTTCGCGGGCTACGGCGTACGCTTTCTTGAACCTGATGAAATCGCACGCGAGCTTTCCGCTTTTCCCCTGAGCCACTGACCTCTGGACGTCAACTACGCTTAGGCTTGCCCAGAGCTACCTGGCACCTACGGGTGCCTAGCCGAAGCCGCTACTCTTACGCGCAAGGAAAAACACATGGTTCATGTCATGGCAATACTAACAGCTGTGGACGGACGGAGAGATGCGCTCTTGGCAGAGTTCAAAAAGAACATGCCTACGGTGCAGCTGGAGCGCGGCTGCGTCCAGTATGAACCAGCGATAGATATCGAGGGCGGTCCAGACACGCTCACGCGGATCGGACCGAACGCGTTCATGGTTATCGAGCAGTGGGAAAGCCCGGATGCACTGGCCGCGCATGCCGCATCGGCGCACATGGCGGAATACGCTGGGCGCGTGAAAGAACTCCTGCTCTCCCGCGTTATTTACGTGCTTCGAGGTATCTGATCCATTTTGAAAGGCCGGCCGATGCGGAGAGCAGCGGAAAGCATTGCGGCAAATCTGCGGATTACTTCCGTAGCCACTGATGGTTCGCCTCTGCGACGCAAGGCTGGCAGGACGGGTCGGCTGTCGGGATAGTTAAGACCACAAAAACTGGCGCTATAGGGAAAAAGCAGGATCAGGAAGCGTCAACCTCCCAGAGCTGCGCCTGCTGCGGATAGTAGGAGCTTACACGATTCCAAATCCCACCTGTCTACGAGCACTTCTTGCTGAGGGCGTAGCTGTCGGATTCGCCACGAGCTTGGCGCACAAGTTGCGGTCTGCTTGCCTTAGTTATCCGCGTGATGGCGTATAGGACCGCTCCCTTGTTCTCCGGACAACCGATGCCCTACAAGGCCAATGCGGCACGCCGCCACAAGACCCCGCGGGCGTGCTACAAGATCACCAACTGGCCGGAGTATAACAGGGCGCTTTTGCGGCGCGGCAACCTGACGGTCTGGGTGACGCAAGGCGCTTGTCGGCGTACCCGACCACATCACGTTTTCCCGGCGCAGCCTCGGCCTGGCACTCGCTACGGCGTTGGCGCACGCCCGGGCACCGTCCTGGAGGGTCATTGCGGGTCCGGTGACGAAACCAACAAGATGGGGTTATCAATCGGGTAGATCAGCGCGTTGCTCGCGATGATCGGCGCCTCCGACAGGGTGGCAGTGCCGATGCGGCCGCCGGAGCTTTGCCAGCTTATCGTCGGAGGCGTCGTGTTGATGATGTCGATCGTGGTTCCCACCCGGGTCATGACCCGCTCACTCCGCTCCCCAAGTGGCGGCGTCGGATGCAGGCCGAGCAGCACGTGCGCCCTGACGAACATCACCAGCGCGTGCGTATCGGGGAACGCCTCGGACGCCGGCCCGAGTAGGCTCGCGCGCAGCTCCGGATAGCGGTCGAACGCCGCCTCGGTCGGCATGAAGACGGTGAAGGGCTGCGTTCCCCGTGCGGACGGCTCCAAGCCGCTCCTGTGCACGATGGATGTGAAGGTCCGGAACCGTGGGTCGGCGGATGCGATGCTGAAGGCATCTTGGCCGTCCCTGGCCTGGGCGTATGCGACGCCCGACAGGGCGCTTCCAATAGCCAGCGCGACTGCCGACACCGATACGGACAAAGCCAAACCACGACGTGTCATCGAAGTCTCCCGATGTTGAAGTGTGGGCCGCCCGGCGTTCACCCTTCGGGGGCGCCACCTTTACGAGACCATGCTGCCTGCGTTCACTGACAGCAGCCTCATTTATGCGGCGTAGTTCAAACCAGGGTAACACCCAAAACGAGAAATCCCTTTGCCATCAGGTCCTATCGATTTTCGGTGTTACCTGGAGATGGCACTTTTCGAACCACGCCCTGGACTCTGAACCATGCCCCTTTCGATGTGGCCTCCTATGCACTTGCTGAAAGAGTCGGGCTAGTAGCGGCTGCTTACGGCTGGAACAGCCCCTGCGGTGGCGCGTGTTGCCGGGCCGACCCTGGTGTTCGCGACGTTGCCAACGCGGCCTGTCAGCGGCTCGTCCACCGAGGAGCCTTCGGGCAGGCTGTTGGCCGGTTCCGGCTCGCCGTTAGACGGGCCGCTGCCGCGAAAGGCTGTGGACACGGGAGACTGGTGCGACTCTTGCGCACAGCCGGCAATGGCGATCATCGGTAGAATGGCGAGTATGCTTAATCGCATGATCTGGTCTCCGTATTTGCGAATGGCCATGCCGGTGCGGCATGGCAGCGAGAAAGGCCTTGCGACAGGGTTGCGGCCTGCCTCGGAGGTCAAGGCACGCGGGTGGTGATGCCCACGTTCACTTGGTTGCCCAAGTAGCGCTCCCCACCCCCGTTACTGGAGGTGTATCCGGTGTCCAGCTCACGCAGCACGGTGGCGCGGGACTGTGGCTCCTCGACGCATCCGGCCAAGGCAGTGAGCAACGTGAGCGCTGCAACGACGGGCGGCAGGCTGAACAGGTGGGCTGTGCCCGTTGTGGAGGCATAGGGCACAGCCATTAAGCCTGGCACGCTGCCGTGGTGGTGTGGCCGGAACACTTCAATCATGAAACTCTTCCTGTTGGGACTGGATTGGTCCGCCAAGCCATCTTCCTGGTTGCGTTCCAGGCGGCACCCCGATCGGGATGCGGCAGGCGTCTCTAGACCGTCAGGATAGATGGCGCACGGTGGCCTGCTGAGTAAGGATCGGAATATACCTATGAGCGGTCGCGACCTGGCCGTGGCCCGGTGTATTGTTGTGGCCGCGCGTCGTGGATGCCGCGCGGCCACCTGGCGCCAACTCCGCAGGCGCTGGATGGCGTTGTTGCAGGGATCGGCGCGGGGGTTGAACTGGCCCTTCCCGGGCGCCGTCTAGGCGACCCGGACGGAGACGGGCTTTGCCGCAGGGATCATCTGGTTCAGCACCGCTACGGCGATGGCGGCCTCGCCCTGCTGTGCAGGCAGGCTCCGGGCCCGCAGCTTCGGGCCGATCAGGTGTTTGTAGCGCGCTGTTGCCGTTTGACAGTGCCCGGCAAAACTCCCGACGAACGCCAGGACGAGGCTCACCAGCAAATAGCGCCGGTCCTCCATCATGTCTCGCGTCAACTGGGGCCGTATACGGCACCGTCCCGCCGCACCGGCACGACGGACAGGGACCGCACGCCTTGCGCGCCGTGGATGAGCACTCCCTCGATGTCGGCTGTCGCCGACGGACCCGTCTGGAACACGGCGTAGTGAACCTTCCGCCATTCCGGGCGGCGGTAGGCATGATGGATGTTGGGCACAATGTCCGCCGGGTCGAGCAGGACGATCAGGTGCTGCGGCAGGTAGCCGAGCGTGTTGACGCCAAGCTGCCGATCGGTGAGGCAGACCGACCCGGTTTCGGCAACGGCGAACGCGGCCCGGACGATGCCGTAATCGACATCCGCAGGGTCCGTCGGCTTCATGTCGGCATCGAGCGTCTTGTTGCCTTTGATCTCCGGCACGTTCGAACAGACCACCTTGGCCCCGGCCAACTTGGCGTGCACCGGGTCCAGCGGGTCGGGCCCGCCGGGTTGCAGCCACTCGCCACCCATCAGCTCGAGCATCTTGATGAACGCAGCCAACAAATCGGCAGGCGGCGCCGTGTCGAACAGCGGCACTTCTGGCAAGGGCCGCTCGACCTTTGGTGCATGGGCACGCAATGCGGCCAGGATGTCGTCGCGGCTGCTCATGGTGTCTTGCCGCGGTTCGCCGCATACCACTGATGAAACGTCTGCTTGGGCGCGTGCGGCATCTCGCGTCCCCGGCCCCACGTATTGATCCGGTTGTAGAGAACGAAGCGCGGCAGGTGGCGCAACGCGCTGTCGGCCGCCGGCAACGCCGCGCGATATAGCTTGGGGCTGGCGAGCAGCGCACCGGCCGCCTTCATCATCGCCTTTTTCAGCAGCGGCAGCTCATGCGTCTCGGACATCACTTTCCGCCAGGCGGCGATCTGCTCGTGGATGTTGATCTTTACCGGGCAAACCGCTGTGCAACTGCCGTTCAGCGTCGAGGAGAACGGCAGCTTGCTGTATTTATGGGCATTGAAGGTCGGGTCGATGATCAGCCCGATCGGCCCGGCATAGGTTGCCCCGTAGCTCAGGCCGCCACTGCGGCGGAACACCGGGCAGGTGTTCATGCACGCGCCGCAGCGTATGCATTTCAGCGACGACCAGAACTGCTCCATGCCCAGCCGCTCGGAACGCCCGTTATCGACCAGCACGACATGCATTTCGCCACCCCTGCGCGGGCCGCGGAAATGCGACGTGTACTGCGTCATCGGCGAACCGAGCGCGCTGCGCGACAGCAGGCGCACCAGCACCGCAAGGTCGTCCAGACGCGGGATCACCTTCTCGATCCCGCACGAGACGATGTGCAGCGGCGGCGTGTTGGCCGAAAGGTCGGCATTGCCTTCATTGGTGCACACGACGACGCTACCCGTCTCGGCCACGGCGAAGTTGCAACCCGTCATGCCCGCATCGGCAGACAGGATCAGCGGCCGGGTCGCCTCGCGCTGGGTGCGGGCGAGATACTTCACGTCTTCCGTCTCCGGGTCCGACCCCAGCTTCTCCGCGAACACCCTTGCCACATCCGTGCGCAGCTTGTGCACGGCCGGCACGACGACATGGCTCGGCGCCTCGCCGTCGAGCTGCTGGATGCGCTCGCCCAAGTCGGTTTCGATGATCTCGATGCCATGCTCGCCCATGAACTCGCGGAAGTTGCACTCCTCCGTCAGCATGGATTTGCTCTTGATCAGCCGCTTGGCGCCGTGATCGGCGAGGATGCGCAACACCGTCTCGTTGTGCTCCCCCGCGTCGCGTGCCCAATGCACGTGGATGCCGTTGGCACGCGCATTTGCCTCGAATTCTTCAAGGTAGTCCGCCAGGTGAACGAGCGTGTGCTCCTTGATGGCGGACGCAAGGTCGCGCAGCTCCTCCCACTCTGGGACGCCGTGCATCTCGCGGTCGCGCTTCTGCCGCAGGTCCCACAGCCGCTCGTCGTGCATCTTCTCATGCTCTGTGGCGGCGATGAAGCGGTTGGCCGCTTCGGATTGGTCGACCGGCCGGTCGCCGCGGATGATCGCGCCGCGTGGCTGCGCCTCCGGCACCTTTGGCGCCTGTCGTTCGCCGGTTTTCGAGCGCATCGGCTTCGACGTGCCCTCGGCATGATCCAGCCGCGCACCGCCCCGCGTGGCGCTTTCGGTCGGGCCATGGTCGGCCAGTTCAGGGTGCAGCATGGGTGTGGTCTCGCTCATTCCCTGGCTCCGTTGAGGATTTGGGCGATGTGGATGTAGCGTTGCGGCAACCCGAGCCGTTCGGCGCAGCCTTGCTGGTGCAGCATGCAGGAGCTGTCGGAAGAGGTGACATACTCCGCCCCGGCCTGGTGCTGGTCGCGCACCTTGTCGTGCCCCATCTTCGCGGAAACGCCCTCCTCGAAGACGGAGAACGTGCCGCCGAAACCGCAGCACTCGTCCGGACGCGCAAGTTCCACGAACTCGATCCCCCGGACTTTGCTGAGCAGGTCGATCGGCTTGGAGAAATACGCACGACGCTGCTCCGAGTAGCTGGCGATGCCGAGGCCACGCAGCGTCTGGCAGTTGTTGTGCAGGGCGACCTTGTGCGGGAACTCCGCCCAGGGGAACGCATCGACCTTCAGGATGTCGTGCAGGAACTCCACCAGCTCAAACGTCTTGGCCCTGACCGCCTTGACCTTGTCGGTCTGCTCAATGGCATCGAACGCAAAGCGGACCTGGTGCACGCAACTCCCTGAGGGTCCCACGATGTAGTCGTATTCCGAGAAGTTCTTGACGAATAGCGCCTCCGTTGCCGCCGACTCCTCGTGGCAGCCCGTGTTGGTCATAGGCTGGCCGCAGCAGGTCTGGTCAATGGGGTACTCGACCTCGCAGCCCAGCCGTTCCAGCAGCTCGAGGGTGGCGATGCCGACCTCTGGATGAAACGCATCGACGTAGCAGGGAACGAACAGTCCGACACGCATGGGCTTACTCCTTCTGCGGCGTCACCCGTAGCCGGGATCGAAAGGCTTTGCTCATCGTTCACGCTCCAGCCAGGCCGTTGCCAACCATCTTGCGAGCGTCCACCACCTCGTCGAATTGCTGCTCGCTCACGTCGCCTGACTGCACTGCGGCCTGCTTCAGCGTCAGGTCGTCGTCCATCGCCTTGTGGGCGATCTTCGACGCCTTGTCGTAGCCGATCACCGGGCTGAGCGCCGTCACCAACATGACCGACTCCTCCACATACTTGCTGATCCGCTTCTGGTTCAGCTTCGTGCCCTCGACCGAATAGAGCCGGAACTTCTCCGACCCGTCTGCCAGGATGCGCGCCGAGTGCAGGAAGTTGTTGATGATGATCGGCCGCATCGCGTTCAGTTCGAAATTGCCTTGGCTGCCGGCAATGGCCACGGCGTTGTCATCGCCAATCACCTGGATGGCGATCATCACCATCGCCTCGCATTGTGTCGGGTTGACCTTGCCCGGCATGATGGAGCTGCCAGGCTCATTCTCGGGCAGCAGCAGCTCACCAAAGCCGCAGCGCGGGCCGGAAGCGAGCCAACGCATGTCGTTGGCGATCTTCATCAGTGCGACGGCCCCCCCGCAGCGAAGCGCTGGCCCGCACCATTGCGTCGAGCAAACCCTGTGCAGCGATTTTGTTCGGGGCGGCCCCGTGGGGTTCCCCTTTCACCTCGGCTACTTTTTG
>CAXTWC010000215.1:0-8896 GCA_964247805.1 uncultured Acetobacteraceae bacterium | reverse complement strand
GCTTGCACAACAAGGCCGCGCTGATGGACGAGTTGGCCAAGATCATCCGCGTGCTTCGGAAGCAGGACCCGACGGCGCCGCATTCCGTGCTGCTCGTGCTGGACGCGACCACCGGGCACAACGCGCTGGAGCAGGTGCGGGTGTTCAAGGAGATGGTGGACGTCACCGGCCTGATCGTGACCAAGCTGGACGGCAGTGCGCGCGGCGGCATCGTGGTCGCGTTGGCGGAGGATTACGGCTTGCCCGTTCATGCCGTGGGGGTCGGCGAGCAGGCTGGCGACCTGCGTCCGTTCGAAGCGATGGACTACGCCCGCGGCCTAGTCGGCGACCCCCAACTCCGTTCCTAGTTCCTCCCCTGCGTAGCGGGGCAGGTGGCGCGAAGCCGACGGAGGGGGTGCCGGGCACAAACTCCGAGTGTGTGGCTGCGCCCCCTCCACCATGCAAGCGCATGGTCCCCCTCCCCCGCTTCGCAGGGGAGGAACGCCAAATACCAGGCTAACCGGCCCGGCTCACGAATCCGTCCTAGCGCGCCGGCGTAGGGCAGCGCTGCAGCGGGTAGGGGAAGGCGGCGCAGTGCGGGAAACTGATCGCGTCGTTGCTCTCCCGCGCGACGTGCAGCACGTTCGGGTCCTCGCAACCGAACGCGCTGGTGTCTGTCTCCTCCGGCGTGAAGCGGAACTCGGCCCCCTGCGGGGTGGTCCGCACCGTCTCGATGACACGCCGTGCCAGGCCGGTGCCGGTCAGGCTGGTGTGTCCCACCACATCCTGGCTGAACACCACCGAGGCCTGCGTGCGGCAGTCTTGCTCCACCATGCCGTCGAGCACCGGGAACAGGCCGCCCGTCCAGGTGCCGAACAGCCAGGCATGCGGCGGCCCGGACGGGTGGGCCTCGCGCGCAACGGTCCGGCTCGGCCTGGTTTGGGCGTGACCTGCTGCGGGAGCGAGGGCGGCGGTCGCTGTGCAAAGAGCGATCGGGAGCAGAAAAACGGCAGCACGGCGGTGCATACGAGACCTCGGTTGGAGAGTGGTGCCCAAAATAGCGGGCCAGGAAGGCGGCTGTCGATGCGCCGCCCACGCAGGGGGGCGGCGTTGAACCTGGGGAGCGGGCGTGTCATTGCCTGCCGCATGCTCCATCGTCTGTATCACCGTGTCCTGCTGCTGGCCGCCAGCCGCTATGCCCCGCTCTGGCTGGCGGTGGTCGCGTTCGCCGAAAGCAGCTTCTTCCCGGTCCCGCCGGATGCGCTGCTGATCCCGATGGCGCTGGCTCGGCCCGACCGGGCGGTGCGGTATGCGCTGATCTGCACGGTCGCCAGCGTGGTGGGCGGGATGCTCGGCTACCTGATCGGTTACGCCTTGTTCGCCCAAGTGGCAGTGCCACTATTGAACTTCTACCATCAAATGCCTGCCTATACCGCGTTCCAGGAGCGGTTCGCCCAGTTCGGGCTGTACATCATCCTGATCAAAGGCTTGCTGCCGATTCCCTACAAGATCATCACGATCGCGTCCGGCGCCGCGCAATTCCCGTTCGGCACGTTCGTCATCGCCAGCCTCGTAACCCGCGGCGCACGCTTCCTGCTGTGGTCCGTGTTGCTGAAGTTCTTCGGCGAGCAGGCGCGGGTGTTCATCGATCGCCGCCTACCGCTGGTGCTGGCGGCCAGCGCGGTGGCAGCCGTGCTGGGCGTCGTGATGCTGAAATACGTTTAATCCGCGTCACCGGATCGCCTTGGACGCTAAGTGCTTGCCAAGTCGTGCCGAAAACGCAACCGTGATATGATCGGCCAGAGAGTGCGGCCTGTATCAATTTTGCGCGGAGCGGCTCGCAAGTAGCCGCCCGCGAGGGAGGCTGAATGATGGACGCGACCGAGTTAGCTCGCATCAGGAACAACCCGGCATTCCAGGAGTTGTGCCGTAAGCGCAACAGCTTCGGCTGGACGCTCGCTGTCGTCATGTTCGTGATCTACATGACGTTCATCTTCCTGGTCGCCTTCGACCACGCGCTGGTGGCGCAGCCGATCGGGGCGGGCCCGTTGACCCTGGCGTTCCCGCTCGGCCTCGGAGTGATCGTGATCGCGATCGTGCTGACCGGGGTCTACGTCGTGCGCGCCAACACCGAATTCGAACGGCTGACGCGCGAGATCGTCGGCGAACAGCGCCGCACCGCTCCCGCGGTGGGCGTGCGCCTGGCAGGCGTGCGGTGAGGCGGCTTCTCGCGCTAGCCCCAGCCGGCGTTTTGTTGCTGGCTGCGTCGGCTGCCCAGGCGGCCGGGCCGGATCTGGGCCAAGCGGAGAAACAGCCGCTCAACGTGATCGCCATCACGTTGTTCCTGGGCTTCGTCGCTCTCACGCTATTCATCACGTACTGGGCGGCGCGTCGGACCAAGTCCACGGCGGATTTCTACGCGGCGGGCGGCGGGATCACCGGCTGGCAGAACGGCTTTGCGATTGCCGGCGACTACATGTCGGCGGCGTCCTTCCTGGGCATCGCGGCGCTGGTCTACGCCAACGGCTATGACGGGCTGATCTACTCGATCGGCTTCCTGGTGGGCTGGCCGATCGTCATGTTCCTGATGGCGGAACGGCTGCGAAACCTCGGTAAATACACCTTCTCCGACGTGGTGTCGTATCGGCTGCAGCAGACCCCGATGCGCATCCTCTCGGCCAGCGGCACGCTGGTGGTGGTGGCGTTCTACCTGATCGCGCAGATGGTCGGCGCTGGACAGCTCATCAAGCTGCTGTTCGGGCTGGATTATCTGTATGCCATCATCCTCGTGGGTGTGCTGATGGTCTGCTACGTGACCTTCGGCGGCATGCTGGCGACCACCTGGGTCCAGATCATCAAGGCGGTCATGCTGCTCGGCGGCGCGACCTTCATGGCTGGCGCCGTGCTCAGCCAGTTCGGCTGGAGCCCGGTGGCGCTGTTCGCCAAGGCGGTGCAGGTGCATCCGAGGCACGCGGCGATCATGGCGCCGGGCGCCTTCGTGTCCGACCCGGTGAACACCATCTCGCTCGGGCTCGCCTTGATGTTCGGAACCGCCGGGCTGCCGCACATCCTGATGCGCTTCTTCACGGTGAAGGATGCTAGTGCGGCTCGGAAGAGCGTGTTCTATGCCACGGGATTAATTGGTTATTTCTACATCCTGACCTTCATCATCGGCTTCGGCGCGATCGTGCTGGTCGGCACCAACCCCGACTATGCGGCGGCGTGGAACGGCAGCTTCACCGCCGCGGCCGGGCTGAAGGGCGGCGGCAACATGCCGGCCATCCATCTCGCCCGCGCGGTAGGCGGCGATCCGCTGTTCGGCTTCATCTCCGCCGTGGCGTTCGCGACCATCCTGGCCGTGGTCTCCGGCCTGACACTGTCCGGCGCCAGTGCCATCAGCCACGACATCTACGCCAGCGTGATCCGACGCGGCCGCGTCAGCGACGGGTCCGAGGTGCGGGTCTCCAAGTTCGCCACCCTGGCTTTGGGGGTGCTGGCGATCCTGCTTGGCATCGCCTTCGAGAAGGTGAACGTGGCGTTCATGGTGGGCTTGGCCTTCGCCATCGCCGCCTCGGCCAACTTCCCGGTGCTGTTGTTGTCCATGTACTGGAAGGGTCTGACCACCAAGGGCGCCGCCGTCGGCGGCTGGCTCGGGCTGATCGTGGCCTTCGTGCTCACCGTGCTCAGCCCGTCGATCTGGCACGACGTGCTGGGCTACCCGGCGGGCATCTTCCCGTACAACGCCCCGGCAATCTTCTCCATGCCGCTGGCCTTCATCGCCTGCTGGGCGGTGTCGGTGATGGATCGCAGCGCCCAGGCGACGGCCGAGGCGGACCGCTTCGAGGCACAGTATATCCGGGCTCAAACCGGGATCGGTGCGGAAGGAGCGGCCGCGCATTGAACGCCGAAGGCTCTATCGCTTGACCAACGGGGAGGGAGGCGTCGCAATGACGCCTTCTTTTCCTTGCATCAGAGTGGCTTGTGAGACGGGGTTTGTGACACTAGTGTGCGGCCGCTCTCGCAACCCGCACCGCAAGGATTTCCATGAGCGCCGACTCGGCCCATAAGCGGGTGTTGCTGAAAGTCTCCGGTGAGGCCCTGATGGGCAACCGCGACTACGGTTTGGACGGCGACACCTTGCTGCAGATCGCAACCGACGTCGGGTCGGTAGCTGGCCAAGGGCATGAAGTGTGCCTTGTGATCGGCGGCGGCAACATTTTCCGCGGCATCTCGGCCGCTGCCCGCGGTATGGACCGCGCCCAGGCCGACTACATGGGCATGATCGCCACCGTGATGAACGCGCTCGGCATGCAGAACGCGCTCGAGAAACTCGGCGTGCCCACCCGCGTGCTGTCCGCCATCCCGATGGCCAGCGTGTGCGAGCCGTACATCCGCCGTCGCGCGATGCGGCACATGGAGAAGGGCAGGGTGGTGATCTTCGCCGCCGGCACCGGCAACCCGTTCTTCACCACCGACACTGCGGCCGCCCTGCGCGCCGTCGAGATGGGCTGCGACACGCTGCTGAAGGGCACCCAGGTGGACGGCGTATACTCCGCCGACCCGCGCAAGCACCCTGAGGCCGAGCGCTACGAGACGCTCAGCTACCACGATGTGCTCGCTAACGACCTTGCCGTGATGGATGCCGCCGCAATCAGCGTGGCGCGGGAGAACGGGCTGCCGATCGTGGTGTTCAACATCCACGCCCCCGGCGCTTTTCCTCAGGTGATGCGCGGCGAAGGGCGCTTCACCACCATCATCGAAAAATCTTAACCTTTAAGTCCTAGAGAGCTGCCTGGCGCCCGTCGAAAGCCCGACGGAGCCGCTTGGCGAAACGAGGTGTGCCATGGCGACCGATCTTCCTTCCCTTAAAACCGACCTGACGCGCCGTATGGACGGCGCTATGGAGACGATGCGGCGCGACTTCGCCGGCCTGCGGACCGGCCGCGCCAGCCCGGGCCTGCTGGAGCCGGTCAAGGTCGAGGCCTATGGCTCAGAGGTGCCGATCACCCAGGTCGGCACCATCGGTGTGCCGGAATCGCGCATGCTCACCGTACAGGTATGGGACAAGACCCTGGTCGGCGCCGTCGAGCGGGCGATCCGCGACTCGGGGCTGGGGCTGAACCCGGCCTCCGACGGACAGACCGTGCGCGTGCCCATCCCGCAACTGACGGCCGAGCGCCGGACCGAGCTCGCCAAGGCTGCCGGCCGGTATGGCGAGGGCGCCCGGGTGGCGGTGCGCGGCGTGCGGCGCGACGGGATGGAGCAGATCAAGGCGGCGGAGAAGAAGCACATCGTCGGCGAGGACGAAGCCAAGACCTGGTCCGACGAAGTGCAGAAGCTGACCGATTCCTACATCAAGCGCATCGATGAAGGGCTCGTCGAGAAAGAGCGCGAGATCAAGCAGGTCTAGCGGTAACGAAGGGGACCCCGGTGAACGTGCAGACCAGCCGCCTGGTGCCGGATGTCGGGGATGCCTCGTTGCCGACCCACGTCGCCATCATCATGGACGGCAATGGCCGCTGGGCCGCTGCGCGTGGTCTGCCCCGGGTGGCTGGGCATCGCGCCGGCGCCCAAGCCGTGCGCCGCACCATCGAGGCTGCGATCGACTCCCGGGTCGATTGGCTGACGTTGTACGCGTTCAGCAGCGAGAATTGGAGCCGTCCGGCGTCCGAGGTGCTCGATCTCACCGGCTTGCTGCGCCACTACATCCGCCAGGAACTGGCCGAGCTGAAGGCGCAAGGCGTGCGGCTGCGGGTGATCGGCGACCGCGCCCGCTTCGACGCCGATATCTGCGCCGACCTGGCCCGTGCCGAGCACGAGACAGCGGCCAACGCCCGTTTGAACCTGAACGTGGCATTGTCCTATGGGGCGCGGGCCGAGATCGCCGCTGCCGCCCGCCGCGCCGCGGAAGCCGCCTTGGCGGGTAAGCTCGACCCGGCGGCGTTGGACGAGTCTGCCTTCGCCAGCTTCCTTGCCACCTCGGGCATGCCCGACCCCGACCTGGTCATCCGTACCAGCGGCGAGCACCGGCTGAGCAACTTCCTGCTCTGGCAGTCCGCCTATGCCGAGCTGGTCTTCACCGACGTGTTATGGCCGGATTTCGGCCCAACCCATTTCGCCGACGCCCTGGCCGAGTTCGCCCGGCGTGAGCGCCGCTTCGGAGCCCGCCCTGGCTGATTCCGCCACCCGCTGGGCGGATCTTCGGCTGCGAGTGATATCGGCGGCGATCCTAGCCCCGCTAGCGCTTCTGTGCGTCTGGGCCGGCGGCTTGCTCTATTGGCTGATGCTGCTGGCCGGCTTCACGGGTGTCACCTGGGAGTGGGGCAGCATGTGCCGGTGGCGGCCCGTGCCACTATGGCTAGGCCTGGTCTATGTCGCGTTGGCGTTTGCCTCCCTCGTGCTGCTGCGGCTGTATGGCGCCTCGGCGGTGTTCTTCGTCCTGGTCGTCGTGTGGTCCAGCGACATTGGCGCCTATGCCGTCGGACGGCTGATCGGTGGGCCGCGTTTGGCACCGTCTATCTCCCCAGGTAAGACATGGAGCGGCGCGGCCGGAGGACTGGCGGCTTCGATCGTGCTTGGCGGGTTCATGGCAGGGTTCACTGTGGGTAATTTGGTGGTGGCAGCGCTGCTCGGCGCCGTGTCCCAACTCGGCGATCTCGGGGAGAGTGCGCTCAAGCGGCGCTACGGCGTGAAGGATTCCGGGCACTTGATCCCGGGCCATGGCGGCCTGCTCGATCGGCTGGACGGGCTGATGGCGGCCTCCCTCGTCGCCGGGATTTTGTTCGTGAGCTTCATCCTCCTGCAAGCCGGGTCACCTGCGCTATGAGAACCGTCACCATCCTCGGCAGCACCGGCAGCGTCGGTTGCAGCACCATCGATCTGCTGCAGGCCCACCGCGACCGCTTCCAGGTCCGTGTCCTGGCGGGTGGGCGCAACGCCACGGTGCTGGCGCAGCAGGCCATCGCCCTCGGCGCCGAACTCGCGGTGATCAGCGACACGGCGCAGTATGCCTCGCTGAAGGAGCTGTTGTCCGGCCACCCGCATATTCGCACCGCAGCCGGCCCGGATGCCGTGACCGAGGCGGCGGGGATCCCGGTCGACTGGACCATGGCGGCGATCACCGGGGCGGCTGGCCTCCCCTCCACCCTGGCCGCGATTCGCCGGGGCGGCGCCATCGCCTTCGCCAACAAGGAAGCCCTGGTCTGTGCCGGCGATCTCATGCTGCAGGCGGTCCGCGACGCCGGGGCGACGCTGCTGCCGGTCGATTCGGAGCACAACGCCATCTTCCAGGCGATGGCCGAGAAAAATGGCCGCGCGGTCGAGAAGATCATCCTGACCGCATCCGGCGGCCCGTTCCGCACCGCGACGATGGCGGAGATGCAGGCAGCCACCCCCGAAGCCGCGCTGCGGCATCCCGTGTGGTCGATGGGCAGCAAGATCAGCATCGACTCGGCGACCATGTTCAACAAGGGCCTCGAACTGATCGAGGCCGCTCGCCTGTTCGACTTGCCGGAGCACCAGGTGGACGTGCTGATCCACCCGCAATCCGTCGTTCACGGCATGGTCTGCTACAGCGACGGCAGCGTGTTGGCGCAGCTGGGCAGCCCCGACATGCGCATCCCCATTGCTCACGCATTGGCCTGGCCGGAGCGGCTGGCGACGAGCTCCCCCCGACTCGACCTTGCGGCCGTCGCCCGGCTGGACTTTGCCGAGCCCGACACGGTCCGCTTCCCAGCCCTACGCCTGGCGCGGGATGCCTTGCGGGCCGGGGGTGGCGCTCCCACCATCCTGAATGCCGCCAACGAGGTTGCGGTGGAGGCATTCCTCGGCCGGCGGATTGGCTTCCTTGCCATTGCCGGCATCGTGGAGGCTGTGTTGGACCGAATGGGGACGCCACCGACCGGTTCGCTGGACGACGTGATGGCGCTGGATGCAACAGGACGGCGGATCGCGGCAGAACTGGTCGCGGCCCAAAGCGCCCGTCCGGCCGCATAAGGGAAACGCACGATGACTTTCTTGCCTGAAGCAGCGCGCACCCTGGGCTCCTTCGTCGTTGTCCTGGGTGTCCTCGTGTTCATCCACGAGATGGGGCACTACCTGGCTGCCCGTTGGCGTGGCGTGCACGTGGAGGCGTTCTCCATCGGCTTCGGCCAGCCGATCGCGCGCTGGACCGACAAGGTCGGCACCGAGTGGCGGCTGTGTTGGCTGCCGTTGGGCGGCTACGTGAAGCTGCACGGGCAGGAGCGGCCGCAGGACGTTTCTCCCGAAGTGCGGGACTCCTGGATTGCCGGCCGGACCTTCCACGAGAAGCCGGTGTTGTCCCGCGCCATCGTCGTGGCAGCGGGGCCGGTCGCCAATTTCGCGCTCGCCATCGTGCTGTTCAGCATCATGTTCGCCATCCAAGGCGAGCCGGGTGATCCGGTCATCGAAACCGTCATCCCGCACTCCGCAGCGGAAGCCGCAGGGTTCGCCGCCGGCGATCGCATTACGAGCATCGACAACCGTAAGATCAATGGCTTCGAAGACATCGTTAAAGTCGTTTCGGTCAATCCCGGCAAGCCCCTGCAGGTCGACATCGTGCGTGACGGGCGCGTGCAGACCCTCGATGTGACCCCGGCCGCCCAGGATGACGGCGGTGGCGGCAAGGTCGGTGTGTTGGGCATCGCCGGCGCCTTGCGCCCAGTCGGACCGTTGGGCGCGATCGTGGACGGCGTGCGGCACACCTGGGATGTGTCGGTGCAGACGCTTGGCGGCGTGTGGCAGATCATCACCGGGCAGCGCGGCGCTTCTGGTCTCGGTGGGCCGCTGAAAATCGCCCAACTCTCCGGCCAGGTGGCGCAGCATGGCTTCGGCAGCCTGGTCTCGTTCATCGCGCTGCTGTCGGTGAACCTGGGGCTGATCAACCTGTTCCCGATCC
>CAXTWC010000214.1:0-8941 GCA_964247805.1 uncultured Acetobacteraceae bacterium | reverse complement strand
TGGACGACGCCATCGTCATGATCGAGAACATCTACCGCCACCGCGAGATGGGCGAGCCACCGTTGCAGGCCGCCATCAACGGCGCGCGGCAGATCGGCTTCACCGTGCTCTCGATCTCGATCTCGCTGGTCGCGGTGTTCATCCCGATCACCTTCATGGGCGGTCTGCTCGGGCGGCTGTTCCACGAGTTCTCCATGGTGCTGACGCTGGCGATCGCCATCTCGGCCGCCGTATCACTCACGCTGACCCCCATGATGTTGGGCCGTATTTCCGGCCAGGATCGCCCGCCGCCGCGCTGGTGGGCGCGCATCGACGCCGTGCTGGAACGCGGCTTCGACGCCCTGCTGGGCTTCTACGCGCGCACCCTCGCCTGGGCGTTGCGCTGGCGGCGGCTGATGCTGCTGGTCACACTTGGCTGCTTCGTGGGCACCATCGTGCTGTACCGGGAAGTGCCAAAAGGCTTCCTGCCGGTCGAGGACACCGGCCAGCTGATGGGCAGCACCCTGGCCGATCCCTCCGTCTCGTTCGGCGCGATGGAGATGCGGCAGGAACGCGTGGTTGACGTGCTGCTCTCCGACCCGGCGGTCGAGGCGGTGGGCTCGACCGTGGGAGTTACCAGTGGGTTCGCGTCGTTGAACCGTGGCCAGTTGATCGTGCAGCTGAAGCCGCTGTCACAACGCGGGATTACCAGCGAACAGGTGATCGCCCGGCTGCGACCGAAGCTCGTGGCGATGCCGGACGTGCAGACCTTCCTGTATTCGGCGCAGGATCTGCGGGGTGGCGGGCGCAGCGGCGGCAGTCAGTTCCAGTTCGTCCTGCTTGATCCGGACCTGGCGGAACTGCGCACGTGGACGGTACGGCTGGAAGCGGCGTTGGCACATGTCGGCCACGGTATCACCGACGTCACGAGCGACCAGGACCGCAGCGCGCCGCAATCCAATGTGGTGATCGATCGCGACGCGGCGGCCAGGCTGCATCTGTCCACTACCGCGATCGACAACGCGCTGAACAATGCGTTCGCCCAGCGGCAGATCTCCACCATCTACACCGACCGCAACCAGTACAAGGTCGTGCTCGAGGTGGATCCCAAACTGCAGACCGACCCGTCGATGCTGCAGACCGTGTATGTCGGCGCACCCGGCGCGACGCAGGTGCCGCTGTCGGCCGTGGCGCATTGGGAAGTCGGCACGGCACCATTGGCGGTTCGCCACCAGGGGCAGTTCCCGTCCAGCTCGGTCAGCTTCAACCTGGCCCCCGGCCTGGCGCTCGGCGACGCGACCACGCTGGTGGAACGCACCGCGGCCGAGTTGCGCATGCCGGACAGCGTGCACACCGAGTTCGCCGGCAACGCGCAGTTCCTGCAGAAATCGCTGTCGTCGGAGCCAGCGCTGATCGGCGCGGCGCTGCTGACGATCTACATCGTGTTGGGTGTGTTGTACGAGAGCCTGCTGCACCCGCTGACGATCCTGTCCACCCTGCCCTCCGCCGGGCTGGGCGCTTTGCTGGCGTTGCTGGTGACGGGGAACGAGCTATCGGTGTTGTCGATTATCGGCATCGTGCTGCTGATGGGCATCGTGAAGAAGAACGCGATCATGCTGGTGGATTTCGCCCTGGAGCAGGAGCGCGAGCACGGCCTTGACCCGGAAGCCGCGATCCACGCGGCGTGTCTCGAGCGCTTCCGCCCGATCACGATGACGACGCTGGCGGCCTTGCTCGGTGCGTTGCCGTTGGCATTCGCGTTCGGCACCGGGTCGGAATACCGAGTGCCGCTGGGTGTTTCGATCGTGGGCGGGCTGGTGGTGAGCCAGATGCTGACGCTCTACACGACCCCGGTGGTGTATCTGGCGCTGGAACGGCTGGCCCGTGGACGGCGGACGAAGATCGTGGTGGCACCCGCCGAGTGATGGCCCGGCCCGATTGTGCTATGCTCGGTTCATGCAAGCGCTCATTCAGCAGCGAATGACTCGGGTGTCCTGTGCAACGTGTACGTGAGGCGACTCACCGGCTTCCGAGCTGTAGAAGAAGAAGCGGAAGCCCAGTATTCGTAGGATCGTCGCCACCGACCATCTCCGATCAGAACAGCCCCGTCACGCGCCCATCTGCCCCCAGCCCGATGCCCTCCGCCGCCGGATGCCGAGGCAAACCGGGCATCGTCATGATGTCCCCGCAGACCGCCACCACGAAGCCAGCTCCCGCCGACAGCCTCACCTCGCGCACCGGCAGGATGTGCCCGGTCGGCGCGCCCAACGCTGCCGGGTCGGCGGAAAAACTGTATTGCGTCTTGGCGATGCACACCGGCAATCCACCATGGCCAGCCGCCTCGAACGCGGCCAGCCGTTTCGCCACCGCCGGGGATAGCGAGATGTCGGCCGCCCGGTAGATTTCCCGCGCTACCGTCCGCAGCTTGTCCGCAAGTGGCATCGCGTCCGGATACAAAGGCCGGTACTGCGCCGACCCGGCCTCCACATGCGCCATCACCGCACGCGCCAGATCCTCCGCACCCGCCCCGCCATCGGCCCAGTGCGAACACAGCACCACCTCCACGCCGGGCAGCGCGGCACGGATCGCTGCGTATTCGGCGTCAGTATCGCCGGTGAACCGATTGAGCGCCACCACGACGGGCAGCCCGAACTTGCCCATGTTCTCCACATGGCGGGCCAAATTCACCACGCCCGCCTGCACCGCGGCGACGTTCTCCGCGCCGAGATCGGAGCGCTTCACCCCGCCATGCATCTTCAGCGCGCGCACGGTGGCCACCACCACGCAACACGCCGGGGACAGCCCGGCCGAGCGGCACTTGATGTCGAGGAATTTCTCACCGCCCAAATCGGCGCCGAACCCGGCCTCGGTCACCACGACATCGGCCAATTTCAGCCCGAGCCGTGTCGCCATCACCGAGTTGCAGCCGTGCGCGATGTTGGCGAACGGGCCGCCGTGCACCAGCGCGGGCGAGCCCTCCAGCGTCTGCACCAGGTTCGGCTGCAGCGCGTCCCGCAGCAGTGCCGCCATCGCG
Organism: uncultured Acetobacteraceae bacterium; assembly: GCA_964247805.1. Lineage (GTDB taxonomy): Bacteria > Pseudomonadota > Alphaproteobacteria > Acetobacterales > Acetobacteraceae > LMUY01. Next base: position 5,928 of record CAXTWC010000214.1, on the reverse strand, counting down.
CCATCCGCCTTCAGATCGCGCGCCGTCACCGGGCCGTCGCGGCCGGGGGCGACCACCATGCGGCCGAGACGCTCCTGTAGGTCGTGCAGATCGCGCGACAGGCACAGCACCGCCATCACCTCGGAAGCCACGGTGATGTCGAACCCGTCCTCCCGCGGACCGCCGTTGGCCGCGCCGCCTAGCCCCACCACGATGTCGCGCAACGCCCGGTCATTCATGTCCAACGCGCGCCGCCAGGTGGCCCGGCGGGTATCGATGCCGAGTTCGTTGCCCCAATACACGTGATTGTCGAGCATCGCGGACAGCAGGTTGTTGGCCGAGGTGATGGCGTGGAAATCGCCCGTGAAGTGCAGGTTGATCTCCGCCATCGGCGCCACCTGCGCCATGCCGCCACCGGTCGCACCGCCCTTTACCCCGAAGCACGGACCGAGCGAGGGCTCGCGCAGGCAGATCGCAGTGCGGCGGCCGATGCGGCGCAGCGCGTCACCCAGCCCGATGGTGGTCGTGGTCTTGCCCTCGCCGGCCGGGGTGGGGCTGATCCCCGTGACCAGCACGAGCGCGCCATCAGGGTTGCCCTGCACGTCGGCGATGTAGTCCGCACCCACCTTGGCCTTGTATCGGCCGTATGGCACCAGCGCGTCGTCGGGGATGCCCAGTTCGGCAGCGACCGTGGCGATGGGACGGAGGATGGTCGCGTTCGCGATCTCGATATCGCTGCGCATCAGGCGGCCTGCGACAGCGTAACGCCGAGCTCGGACAGCGCCGCACCCATGGCTGCCACGGCCCCCTGCATGTCCTCCGGCGTGATGGCGCCGATGCAGCCGACCCGGAAAGACGGCTTCTCGGTATTGTAGAAGTTGCTGATCAGGTAACCGCGGCTCTTCAGCGCGTCCACGAAGCCCTGCAGCGACCAGGCCGGATGCTCCGGCGCGTGCACGTTGACCACCACCGGTCCCTGCATTGCCGGTGGCAGGTACGGTCGCAAACCAAGCCGTCGCACACCGTCGTACAGCACCCGCATATTGGCTGAATAGCGGGCCAACCGAGCCGGACGGCCCCCCTCCGCATCGTACAGGTCGAGCGCCACCTGGAATGCCGCCAGCACCTGGGCGGGCGGGGTGAAGCGGAAACTGCCCCACCCCACGCGCAAGGCGTGCTGGTAGATGTCGGCCAGGTCGAGCGACCAGCTTCGCGCCTGCCCTTGGCACGCGTCCAGGCGGTCGATCCGCGCCACCGCAAAGGCGAGGCCGGGCAGTGCCTCGAGGCATTTGTTGGCGGTGAACACGGCCGCGTCCACCATCGGCAGGGCGCGCAGATCCAGCGGCAAGGCGCCGAACGCCGACACCGCGTCCACGATCACCCGGCGTCCCGCGCGGCCGGCTGCCTCCGCCAAGGCCGGCACGTCGTGGATGATTCCGCTGCCGGTCTCGCTGTACACCAGCACGACGTGGCTGATCGTCTTGTCGGCGAGCAGGGTGGCGCCCAAAGCCGCCGGGTCAGCCCGCTCGTTCTCGCCCACCGGCAGGGTGACCACGTCGAACCCGGCCTCCTTCGCCAAGCGGATGGCGCGGTCGGCATAGGCGCCGGTCGCTGGGATCAGCACCCGGCCGCCGTTTGGCACGAAGGTGCGGAGCGCGGCCTCCACGGCAAAATGGCCGCAGCCCTGCAGCGGGAGTGTCGCATGCAAGGCCTCGTCCGTCCCGGCGATGCGCAGCACGCGGGCGCGGATGTCCACGTTCAGGGGGCGGAAATCATTGTCCCAAGGGGCAAAATCCTGCGCGGCGGCGGCGCGGACGGCGGGCTGGGTGGACACCGGACCCGGGATCAGAAGCTTCATTGGAGTTTCCATGTCACGATCGCCTCAGCCCTCGCTCGTTTAGCGGCCGAGATCAAGCACCAGAACCTAGCCGCGGATCGCTGCCTTCGCTAACGTCGCTTCATGACCTTGCCGTTCACCTTGCCCGATTGGGCGCCGCCCTGGGTCGGTTTCGTGCTCCTGGTCGTGATCGGGCTGTTTTGCCTGGCCTTTCTGCTGATGCCGTTCAGCGTTTTCGGCCTGAAGGGCAGGCTGGAAGCGGTGGAGGCACGACTCGACGAGATCCAGGGGGAAATCCGCAGCCTGGTGCTGCGCTTGCCGGAGCCGGGGCGGGTCGAATACGAGCCCGAGCCCGAGTTGGCGCGCCGCTGGGCCGAACCGGAGCGCCGCCCGCCGATCCCGCCGCGAACACCCGCTGTAGTAGACCGGCCAGCCCCACCCCCGACCCGGCGCGTCGAGCCAACACGCTCCCGTTCCGAACCGCGGTTCGATCCAAACTGACCCACAACAGCCCGCTAGCGGCATGAGCGCCTCGCCCGCAGCGGACTTCGCTGACGGGCCGGTGGAGCGCATCACCTTCGTCGCGGCCCAGACGAAGGTCGCAGAAGAAAGCCGCGGCCGTCTGATCGCGCGCTATGGCAACGTCCCGCCGGATCTGGCGCAAGTGGTGGTGGCACTTGGCGGAGACGGCCACTTGCTCGAGACGCTGCACGCCATGACCGGGCAGCCCACGCCGATCTACGGCATGAACTGCGGCTCGGTCGGCTTCATGATGAACCCGTTCAACGAGGATGACCTGCCGCGTCGCCTTGCCGCAGCCCAGGCCGCGGTGCTGCATCCGCTCCGCATGCATGCGGTGACGCAGACCGGCGCGGTCGAGGAAGCCGTAGCGTTGAACGAGGTGAGCCTGCTGCGGCAGCTACGGCAGGCGGCGAAGATCCGCATTTCCGTCGATGGCCGAGTACGGATTGCGGAACTGATCTGTGATGGCGTGCTCATCTCCACGCCCGCCGGGTCGACCGCCTATAACCTGTCGGCGCATGGGCCGATCGTGCCGCTGTCGGCCAACCTTCTGCCGCTGACGCCGATCAGTGCGTTCCGGCCACGGCGTTGGCGCGGAGCGTTGTTGCCGAGCACGGCCGACGTGCTGTTCGAGGTGTTGGAGCCGGACAAACGGCCGGTCGCCGCAGTGGCCGACGCATTCGAAGTGCGCAACGTGGCGTCCGTGGCGGTGAGCGAAGATCGGTCGTTGCAATGGACGGTGCTGTTCGATCCGGACATGGCGCTGTCGGAGCGGATCATCATGGAACAGTTCACGGTCTAGCCCTGTCCCTAGATTCTCCCCCGTTTACGGGGGAGGTGGCGGCGAAGCCGACGGAGGGGGCGCAGCCACGGGCAGGAACCTGTGGCCCACCCCCTCCACCATGCCTCGCATGGTCCCCCTCCCCCGCGAAGGGGCGGGGGACGAATAGGCTAGTACGTCGTCCGGCGTCCGAAGATCGCGTGATACAGGAACAGAACGATCACCGCGCCTATGATCGAGACGATCATGCTCGGGATGTCGAAGTGGTTCTGCCACTGCCCACCCGTGAAGAACGAGACGAGATAGCCGCCAACCACAGCACCCACGATGCCCAGGATGATGTCGAGGAACAGGCCTTCACCCTGCTTGTTGACGATCTTGCTGGCAATGAAGCCAGCAATGAGTCCGAAAATGATCCAACCAATTACGCTCACGACGGCCACTCCTAGTTACAGTGGCCAAACTAACTTCTGGTTGTGACCCGAGTTTCAACGTTGCCGAAGGTCCTCAGACGTTGAAGCGAAACAGCAACACGTCCCCGTCATGTACGACGTAATCGCGGCCTTCCACGCGCATCCGGCCCGCATCCTTGGCGCCGGTCTCGCCCTTGAGCGTGACATAGTCCTCGTAGGCGATCGTCTCGCAGGCGATGAAGCCGCGCTCGAAATCGTTGTGGATCACCGCCGCCGCCTGGGGCGCCTTGGTGCCGGTCACGATGGTCCACGCCCGGGTCTCCTTCGGACCCACCGTGAAATACGTGATCAGCCCCAACAGCCCATATCCGGCGCGGATCACCCGGTCCAAGCCGCTATCGTCCAAGCCGAGCCCGGTCAGGAACTCCGCCCGGTCCTCCTCTGGCAGTTGGCTCACCTCGGCCTCGATTGCGGCGGACACCACGACGCAGGCGGCCCCCTCCCGCGCCGCCATCGCCGCCACGGCGGCCGAGCGCGCGTTGCCCTCTGCCGCATCCGCCTCGGCCACGTTGCAAACGTACAACACCGGCTTAGACGTGAGCAGTTGCAGGCGACGCACCGCCTCCGCCTCACCAGCGGGGATGGCCGTGCGCGCCGGGCGACCGGCCTGCAATGCGGCAATCAACGGCTCCATCACGGCCACCAGGGCCAGGCTGTCGCGGTCGCCACCGCGGGCCTTTTTCTGGGCGGGGATCAGGCGCTTCTCCAGGCTGTCCAGGTCGGACAGCATCAGTTCGGTCTCGACCGTCTCGGCGTCGCGGATCGGGTCGATGCTGCCTTCGACATGGGTCACGTCGTCATCGTCGAAGCAGCGCAGCACGTGGACGATGGCGTCCACCTCGCGGATATTGGCCAGGAACTGGTTGCCCAGCCCCTCCCCTTTACTGGCGCCACGCACCAACCCGGCGATGTCCACGAATTCGAGGCTGGTCGGCACGATCTTGGCCGACTTACCGATCGTGGACAGGGCAGCCAACCGCTTGTCCGGGACAGCCACGCGGCCAACGTTCGGCTCGATGGTGCAGAACGGGTAATTCGCCGCCTGCGCCGCCGCCGTCGCCGTCAACGCGTTGAAAAGTGTGGACTTGCCGACATTGGGCAGGCCCACGATGCCGCAGTTGAACCCCATCTAGCTGCTCTCCTGCACTGCCAACGCGACTTTGGTCATGAACTGCTCCGGCTGTCCGGCGGCCAGTAACTCGGCGGCGTCGGCAACCCCGTCCAGCAACGCCGTCAGCCACGGGCCATCCACCTTCGCGAAATCGCCCAGCACGTGACCCAGCACGCGGTCCTTGTGGCCGGGATGCCCGATCCCAAGCCGCACCCGCCAGTAATCCTGCGAGCCCAGCAGCCGGTCCATGCTGCGGAGACCGTTGTGCCCGGCCGCACCTCCGCCCCGCTTAACCCGCATTTTCCCCGGTGTGAGGTCCAGTTCGTCGTGGAAAGCGGTGATGTCGCCGGGCTGTAGCTTGAAGAAGCCGGCGGCCGGCTGCACGGAGGCGCCGCTGTCGTTCATGTACGTCATCGGCTTCAGCGCCAGAACTTTGTGGCCACCAACGCTGCCCTCGGCGACCAGGCCCTTGAAACGCGAACGCCAGGGGCTGAACCCCCAGCGCTGCGCGATCCGGTCGACGGCCATGAAGCCGATGTTGTGCCGCTGCCGGGCCATGCCGGGCTCGGGATTGCCGAGCCCTACCCAGAGCTGCACAGGCTACTTCTTGGCGGCGGGCTTCGCTGGAGCCTTCGAAGCGGCCCCGCCCTTGGCCGGCGCACCCTTGGCGGCCGCAGCCGGAGCGGCGGCACCTTCGGCGACGGGAACCTCGGCCGCCTTGGTCGGAGCCGCCACCGTCGCGACCACGAAATCGCGGTCCGTGATCGTGGGCTTCACGTTCGTGGTGCCGGTCAGGTCGGAGAAGCGGATGTTGTCGTTGATGTCCAGCGCGCCGAGATCGGCTTCGAATGCCTCTGGCACGTTGTCCGGATCGCACAGCACTTCCACGGTGTGGCGGACAACGTTCAGCACGCCGCCCCGCTTCAGCCCGGGAGAGGTCGCGTCGTTGATGAAGTTCACCTTCACGGCGACGCGGATCTGCTCACCCGCAGCGAGGCGTTGGAAGTCCACATGCTCCGGCTTGTCCGTCACAGGGTGGAACTGGACCTCGCGCATCAGGGCACGCTCGGTGCTGCCACCGACCGAGAGCTCGAACAGGCGCGACCGCCAGCCGCCGCGGACCAGCTCGCGGGTGATTTCGCGAGGATCGAGGGCAATGAGGGTTGGCGTCTGCTTGGCGCCGTAGATGACGGCAGGAACCTTTCCTGCCGTCATCTACGGCGCC
>CAXTWC010000213.1:0-9021 GCA_964247805.1 uncultured Acetobacteraceae bacterium | reverse complement strand
GGCCGGAATGCTGGTGGCCGCCATCGGCGTGTTCGTCGCCAGCCGGGGCTGATCGGCGTCTGGCCAAGTGAAATACGGCCCCCAAACGGTGGCTTTGGTCAAACGAACACGAAGCTTAGCCTGTTGTCTGCACTGATGGGTGTGTCACCAAACGTTTCGTCGCAAGCAGGGCCTGTCGGGCGAGGCCGGCATCCTGGCCCAGAAGGCGCAGGCGGTCACGGTCCTCTTTCCGGCGCGCGGGATCCGCCTCCATCAGGCGTCGCTTATTCTCGGCGGCCGTGGGGGCTACGACATCGGTGAATATACGCTTGCGCTCGGTCGCGTAGCGGTCCAGTTCCCCGTCCCGGGTCCGGTCATGCCATCTCGAGGCCAATGCGGCGCCCAGGGCTACGGCATCCAAGATGCCGCCGGTGAGCCCCAGACCGCCGATCGGGTTCACGATATGCGCCGCATCTCCGGCTAGCAGGACGCGGCCGACCCGGAAACTGTCGGCGCAACGGGAATGAACGCGGTAGGGAGCAAATGCTTCCAGTGGCACCTCGGCCCCGCCAGGCAGCATAGCGCGCATCTTGGCCGCTGCCCGGTCCCGCAGGCTTTCGCGCGGGAGGTCGCCAGGTTCGCCATAGGTGAAGCGCCACAGCCCGTCCTGGCTGATCTTGGGGATCACCGCCCAATGCACGGGGTCAAGGATGAACGACGCTTGGGCAAAGCCGTGCGCCTGGAAGTCGAACCGGATGTCGGTGGCGACGAACCATTCGGGCTCGGTCACGCCATCGAACGACAATCCAAGCGCCTGCCTCACGCCGCTGCCCGCGCCGTCGCCCCCGACCAGCCATGGCGCGCGCAGCACGGTGTCGCCGTCCGGCCCCGTTACCGTGACCTGGACCGAGGCATCATCCTGCGTGATGGCAGTGACCCGGCTATTCCATCGCACCTGTGCATGGTCCAGCCGCAGCAGCGCTTCGAGCACGATCGCGGCCAGGCGGTGTTGGCCCAAATGCAGGTTGAACGGGTAGGCCGTGTCGCCGGGCTGCAGCACCGAGCTGTCGATGGCCGCGAGGATCTCACCATCCACGGTTCGCCACTGATAGTCGTGCTTCAGCAAACCGGCCGCCACCATCGCCGGCAACACGCCTAGGCGGTCGAGCGCCTCCACCGTCGGCGGGTGATACACGACGGCGCGGGGCGAGGGCACGATCGCAGCGCCGGCCTCCAGCACTAGGACGGGGATGCCGTCCTGGGCCAGGGCCAACGCGGTCACCAAGCCGACCGGTCCGGCCCCCGCGATTACCACGCCATCGAAGGTTTCCATCAATCCGCCCTCCCGAGCGATGCGCCGCCATCGACGACGAGGTGGGTGCCGGTGACGTAGCTGGATGCAGCGGATGCCAGGAACAGGGCGGCGCCCTGAATTTCCCGCACGTCTCCGATGCGCCCGCTCGGGCCGCCGGCTTCAAAACGCTCCCGCAGGGCGGGGGTGGTCAGGTCCACGCCGGCGAAATCGGGTTGGGTTCCGCAAGCAGCACCTCCACGATTGCCTGCCCGACACTGGTGGTGCGCACGATGCTACTCCCCCTGACGGAACACGGTCGTGCTGGCGCCGCCATCGACGGCCAGCACCTGCCCGGTGATGAAGCTGGCGGCGTCGCTGCACAGAAAGGCGACGGCAGCCGCGACCTCCTCCGGGCGCCCGGGGCGGCCGAGCGGCGTGGTGCCGACCGACATGGCGCGGAACGCCGCATCACCCTCCAGCCGTCCGCGAGTGAGGGGGGTTTCGATGATCCCCGGCGCCACGGCGTTGATGCGGATGCCGTGCGGCGCGTAGTCGACCGCCATCTGCCGGGTCAGCCCGATCAGCCCTGCCTTGCTGACCCCGTAGGACGCGTTGCGCGGAAAGCCCAGCAGGCCTTGGGCCGACGCGACGTTCAGGATGCAGCCGGTGCGCCGTGGCATCATGCGTCGCACGGCGCCGCGCGAGAGCCGGAAGGCGGCTGCCAGGTTGACGGCCATGTAGCGCTCGAACTCTGCATCGTCCGTCTCGTGCGCCGGGTGGGATCCGCCGATGCCGGCATTGTTGACCAGCACGTCGACCGGCCCGAATGCAGCTTCGGCTGCATCCAGGATCCCTTCCGCAGCTCCCTCCGCCGCCACATCCTGCTCGAACACCGCCATGCCGGCATGCGTGCTCGCCGTCTCTGCCAGGCCGGCGGGCAAACCGGTGGCGAGCACGCGAAGCCCCGCGGCCGCGAGGGCCCCCGCGATGGCGCGGCCGATACCCGACCCGGCGCCGGTGACGATGGCGACGCGCCCGGTCATCGCGCTATTTCAACAGCGCGCACTGGCTTTCCGCCACCGGGCGGAACGCATCCTCGGGGGCGATCGTGGCGACTTCCTTCACCAGGTCGAAGGGGAAGCGCACCTCGCTCTCCGGCTTCACCGTGTCGATGTGCATGGTCACCATCAGCCGCCCGTCGGCCCGGATGTGCGAGCCGGCGGTGGCGAAATCGTCGGTCGGCATCTCCTTCATCTTGGCCATCACGGCCGCCGCGTCCGTCGTGCCCGCGGCCTGCACGGCGCGGAGATAGTGGTGCACGGCGCCATACATGCCCATCTGGCCCGGCACCGGCGGCACGTGCTGCGGATTGCGCGCCATGAACTTGCGGCTCCAGGCCTCGATCGCCGGCGTGGACGTCCACTCGCCCGGCGTCGCGAACGACAGGCCCTGGCTGTCCTTCGGGCCCAACGCCTCGAGGTTGGTCATGAACACCAGCAGCCCGACCAACTGCCGCCCGTCCTGCGCCAGCCCGAAGGCGGAGGCGGCCTTCATCGCATTGGTGAAGTCATCGCCGGAATTCGCGAACGCCACGACATCGGACGGGCTGGACTGCGCTGTCAGAATTTGGCCGGCAAAATCGGTGTTGTTGAACGGGTGCATGGTCGAGCCCACCACAGTCCCGCCCGCCGTCTTCACCGCACGCTCGGTATCGCGTTGCAGGGCGTGGCCGAACGTGTAGTCGGACGTGACGAAGAACCACTTGTCGCCGCCCGCATGGGTCACGTAGGTGCCAGTGGTTTTGGCCAGCGCGTAGCTGTCGATGCCCCAATAGATGCTGTTCGGCGAGCAAGCCTTGTCGGACAGGTCGGAGGACGTGCCGTTGACGTTGAGGAACACGCGACCCTGCTGGCGTGCCAGATCCTGCACGGCGAAGGCGACTGCGGAGTTGGCACCCCCGGCGATCACCGTGACGCCCTTGGTGGCGAACCACTCCCGGGCGATGCCGGCGCCGATATCCGGCTTGTTCTGGTGGTCTGCCGACAACACCTCAACCGGGCGGCCGAGCACAAGGCCAAAATCTTCCACGGCCATCCGGGCGCCGATGATCGACCCCTCGCCGTCCGCACCGCTAAATACGCTGGATTGGTCGACCAGCACACCGATCCGTATCGGGTCTGCGGCCTGTGCGCGGCCGGCCAGCATCGCCGCTACCACGATCGCGACCAGGGTTGGTCTCGTCACGCATGCCTCCGCGGTCCAGGTTCGGACCTTGTCAATCGATGCCACAGTGTGATCTGTGATCACAGTCACGGTGCTGGAGAGAATGCCCAGTGTCAACCGACTTGAGCGATCGGAACAGCACATCCGGCCTGGCGCAAGTCACGCCTCTGGTGCGCGACACCCTGCACGAGCAGGCCTATGCCAAGCTCCGCCACCTGCTGATGACCGGCGCAGTGCGGCCAGGCACGGAGCTGAGTCTGCGGTCGGTGGCCCACCAGCTCGCAATCAGCGAGATGCCGGTGCGCGAGGCGGTGCGCCGCCTGATCGCGGAGAAAGCATTGCGCAGCTTACCCTCCCGCAAGGTGATCGTTCCGCACACCGATGCGCGCGAGTTCCGCGAGCTGCTGGCGATCCGAACACTGCTCGAAGGGGAAGCGGTCCGGCTAGCCAGCGATTTGCTGACCAAGGCGGACTTGCAGGATCTCATCGATTTGCAAGCGCGGATGACGGCGATCGGCCCGGATGACGACGGTGCGTATCTGACGCTCAACCAGGCGTTCCACTTCACCATCTATCGCGCCTGCGGTTTTCCGTTGATGACGGCGATGATCGAGACGCTTTGGCTGCGGATCGGGCCGATCTTCACCCACATACCCGTTCGCATGGCGCGGAAGCGCGCCACGAACTGCCACCAGCTGGCGATCGATGCCCTCGCCCGCGGGGACGGGGCAGCTGCTTCGCTGGCGATCAAGGCCGATTTGGCGGCAGTGGGAACAACCATCCTAACCATACTCGAATCGAAACCGAGTCCAGCAAGCGACGGCTCATAACGAGGCAACGCTGCGTCCCTATGCCAGATGGCTTGCGGTGTGCTTGAGCAGCGTCACGTCGTCCCGGCGATGACCAGCCACAAGGCTAACGTATCACCGCACCCCTTACGCCCCGTGCGAGGACGGTCTAGCCTCGTTGCAACAAACGGGGGAACGAAATGGGCGACAACGGGATCGCGCGCCGGGCGGTGCTCGCCGTGGCAACGGGTGGTGCGATGGCGGGGCTTTTTCCGGCCCAGGTCCGCGCGGCCGACATGATCCGCATTGGACTGCCAACCAAGACCTACTGGCCGACCATCGTTGCCGAAACCGCTCTGCGGCGGAAACTGTTTGAGAAGGAGGGCATCTCGGCCGAGCTAACGGTCTACCGCGGCGGTGCCGAGGCCTTCGAGGCGCTGGCGGCCGGCGCAGCGGACCTGGTGCTCGACGCGCCCGCGCTAGTCGCGACGGGGCTCGGCAAGGGCGTGACCACGAAGTTGGTAGCGACCGGCTCGACCGCCTACTTCGGCTGGCAACTCATGGTGCGTCCCGACAGCCCGGTCATTTCGCCCGAGCAGTTGGCGGGCAAGAAGGTCGGCATCACGTCCGCCGGGTCAGGCTCGGACCTCCTGGCGCTATGGACTCAGCAGACGCACAAGATCGACTTTACCCGCGTCCCGCTCGGCGGCGGCGGCCTGGTGCCCAACCTTCGGTCCGGCAACGTGGACGCGGTCGTGCTCTACTCGCCCCTGTCGTTCCAGTTGCTTCAGGCGAAACAGGCCCGCACCGTCATCGACTATGCCGACGCCGTGCCACCCCACGTGAATGCCGGCTGGATCGCCAGCGGCACCGTGATCGAGAAAAATCCCGCCATGATCCAGAAAGGTCTCAATGCCCTGTATGGCGGGCTGCAAATCCTGCGGGCGGACCGGGCACAGGCGATCGCATTGATCGTCGAGATCGACGAGATCACGCCCGCCATCGCGGCCTACGAGTACGAGCAAACGACGTTGAAGCTATCCACGGATCCCGCCATGGACGTCGCATCCGTGCAGCGTGGGCTCGACCTGGCGCGGCTGAGCGGCATGACCGATATGGCTCCGGCTGCTGCGACGATCGATGCGCGCTTCAAGGTTGTGCCCACCGCGTGAGTGCGGCCGTTCACGCTTGGCGCTTGCTCCTGCTGGGTGCAACACTCGCCGTGTGGGAGGCCCTGCCCCGCCTGGGCGTGGTGGATCCCGAGTTGCTACCACCGTTCAGCGAGGTGCTTGCCACGGTGCCAGCGCTGCTCGCCCGGCCCGCCTTGCAGGCCGATTTCGGTCTGACCGCCGTGCGCGTGCTGGCGGGTTTTCTGCTGTCGATCCCGGTCGGGGCCTGCCTCGGCGTGCTGGTCGCCGAAAGCCGCTATGCCGGGCGCGTGCTGGACCCGTTGCTGTTCTTTTTGTTCACCATACCGAAATCGATCTTCCTACCGCTGACCATCCTGGCGATGGGCATCGGCTTCTCGCAAAAGATCGCCTTCGCAGTGCTATCCACGTTCCTCGTGCTCACATTTAACTTCGCCGCCGCGATCCGTTCCATCAAGCCTGAATACCTGCTGGTGGCACGATCCTATGGCGCCGCGCGTAGCCAGGTGATCCGCCGGGTCTATGTGCCGAGCATGCTGCCGATCCTGCTGGAGGCGGTGCGCATAGCCATCATGTTCACGATCACCGCCGTGCTGCTGGCGGAGATGTACGCGTCGCGCACCGGAATCGGGCACGACATCGCCACCTGGGGCGAGAATTTCCAACTGCGGCAATTGCTCGCTGGCGTCCTGGTGGTGTCGGTGGCTGCGGTGGCCGTCAACGAAGCCTTCCGTTGGCTGGAACGCTCCGCCAGCGGCTGGAGGAATTGACGTGGCCCAAGCCGGCATCTCGGTAAGCGGCCTGTCGCACGTCTATTCCGGGCGGCAGGGCAGCGTGCCCGCGTTGCAGGACATCGCGTTCGCGGCCGAGCCCGGACGGTTCGTCGTTCTGGTCGGGCCGAGCGGCTGCGGCAAATCCTCGCTGCTGATGATGATGGCGGGGCTGGTGCTGCCCTCGGCTGGGCAGATCGTGTGCGCCGGGCAGCCGGTGACGTCGCCTGACCCGGCGCGGCTCGGCGTCGTGTTCCAGGACGCCAATCTCTATCCATGGCTGACGGCGGTGGACAATGTCGCCTTCCCGCTCGCCCTGCGCGGCGTCGCCAAGGCTGAGCGCCGGGCGCGGGCGGCAGCCATGCTCAAGCTGGTGGGGCTCGACGGGTTCGGCGCACGCGTCCCGCATGAGCTGTCGGGCGGCATGCGCCAACGCGTCTCCATCGCACGCGGCCTGGTGCAGGACCCGCCCGTGCTGCTGATGGACGAGCCGTTCGCGGCCTTGGACGAGCAGACCCGCCTCACCATGGGCGACGAGTTGCTGCGCATCTGGGCCGCCACCGGCAAGACCATCGTTTTCGTCACCCACAGCCTGTCGGAAGCCGTCTACCTGGCGGACGAGGTGCTGGTGATGTCCGCAAGGCCGGGCCGCATCATTGACCGGATCGAGGTGGCGCTGCCTCGCCCGCGGAGCTACGCGCAGATGGCCGGGGTGGAGTTCGGGCGCCTGCGCGACCGTATCTGGCAGCAGATCCGGGTCGCGGCATGATCCCGCCCGCCATGGTGCGCTGGGCCATCATCCTCGCCGTGCTGTTGGCCTGGGAGGTGCTGCCCCGTGCCGGCCTGGTGGCGCCGCTGTTTCTGCCGCCGCTCTCGGCGACCATACGCGCGGGGCTCGCCGACTGGCACGAATACGGCCTGAATCTGGTCGTCACCCTGTGGGAAGTGTTGCTGGCGACGGTACTCGCTTGCGGTGGCGGCTTGGTGGCCGGGGCTGCGCTCGGCAGCGTGGCAAGGCTGCGTCAGGTGCTGCTACCGGTCGCATCCTCGTTGTATGCGGTGCCGCTCGTCGTGCTCTATCCGGTGCTGACCGTTTGGCTCGGCATCGGGCCAGCCTCGAAGGTCGCGTTCGCCGGACTCTATGGGTTCTTCCCGACCATGCTCGCCACCGCCGCCGGCATCCGCACCATCGACCCGAACCTGTTGCTCACCGCCCGCAGCTTCGGGGCGACGCCGGTGCAGCGGGCGGTGCGTGTGATGCTGCCGGCCTGCATCCCCACCGTGCTGGCCGGTCTGCGGCTCGGCGGAGCGCTGGTGATCGTGGGCGTGGTCGTGTCCGAGATGCTGGTGTCCACCGAGGGAATTGGCTACCTGGTATCCCGCTATCGCACGATCCTCGACAGCGCCCACGTGTTCGCCGCCGTGCTGCTCGTGCTGGTCGTGGCGCAGATTTTCGACGCGTTGATGCGGCTGCTCGAACACCAGACCCGGCACTGGCAACTCGCCGGCCGTCAATCGCCCTGAGGAGACGATCCATGCAAACGATCCTGCCAACCACCACTGTCGGCAGCTATCCCCAGCCGGCCTGGCTCGTGGACCACGACGCGCTGCGCAAACAGGGCGTGCCACGCATCCACGCCGCCGAGATCTGGCGCGTGCCCGGTGAATTCCTGGAGGCAGCGCAGGACGATGCCACGATCGTCGCGATCCGCGACATGGAACGGGCGGGGATCGACATCGTGACCGACGGGGAGATCAGGCGGGAGAGTTACTCCAACCGCTTCGCCCTTTCGCTCGGCGGCATCGACTCGCAGAATCCGGCGGAGGTGCCGAACCGATCCGGCGGCACGGTCCTGGTGCCGCGTGTCACCGGGCCGATCCGGCGCAACGCACCGGTGGAACGGCGCGACATGCAGTTCCTGCGCGCCAACACGGACCGCCTCGCGAAGATCACCTTGCCGGGTCCGTTCACCATGACGCAACAGGCGAAGAACGAGTTCTACGCTGATGACGAGGAAGCGGCCATGGCGTATGCCGCCGCCGTCAACGAGGAGGCGCATGACCTGGTAGCGGCCGGTGCCGACGTCATCCAGCTCGACGAACCTTGGATGCAAGCCCGTCCGCAAGCTGCTGAACGTTACGCTGTGCGTGCCATCAATCGCGCACTGCAAGGCCTGACATGTTCCACCGTCGTGCACATGTGTTTCGGCTACGCCGCGATGGTGACCGGGGACAAAACCGCCAACGGCTATTCCTTCCTGCCGCAGCTCGCCGACACGAATGCGGGGGCGATCTCGATCGAAGCCGCGCAACCGAGGCTCGATTTGGGCGTGCTGCAGGAATTGGCGGGAAAGACGATTCTGCTCGGCGTGCTTGATCTGGGCTCGGCCGCAATCGAAACGGCCGAGGACGTAGCCGCTCGCATCCGTGCCGGCCTACGTTTCGTGCCGATGGAGAAGCTGATGCCGGCACCGGATTGCGGTATGAAATACCTGCCGCGCGAGCGGGCGTTCGGCAAGCTGAAAGCCTTGGCGGACGGCGCAGCGATTGTGCGGCGCGAACTCGGGGCCTGAGGTCTTTCCGTCTCGCCATCATCAACGGCCGTTGTCAGTCCGCGCCGTTGCGGGCTGATCCCAGCGGCTGACGAGGGAGACCGTCATCTGCCGGATCCATCGCTCAATCCCCTCTCCCACCTTCTCGGTGGGACCGCTCACCGGCGAACAGGTTAGCAGGCTTGGGCAACCCCAGGTTCTCCCGCAGCGTCGTGCCCGGGTAGTCCTTCCGCAGCAGCCCCCGCTCCCTCAGGATCGGCGCGACGG
>CAXTWC010000212.1:2660-9050 GCA_964247805.1 uncultured Acetobacteraceae bacterium | reverse complement strand
CGCGCCCACAGCAGGCGCATGTAGTCGTGGATCTCCGTCACCGTGCCCACGGTGGAGCGCGGGTTGCGGCTGGTGGTCTTCTGCTCGATCGAGATGGCGGGGGACAGCCCCTCGATGCTGTCCACGTCCGGCTTGCCCATCAGCTCGAGGAACTGGCGCGCATAGGCCGACAGCGACTCGACGTAGCGCCGCTGTCCCTCGGCATAGATCGTGTCGAAGGCTAGCGAAGATTTACCGCTGCCGGACAGCCCGGTGATCACCGTCAGCTGGTCGCGTGGAATCTGCACGTCGACGTTCTTGAGGTTGTGCTCGCGCGCGCCCCGCACGGTGATGAAACCGCGGTTGCTGGCGCTGTCCGAGCGCTCGATCTTGCCCGCCGACTTGCCCTTGGGGGGAAGCGATCCGTCCATCAAACCTCCACAGCAGCGCGGCGAAATACCGCGACTCGCTTGCGTTCACGTCTTGTTCCGTTTATATGGTGGCTCAGCGAGCACGCGGGAAGCCTTTTTCCGCATCTGAGGCCTTTCCCTTTCGGGGGTCGGCCGCCCGCCCCCTCCCCAAGCTGCCCCGCTGCAAATCCCGGCCTTAAATCCTACAGCCTCCAGCCCCCAAGGTGTTTGGCATGATCCGAGCCCGCCGTCCAAAGCCCAACCGCGTCCCGAGTGCCCACCCAGCCAAGCGGTGGTGCTTCGGTCTTGTCCTGCTGGCGGTGGCGGCGCTCTTGCCTGCTGTCGTTTGGGCGCAAAGCCCGCTCGCCTCCTCCTACGCGACGCGCGACGGCCGGGCGCCCACCACTGTGCTGGGCTGCGTGGCAACCGACGGCTCGTTCACGTCCCAGCCTTGCGGGGTAAGCGGCTACCCGCTGCACGTGACGATCGACGGCGGCCTTCCTGCCGGGGGAGGCGTCCCGACCACGGCGGCGGGCACCGCCTCGTCGCAGTTGGTCGGGGTGCAGGGGGGCGGGTCGGGCGCCTTGCCGTTGGCGGTCACCGACAACGCCGTGGCGCAGGTGGTTGTGCAGACCCAACTCGCGGCCGCCGCCCTTGGCACGCCGAACGATGCTGCGGCGGCCAGCACCGGCTCGGTGGTGGCGCAGCTTCGGCGCATCGCGAACTTGCTTGCGGCGGCGCCGAATTCGCCGGTGAATGCCGATGGCGGCCAGCAGGTGCACGTGATGAACCTGCCGACGACCCAACCGGTGACTGCCTCGGCGCTGCCGTTGCCCGCCGGAGCCGCCACGGCCGCCGCACAGCCCGCACTGAACAGCGACGGCGGTGCGCTGGCCCACGTCGCCAACTTCCCGGCGACGCAACCCGTGACGGCTGCCACCCTGCCGCTTCCCGCCGGCGCTGCCACGGCCGCGCTGCAACCGGCGCTGAACGCGGACGCCGGGTCACAGGTGCACGTGCAGAACTTCCCGGCCAGCCAGGCCGTGACCAACGCCGGCACCTTCGCCGTGCAGGACAGCGCCGTCATCGCGGGCATCGCCACCGTCGCCGCGAACACCGCCAACCGGTCCGGCGCCTGGACGGATGCCAGCTTCACCGCCACCGCCACCGCCGGCTCCACATCGGGACTGGGATCGGTCACCTCCCGCGTCGGCCTGCATGTTTGGAACATCGGCAGCTCCGTCGCCTGCATGAACTACACCAGCCCAGCGGCGGTAAGCGGCTCCGGCTGCGCGGCGGGCTCGGTTCCGATCCCGGCCGGCTCGGCCTATCTAGAGGACCAACCCGGCAATGTGTCACCGGAAGCGATCAGCTTCGTCTGCGTCGGGACGTCCTGCCCTCTGACCATCAAGGTGCGTTGAATGATGCGGCGCTGCATGTTGGCAACGACCTTGCTGTGCGGGCATGCGATGGCGGCCGGCGTGGTTCCCGCCCCAGGGGTCGCGGTCGGCGGCGCGGTGGACACGAACACCGTCAACGCCACCGGCGCCGGGAACTCGCTGACCAATGCGATGCGGGCCGGCCGTGTCCTCACGCTCGAAGAATTCGGCGCGGCGGGCGACGGCGTCACCGACGACACCCAGTCGCTGGCCAAGGCGGGCGCGGCGGCAGCCTCGTCCGCGAACGTCCGCGGCGCCCGGATCGAGCTGTTGCACAAGCGCTATTACCTGGCCAGCGGTGGCACGGTCCCGGTGGGCGTCACCGTCGAAGGCCCGGGCGACCCCGGCAACGACGCCCCCGGTTGGGACACCAGCATCATCATGCCGATGTTCGTCCTGGGCCGGGGCGCCGGCGTCACGCTCACCGTCAACGGCAACCTGGCCAATGTCGGCGTCGCCCGCGCCGGGGTAAACCTGGCGCCACCCCACATCCAGGACGCCATGGCGAACCTGGCGAACTACACGGGAACCGGCCTCACCATCCAGCAAAGCGCCCGGGTGCAGAACATCGTCACCCTCGGCAATGCGCTCGGCTATTCCGTCGGCGGCCAGAACGAATGGCACGTGGAGAACATCCGGTCCGACGACCTCGCAAGTATCTGGATCGACAACATGCACGACGTGTCGTCGATCCGCGACTTCGAGGCGTTCCCCTGGCTTTCGCCGCGGGATGGCGTGCAATACCTCCAGACGGCGATCACCGGCGTCGCCAATAACGGCACCGGCAATCTGCGCGTCACGACCAGCGCGGCGCATGGCCTCGCCGTCGGCAATCCGGTCACGATCTGGGGCGTGCAGGGAATGCTCGGCGCGAACGGGCGCTGGACCGTGATCGCGGTGCCGGACACGACGCATTTCGACCTCAGCGCCACCACCACGATCAGCACCACCGGCACGCTGAGCACGACGAGCCAGAACGTGACCGTCCCGGCAACGGTGGGCCTGGCCCGTGGGCAGACCGTGTCCGGCACAGGCATCGCGGCCGGCACCACCATCTCGAACGTGCAACCAGACACGAACACCGTCCAGCTCTCCAGCACGCCCACCAGTGCGGGGACGGGCGTGGCGCTCGCCATCGCGCAGCCGGCCTACGTTTCGGGCGGCACGGTCGGGTTGTATGCCTGGGAGCGGCCCGGCGACTGCGTCAAGGTGAGCGCGTCCGAAGCGCCGACCCTCGATAACGGCTTTTGCTTCGGGCACGTCACGGGCTTGCACCTCACCACCGGCACCAGCGGCGGGCAGCCGGCCGGGAGCGGGTGGATGACACTCAACAACTTCCAGGCCGAGGGCGGCGACCAGTTCAACCCGAACACAGTGGGCTTGCTGATCGACGGCCAGGCGTATGGCTCCAAACTGCACCTCGGCGGCGACCTCAGCTCGTTCTGGACGTCCGTCGAGGTCAATGTCGACACCTCCCGCAACGGGTCGGAACCCACGCTGATCGAGGGCGGCTCGCTGTATTCGGGACGCCAGCCCGGCTACGGACCGTCAGCCATCCGCATCATCAGCGGCAACGCGATCATTGCCGACGCGACCTCGTGCCAGGGCGACATCTATGTCGGCGCCGGCGCCCGACTGCAGGTGAACAGCAGCGATTGCACCCAGGGTTTTCCGGGAACCCCCGCCTTCGGCTACGGCACCGTGCTGGCCAACCTGAATTCGGCCGGCACGCTGTTCAACGACACGCCCATGGCGACGATCCGCGGCGGCCTGGGCGTCGGGCTCGGCGTGCCGAACGCGGCGGGGACGGGGTGGGCCTACCCCCTGTTCGTCTCACCGTCAGGCGTTGCGACCGCGGTTGGGCCGATCGCGCAGGGCTCGACCGTGCGCGTGGCACTGACCGGCGCCGCGGTCGCCACCATCGGGTCCAGCGTCACCCTCGTGCGGTTCACGCAGACGGCCACCGTCGCGAGCCAGACGATCGCATTGGGCCCCTGCACGGTCGACACCGGCCGGATCGAGTTCGACAACTACGCCGGGCAGATCACCGCCCTCACGTTCAGCCCGTCGATCGTCGGATGGACGGATGGCAGCACCCTGGCGCCCAACACGGCCTTCGCCGCCCGGTGCGACATGACGGACGGCCTTCGCCATAGGGCGGGTTGACGTGACGCAAATACTCCTGAGCACGCCAGCTCCAATAAAGGTGCGTTCCCCATGCTGAGCCGACGCGAAGCCGTCCTTGCTCTATCGTGCCTGCCGCTTGCCGCTCGCGCCGCCGGAGTGATCCCGGCCCCCGCGCCCACGTTGCGTCAGGCAAGTGGCCGCCCGCTCTGGCAGCCGGTCACCAGCCGCAACAACACCAACGGTTCGCAAGGGACCGCCTCCGCCACCTACCCGGCGACCCTGAGCCGCATTACCAAGATGGTGCAGGCGGACTGTTCGGAGCTGCGCACGGTCCTCATGGGCTTCCAGATGAACCCGTTCGAGCAGCCGCTGATCGGCAACAACGCCGGCGTCATCGGCGCCTACGCCGTCTCGGGCGCCGCCGTGGCAGCGGCCGGCACCGGCTACACGGTCGGTGACGTACTGACCTTTTCCACGGGCACCGGCGACCTCGCCGCCGCCGTGTTCATCGTGACCCGGCTGGGCACGTCCGGTGCCGTCGCCGAGATACGGGTCGCGGATGCGGGCGCCTATGCGGCCCCACTGGTCGATGCGGCCGCGCCGGCGACGGCGGTGAAGCGGGGCGGCGGCAACTCCGCCGGGTCAGCCGCCACATTCAACTTCGTATGGGGCGAATATGCGCTCGCCGCCAATGTCGGGTTCGAGCCAACGGCCAACCAAAGCGGCACCAACGCCGCCTCCATCATCAAGGCAGGCATCGGGCTGCGCTACGATGGGCTCAGCCCGCAGACGACGCTGCTGGTGCCGGATGGCGGCTACCTCACCACGGATCCGATCCGCCTGCCGCTCCCCCGTGGCAGCGCCATCGCCGAGCGCATCTCCACCATCGGCGCCCCACCCGGCGTGCAGCGAACCACCATGGGCGTGGACTATTTCACCTCCGCCAACACCGCGCGGACCAGCCCCGGCGCCTTTACCGGCACGCTCGCCGCAGGCACCGGGGTGGCGTCGATGGGCACCATCACGCTCGGCCGGCCCTCGGCCCCGGCGCCGTGGTTCTGCATCGTCGGCGACAGCATCGACTACGGCATCGTCGGCGGCGGCGGCACCACGCCAGACACCGGCGATAGCCTGCAGAACAGCGGCTGGATCGAGCGCGGGCTGCAGCTTGCCGGCGGTTACGGCCTACTGTCGATGACCCGGTCGGGCGACGCGCTGGGCTCGTGGTACCTGACGCAGAATCGGCGGTTCATGCGGCTCGGCATGCTGTCCAAGCTGTCCGAGATCGTGAATTTCGGCTCGTGCGTGTTCGTCGCCGGGCTATGCGTGAACGATGTCACGGCGGGCACGACCATGGCCAACATCCAGGCGATGATCCAGTGGCTGTGCCAGGACTTGCTGGCCTTCAACCCGGCGGGGCTGTTCTACACCACCTGCATGCCCGGCGCCGTCACCAGCACCGACAGCTTTGCCACGGTAGTGAACCAGACGGTCAACAGTGGCTTCGACACCACGCGCAAGGCGGTGAACACGTGGCTGCGTGCCGGCGGGGGCGGGTTGTTCACCGGGCAATCGGGCCGCACCCGCACCGGCATCATCGACCGTGCCGCGCTGGTGGAGGCGAACAACGGCGGCCTGGGTGTGTGGAAGGCCGGTATGACCAGTGACGGCACGCACCCGACCCAGGCGACGCATGCCGGCGTGATGGCGAGCCTGGTGCAGACGAGCTTCGGCGGGTTTTCGCTGCCGTCTTAACTCGTGCGGAACGGATTACGGATCGTGAGTTTCTGCTCGATCACCTGCCCATCTTGCATGTCCTCGGACAGCAAGGTGGTGCAACCCGCCTCCAACGCGGCGGCGATGATGAGCGCGTCGTAGAAGGAGAAGCTGCCACGAGTGGCCAGCGCCAAGGCGCGGTCGTGAACTGCGACGGTCAGCGGGACCGGGGGTGCGCACAGCGTCAGCACGTTAGAGACCGCCATCGTGATGTCCGGCCAGCTCCACTTCCACTTGCGACTTAAAACGTTTGCGAATTCATTCAGTACCTGAACGCTGATCGTGCCGCCCTCTGCGACGAGCGAAGATGCAATGTCGAAGCGCGGATCGTGCTCAGCAACGGCGTAAACGAGGATGTTCGTGTCGAGAAAGCTGCTCGACGCCTTCTTCAACGCTCATTCGCCTCGTCCCGATTGAACTTGTAACCAGGGGGTAGAGGGCGCGCCAATGACTTCAAACGGGCCAGCGCTTGCTCCCTCGATGTATCGCGGGAGATCTTGAACGCACGGTCCCCCGCAAGTTCGATCTCGATCTCGTCGCCTTCCTTCAGTTGAAGTGCTTCTACCAACTGAGCGGGAAGCCGAACCGCGAGGCTATTGCCCCATTTACCAACTTGCATAAGAGTCGCCCGGATATCCACCCTCAATGTATATCCACCC
>CAXTWC010000212.1:0-2560 GCA_964247805.1 uncultured Acetobacteraceae bacterium | reverse complement strand
TTTACCAACTTGCATAAGAGTCGCCCGGATATCCACCCTCAATGTATATCCACCCGACCAGAGGATCAAGCTTGATTTGGTTTGCGCCTCGAGCCGGGGTATCGTGCTGGATGAGCGGGAGGCGTCGATGGCTGGCAGCGTGAACAAGGTTATTCTGATCGGCAACGTCGGCAAGGATCCCGAAATCCGAAGCATGCAGAGCGGCGGCAAGATCGCCAACCTGACCCTGGCCACGAGCGAGACGTGGAACGATAAGGCTTCTGGCGAGCGCAAGGAAAAGACCGAGTGGCACCGCGTGGTCGTGTTCAACGACCGCGTGGTGGACGTGGTGGAGCGCTTCGTGAAGAAGGGCGACAAGCTCTATGTCGAAGGCGCGCTGCAAACCCGTAAATGGACCGACCAGTCCGGCCAGGAGAAATACACCACCGAGATCGTGGTCGAACGTTTCCGCGGCGACATCACGATGCTGAGCGGGCGCAACGGCGGCGGTGGTGGCGGCGGCGAGATGGGCGGCGGTTATGGTGGCGGCAACGCCGGGCAGCCAGCCCGGCAGCCCGCACGCGGCGGTGCCGGCGGTGGTGGTGGCAGCCCGTCGTGGGAGCCGAACCGCGGCGGCGATCTGGACGACGACATCCCGTTCTGAGTCATAACGGTGGGATGATCCTGCCGTGCCGCCCGCTGCCTCCAAAGCAGGGCGCCTTACTCCCATATGGCATTCACACGATCTCCTAGGCTGCCAATCCACCCATGAGCGACACGCCAACCCCGCCCCTCCCCCCTGACGAGCCCGACCTGCATCCGGTCATGCTCGAGGATGAGATGCGCCGCTCCTACCTCGACTACGCCATGTCCGTCATCGTCAGTCGGGCACTGCCGGACGCGCGGGATGGGCTGAAGCCGGTGCATCGCCGCATCCTGTACGCCATGCAGGAAAGCGGCTTCACCCACGACAAGCCATACCGCAAGTCCGCCCGTATCGTCGGCGAGGTGATGGGCAAGTATCATCCGCACGGCGACTCGGCGATCTACGATGCCATGGTCCGCATGGCGCAACCGTTCAGCCTGCGCGTGCCCTTGATCGACGGGCAGGGCAATTTCGGCTCGATCGACGGCGACCCCCCGGCGGCGATGCGTTATACCGAGAGCCGCCTGTCGCGCGCCGCCATGCACATGCTGGCCGACATCGACAAGGACACGGTCGATTTCGGCCCAAACTACGACGAGCAGGACCAGGAGCCGAAAGTGCTCCCGGCCGCCTTCCCCAACCTGCTGGTCAACGGCGGTAGCGGCATCGCCGTCGGCATGGCGACCAATATCCCGACCCACAACGCGGGCGAGGTAATCGACGCCACGCTCGCGCTGATTGCCGATCCGGACATCACCCTCGACGAGCTGATGAAGATCATCCCCGGCCCGGATTTCCCGACCGGCGGCATCATCCTCGGCCGCTCCGGCATTCGGCAGGCGTTCGAGACTGGCCGCGGCGGCATCCCGCTGCGCGCCCGGGCCGAGATCGAAGAGATCCGCAAGGACCGCAACGCCATCATCGTGCGGGAAATCCCGTATCAGGTGAACAAGAACAGCCTGATCGAGCGCATCGCCGAACTGGTCCGCGCCAAGCAGGTCGAAGGCATCAGCGACCTGCGCGACGAGTCCGACCGCGACGGCATGCGCATCGTCATCGAGCTGAAGCGCGACGCGACGCCGGAAGTGGTGCTGAACCACCTGTACCGCTTCACCCAGCTGCAGACCCAGTTCAGCGCCAACATGCTGGCGCTCGATGGCGGCCGCCCGCGTTTGATGGGCCTGCGCGACCTGCTCGCCGCTTTCGTGGCGTTCCGCGAGGACGTGATCCTTCGCCGCAGCCGCTTCGACCTCGGCAAGGCCCGTGAGCGCGCACACCTCTTGGTCGGCCTGGCTATCGCCGTCGCCAACATCGACGAGATCATCCGCGTCATCCGTGCCAGCTCCGACTCCACGGCGGCCCGGCTCGAATTGATGGCGCGCGACTGGCCCGCCGGTGACATCGGCG
The DNA here is from genome assembly GCA_964247805.1 of uncultured Acetobacteraceae bacterium. GTDB lineage: Bacteria > Pseudomonadota > Alphaproteobacteria > Acetobacterales > Acetobacteraceae > LMUY01. Next base: position 528 of record CAXTWC010000212.1, on the reverse strand, counting down.
CCCTGCTGGCCCTGATCGACGACAGTGGCAATCTGGTGGTGGACGACACGGTTCGCCTTACCGATGCCCAGGCGCGCGGCATCCTGGAGCTGCGCCTAGCCCGGCTGACCGGGTTGGAGCGTGACAAGATCCAGGCCGAGCTAACCGAAGTCGCGGAGAAGATCACCGACCTGCTCGACATCATCGGCAGCCGCCCGCGCCGGCTTCAGGTGATGGTGGACGAATTGGGCGTGGTGCGGGCCGAGATTGCCACCCCGCGCATGACCGCCATCGTGGACGCCGCCGCCGACCAGGACGACGAGAGCCTGATCGAGCCCGGCCAGATGGTCGTCACCATCACCCGCGACGGCTTCATCAAGCGCACCGGGCTCGACGCTTTCCGTCAGCAGGTACGCGGTGGCCGCGGTCGGTCGGCGGCGGGCATGCGCGGCGACGACATCGTCACCCGGTCGTTCAACGCCCACACGCATCAATGGGTGCTGTTCTTCTCCTCCGGCGGCAAGGCGTTCCGCGAGAAGGTCTGGCGCC
>CAXTWC010000211.1:526-9057 GCA_964247805.1 uncultured Acetobacteraceae bacterium | reverse complement strand
AACCTGATGGTGGAAACCAAGGGCTGGGAGTATTTCGCCCCGCTGATGTGGCTCGAGCTCAATCACCGGGTGAAGCCGCTGGATGACGTGCGAGTGCGCCAGGCCATCAGCATGGCGCTCGACCGCAACTTCATCCTCAACCGCCTGTGGTTCGGCATCGGCAAGGTTGCGACCTCCCCCGTGTCCTCCACCACCCGCTATTACGACCCGGCGATGAAGCTTGCCCCGCACGATGTGAAAGCCGCCACCGCGCTGCTGGATGAGGCCGGCGTTAAGCCTGGGGCCGACGGCGTGCGCTTCAAGATCCGCCACCTCACCCTGCCGTATGGCGAAGTCTGGACCCGGCTCGCCGAATACATCCGCGCCTCGTTGAAGCAGATCGGCGTCGACGTCACGCTGGAGAGCACCGATACCGGCGGTTGGGCAAGGCGGGTGTCCGACTGGGATTACGACACCACCATCAACTACCTGTATCAATACGGCGATCCGACGCTGGGGGTCGAACGCACCTATGTCTCGACCAATATTCAGAAAATCGTGTTCACCAACACCGGCGGATATGTGAACCCGGAGGTGGACAAATTGTTCGCCGAAGCTCGCAAGGCTCCGCTACCGGCCGATCGGCAGAAAGCGTTCTTTGCCGTGCAGGAGTTGCTGGTGAAGGAGATCCCGCAAATCTGGCTGCTGGAAATGTCCTTCCCCACCATCCACGACAAAAAGGTACACGACCTCCTGCTGTATGGCACCGGCGTGCACGCCCCGTTCGACGACGTGTTCATCAGCTGAGCGCATAACATGGGCCCGGGGCGCTTTGCCCGCTTTCTGCTGGCTCGGGTAGTGAAGATGGTGGCGATCGTGTTCGCGATCGTCGTGGTGAACTTCTTCCTGATCCACGCCGCCCCTGGCGACCCGGCCAGCGTCATGGCCGGGCAATCGGGCGCGGCTGATCCGCAGTTCGTCGAGCAGCTGCGCCACGAATTCGGCCTGGACAAGCCGCTCAGCACGCAGTTGTGGATCTACGTCTCCTCCATCGCCCGAGGCGACCTCGGCATCTCGCATCGGCAGCAAAGGACGGTCCTAAGCCTGATCGCCGAGCGGTTACCTGCCACCTTGCTGCTGACGGGCGTGGCGTTCGCGTTCGCACTCATCACCGGCATCGCACTGGGAGCCGCCGCATCCCGCCGGGCCGGGAGTTGGGCAGACAGCGTGATCACCGTGCTCGCCTTGGCGTTCTACGCGACGCCGATCTTCTGGGTCGGGCTGATGCTGGTGCTGGTATTCAGCGTCTGGCTGGGCTGGCTGCCCTCCTTCGGGATGGAGACGGTGGGTGCAGACTTGCACGGTTGGGCGGCGATTGCGGATACCGCGCAATACCTCGTGCTCCCCTCACTAACGCTGGGGTTGTTCTACATGGCGGTCTACGCACGCCTCACCCGCAGCGCGATGCTGGACGTCGCCGGGCAGGATTTCATCAAGACGGCCCGCGCGAAAGGCGTGCCAGAGGGCCGCATCCTGCGCCGCCACGTCCTACGCAACGCGCTGCTCCCGGTCGTAACCCTGGCTGGCATCCAGGCCGGCCAATTGATCGGCGGCTCGGTGCTGGTGGAGACGGTGTTCGCCTGGCCCGGCATCGGCAGGCTGGCGTTCGATGCGCTGCTAGCTCGGGATTATCAAGTTTTGCTCGGCGTATTCCTGACGACGTCGATACTGGTCGTTGTGTTCAACCTAATAACCGACCTGGTCTACCTGGCGATCGACCCGCGAATGCAGGCAGCATGACACGCGCACTGAATTTCCCCTTCCCGCAAAGTGGGAGGGAAGTATCATCGTGACGTTCCTCCGCGCTTTCTTCCGCAACCGCGGCGCTGCCGTCGGCCTGGTGATCCTCCTCCTTGTCGCGCTCATGGCGGCGACCGCGCCCATCGTATTCCCATTCTCCCCATGGGACATGCAGGGCGCACCCTTCGCGCCGCCCGGCGAGGAAGGCTTCTGGCTCGGCTCCGACAGCCTCGGCCGCGACGTCGCCGCCGACATCGCATACGGATCTTACGTCTCCCTCCTGGTCGGCGCCGTCTCCACCGCAGCCTCCCTCGCGCTCGGCGTCGTGCTCGGCGCGCTCGCAGGATATGCGGGTGGCTGGGTGGACGACGCCATCATGCGCTTCACCGAGTTTTTCCAAACCGTTCCCTCCTTCATTCTCGCCGTGGTGTTGGTGGCGATCTTCACGCCCTCCATCACCTCCATCGTGGTCTCCATCGCCATCGTCTCGTGGCCACCGGTCACCCGCGTGGTGCGCGCCGAATTCATGACCCTACGCAACCGTGAATTCGTCCAAGCCGCCGAAGTGCTCGGCCGCTCCCAGACCGCCATCGTGTTTCGCGAAATCCTGCCCAACGCGCTCTCCCCTATCATCGTGCTGGCCAGCCTCATGGTCGCCAGCGCCATCCTGCTTGAGTCCGCCCTGTCCTTCCTCGGCCTGGGCGACCCTAACCTGATGTCGTGGGGCTTCATGATCGGCGCCGGACGCAGTGTCATCCGGCTCGCCTGGTGGATGAGCGTGTTCCCCGGACTTGCGTTGTTCCTAACCGTGCTCGCACTGAACCTGGTGGGGGAAGGACTGAGCGACGCGCTGAACCCACGGCTAGCGCGTCGCCGATGACTCTCCTCTCGATCGAAGGCCTCACCGTTTCGTTGCCCCGTGGCGCGGACCGGCCCAATGCCGTGCAAGGCGTGTCCTTCACACTCGACCCTGGCGAGGTCCTTTGCATCGTCGGCGAAAGCGGCTCCGGCAAGTCCGTCTCCGCCGCCGCGCTCACCGGTCTGCTGCCCCCCGGGCTGGCCGTCACCGCCGGCCGCATCGGCTTCGAAGGGCGTGACCTGCGTCGGGCGTCGGCCAGCGACATGCGGTCCTTGCGAGGCGCACGCATCGGCACCGTGTTCCAGGAGCCGATGACCGCACTCAACCCGCTCATGCGCGTCGGCGACCAGGTGGCCGAGGTCATGCAGGTCCACGGCAAGCCAGTGGGCCGCCGGGTGGCCGAATTGCTGGAGGCGGTGGGCCTGCCCGACCCGGCGCGCATCGCCCGTTCCTATCCGCACGCGCTTTCCGGTGGGCAGCGCCAGCGCGTCATGATCGCGACCGCGTTGGCCCTGGAGCCTGCCATCTTGATCGCCGACGAACCGACCACGGCGCTCGACGTGACAACGCAGAAGCAGATCCTCGCCTTGATCCGCGACATCCAGCAGCGTCGCGGTACCGGTGTGCTGTTCATCACCCACGATTTCGGCGTGGTCGCAGAAATTGCCGACCGCGTGGCGGTGATGCAGCGGGGCGAGATCGTAGAACAGGGCACCGCGTCCGCCGTGCTATCCGCCCCGCAGCATCCCTACACCAGGGCGCTGATCGCCGCGGTCCCGCACCGTCCCCCCGAGGCAAGGCAGGCCCCGGATGGTCCGGCGGTTCTGGCGCTGCGCGACGTAGGAAAGACCTATCGCACCCGCGGCTTCTTCAGCCCTGTCCGGGTTGTTCCCGCGGTGCAGGCCGCCACGCTCGAGATCCGCCGTGGCGAGACGCTGGGCTTGGTGGGGGAAAGCGGCTCCGGCAAGAGCACGCTCGCCCGCTGCATCGTCCGCCTGGTGGTGGCCGACAAGGGCACTATCCAGTTCGGCGGCACCGATCTGCGTCCCCTCACCCGCGCCGCTTGGAAGCCCTACCGGAAGCGCATCCAAATGGTGTTCCAGGACCCGTACGCCTCACTTAACCCGCGCCGCCGGGTTGGCGACATCCTGGCAGAGGGCCCAGTCGCCCACGGTGTGCCTCGCGCCACCGCCCGCGCCCGCGCCACCGAGCTGTTGGCCATGGTGCAACTCGACCCGGGGGCCGCCGACCGCTTCCCCCACGAGTTCAGCGGCGGTCAACGCCAGCGCATCGGTATCGCCCGCGCGCTGGCGATGGACCCGGAGGTGCTGATAGCGGACGAACCCGTCTCCGCCTTGGACGTGTCGGTTCAGGCCCAAGTGCTGGCGTTGCTGGAGGATTTGCGCGTCCGGCTCGGGCTGACGATGCTGTTCATCACCCACGATCTACGCGTGGCGGCGCAGATCTGCGACCGGGTGGCGGTGATGCAGCGTGGCGTGATCGTGGAGCAAGGGCGGACGGGAGAGGTCTTCGCCAACCCGGCGCATGAATACACCAGGGCGTTGTTGGATAGTGTGCCGGGGCGAGGCTGGGTGCCACCGACGTAGGCCGGTGCAGATAGCCCTTAGGCCTGTCCGAAGCCGCCACCCCCGCAACCCTCGAGCGTTACGCGGTCGCCGCGCTGCAGCATCAGGTTCGCCTTGCCCTTCAGTGCGGTTCGCACTCCATCCCGCTCGAGCGTGATCCGGAACGGTGCGCCTGCTTCGCCGCCTTGCAGGCCGTAAGGCGCCACGTGCATGCGCTCCACACACGTGGTCAGCCACAATACCGGCGCGAGCACTCGATAGGTACGCACGATTCCGTCTCCACCCCGATGCGCCCCCGCTCCACCGGATCCCCAGCGGATCGCCTGCTGCTCCACCACGATGGCGTAGTTGGCCTCGATCACCTCGGCTGGGGTGTTGGACGTGTTCGTCAGATGCACACGGGTAGCGCTGCCCCCGTCGCGCGCATGATGAGCGCCCTCGCCGCCGCCATGCACCTCATACAGTAGGCGCCAGGCACCCCCAGGCATCGGTTCGGCAAAGGCGAGCAGGCCCGAGGTGGTGGGACCGCCGGCGGTCAGGCGGTTGGGGATGATAGGCTCCATCGCACGGACGATCGCGTCCACCACGCGTGCCGAGGTCTCGTGGTTGCCGGCGGCAACCGGGGCGTCCCATCCCGGCTCCATCATCGAGCCGGGCCGGGTGATGATTGTCAGTGGCCGCAACGCGCCGGCATTCTGCTGCATGTCCCGCCCGCTTAGGATCCGCGCGGCGTAGATCACGGCGGAGCGCGCGATGAACGGGGTGGTGTTGCAGAAATTGTTCAGCCGATCGTCGCTGCCCGAGAGGTCGAAGATCGCTTTGTCGCCCTCGATGGTGATGCGTACGTGGATTCGCGCCGGGCGGTCGCCGGGTCCACCGTCGTCCAGGAAATCCTCGCCTTCATAGACACCATCGGGCAGCTCCGCGATGGCGGCGCGCATCTCCGCCTCGGACAGATCGTGCAAGCGGGTGATAGCGGCACGGAAAATATCGGCGCCGTGGGTGGCGCATAGCTCGCGGATACGGCGTTCGGCGGCCGAGGTGGCGGCGATTTGGCCCAATAGGTCCCCCTCGCAGGACACGGGATCGCGCACATTGGCCTTGATCATCTCGATGATGGCGGAGCTGACGCCGTGCTGCGTGGCGATTAGCACGGGCGGGATGCGGATAGCCTCCTGGAAGGTATCCGTCGCGGTGGCGTAGTAGCTGCCGGGCCAGGTACCGCCTACGTCCGGCCAGTGCGCCAGCGAGATGGCGAAGGCGATGATGGCACCATCGACGAACACGGGGCGCACGACCTTCACGTCGTTGAGATGGTTCCCGCCCAGCGCACCGATGTTGTAGATGAAAGCGTGGCCGTCCCGCATCTTGCTCGCGGGCACCATCTTCAGCAGTTCGCGCACCGTGTAGGCCATGGCGCCGAGATGCACTGGGATGTCCCGCCCCTGCCCGATCAGGTCGCCGTTCGCGTCCGTCAGCGACGAGGACAAGTCGCCGGCTTCCCGCAGCAGTGGTGAGCGCGCGGAACGCACGAGAACGAGGCTCATTTCCTCGGCCGCGGCGGATAGGCCGTGGCGGATGACTTCGACGGTGAACGGGTCGAGTGCGGTCATGCTGGGAAGTTCCAGGACGAGGTTCTTCCCCGGATCTGCGGAGGCGGGAACCATGCAATGCATGATGGAAGGAGCACACGCACGATCGGTGTCCACGCCCCCTCCGTCAGCTGCGCCGCCACCTCCCCCGTGAAGAACGGGGGAGGACCAAGGATGCTCACTGTGCGCGCTCCAGGATCAGTGCCCCACCTGCAATCGGCCTGACTTGCCAACCAGGAGGAACCACGACCGTGGACCAAGCATCGGCGATGATCGCCGGGCCAGCAGCCGCCATGGTTAGGCCAGTCCTATCCAGGATCACCGTAGGAACCTCCTTTGCGCCCGGAAACGAACACAGCCGGCTACCTGGCGGAAGCGGCTTACCCGGCGTGTCGAGCCCGGTGCGCAAGGACGACGGCTTGCGCGATTGGACCCGCAGCGACTCGATGACCACCGCCTCCTCCGTCGCGTAGCCATACAGCTCGCGGTGACGGGCGTGGAAGGCAGCTTGCAGCACCAAAGGCTCGATCGGCGCCTTGAACGGCACGGCGGTGGCGTCGCTCTGCGCGGCGTAACGCATCAGGGCAGTGTGCTCGAGCGCGATGTCCTCGCGCGACAGAGCATTGTCCAACAGCGGACGCAACACCTCCTCCGCCAACTCAGCCAAGGCACGCTCGGCAGCCCCAGCGTCGAACCCGGTCAGCGGCAGCCGAACGGTCCGTTGCTGGATCACGCTGAAATCGGCCGCCAGGCAGCCGAGGGCGGAAAATGCGCTGGATGCACCAGGGATCACCACTTGCGTGATGCCGTAGATATCGGCGAGCCCCGCACCGTGCATCGGGCCACCGCCTCCGAACGCGATCAGCGCGCAATCCCTCCCGTCGATGCCGCGCTCCACCGTGACCCGGCGCAGCGCCCGCGCCATCGTGGCGTTCGCGACGGTAATCACACCCAGCGCTGTGTCGACCATACCCATGCCGAGCGCGTCGGCGATCGGGGCCAAGGCACGTTCGGCGAGCGGCACATCCAGCACGATGCGGTCGCCGAGCCGTGTCTCCGGGTCGAGATAACCGAGGATGGCATTCGCATCCGTTACCGTGGGCAGGGTGCCACCACGCCCGTAACAGGCAGGCCCAGGTTCGGCGCCCGCACTATCTGGCCCGACCGTCAACCCGCCGGGGCCGAGCCGCACGATCGATCCGCCCCCTGCCCCGATGGAATGCACCGCCAGCATCGGCAACCTCAACGGACGACCGGCAAGCATCCGCGTATCCGTCATTTCCGCCGCGCCATCCACCACCAGGCACACATCGGTCGTGGTGCCCCCCATGTCGAAGGTCAGCGCCCGGGCGAAACCCATCTCGCGAGCCAGTTGCACGCAGGCGGACACGCCGGCAGCCGGGCCGGACATCGCCATAGTGATCGGCCGCGCTCGCGCCGCCGCCAGCGGAACCATGGCGCCGGCAGAGTGGAACACTTGCAAGCCTGGCCCCAAGGGCAACCGCCGTTCCAATTCCAACAAATAGTCTACCGCGACCGGCATGGCGGCAGCATTGAACACGGTGGAGGACGTGCGCTCGAATTCCCGCGCCTCCGGATTGATCTGGTGCGACACGCAGACATGCGGCACGACGCTGCGCAGGGCGTCCGCAACTCGGCGTTCATGCGCTGGATTGGCGTAGGCGTGCAGCAGGCTGATGGCGACGGATTGAATACCGGAGCCGTCCAGCCAGGCGAGCAAACGCTGGATCTCAGCCTCGGTCAGTTCCTCCACAACTTGTCCGGTATGATCCAGGCGTTCGTGCAGGCCGAAGCAGCGGGCGCGCGGCACCAAGGGCGGCGGCTTGGGCGCTACGTCGAGCCGGTACAACTCGGCGCGGCGATAGCGGCCGAACTCCAGCACGTCTTCGAACCCGGCGGTGGCGACCAGTGCGACCGGTGGCAGCCGCCCCTCCACGATGGCGTTGGTCACGCGGGTGGTGCCGTGCACGAAGCGTCGCAATTCCCCGGTGCTCAGCCCAACTGCGGCGACGGCTTCGAGCATGGCGTCGACCGGGGCGCCGGGGCGGGACAGCACCTTGGCCATGCGCCGCTCGCCCGTGCTGGCGTGAATGGCCACGATATCGGTGAAGGTGCCGCCGATATCGGTGCCGACTTCCCACTCACTCATGCCTGCTCGCGCCCTTGCCTGTCATCTCGATCATGCATCCCGCGTGCCGCGGTTACGGTTCGGCTAGGCGAGCGGCTGAGTACGAATCGGGCGCAGGCGGCCGTTCGGCCGATCTTGCGGCACTTGATCGCGGTGATCGTGTAGACCGGTAGCCGATCGCAAACGGCTCGACCAGTTGCCCGTGGAGAGCGCGCCTCTGGGACAAGCCCCCGTAGGGCAGCATCCCGACCCAGCACAAGGTCTATCTTGAAGGCCGCTGGGCCGAAGGCTGCCGCAACGCAGCCCAGGTATGGCGTGAACTGGGTTTCGCGGACGGCCCGGGATCGTGCGGATACGGGCCGAGGTCCGGCGCAGAGCAGAGCCGCGAGCCCACGCGAGGTCGACCGGCGTACCGGGTCATCTCCCCGCCAACTGCCAGTTTGCCAGGCTGCTCATGACGGATGGCGACGTGCTACCGAAGGCGAAACGCGTGGCCCCGTATCAGTGCGCATGGCCATCGGGTCTGATGGCTGGGTCACATCGATTAAAGTCGTGCAGGGCTTGGG
>CAXTWC010000211.1:0-516 GCA_964247805.1 uncultured Acetobacteraceae bacterium | reverse complement strand
GGTGGTCAGAGGGCCGCGGCGGTCTACAGCCTAATTATCACGGCCAAGATGAACGACACCGATCCTCAGGCTTGGCGGACCGATGCCTTGGCTCGGATCGCGGCGCTCATCCAGTTCATCGGTCCTATCAATTTCTTACCTGGAATTGGACGAAGACGTCCGTAGTTGCCGCAGTAGCGGCCTGAACTTGGCTCCAGTCAACGAGCTCCACCACGTCCACACCATCGTCCGCGTGGCCGAGTTGCTCGCTGCCGCGGCGGTATTTTGCAACGCTGATGCCGCAATTTCCGCTGGGCACGCCCGCAAAACCGGCTGATGTTGTTGTGACGCTACAGTATTGCCCACAGCGATGAGAAACCTAAAACGCCAGCGCCACCGCTGACAAGCACGCACTATAACGCGCAGCTTTGGGATTTTTGAATTAGAGCGACCGGCTCCCGCAGGAAGTATAAGTCGCTGTAAGGTTTGGTTGCGGGGATAGGATTTGAACCTATGACCTTCAGGTTATGAGCCTGA
>CAXTWC010000210.1:0-9197 GCA_964247805.1 uncultured Acetobacteraceae bacterium | reverse complement strand
TTTTCTAGGTAACGCGCAGTCTGCTCCAGGAAGGTGAAATTGCGCCAGTGCATCAGAATGCCAGGCAGATTGATCGCGCGTCCGGGATAAACCACCGTCTCGTGGATCAGGTGTTCAACGTCGTAGGCACTGAAGCGACGGTTGAACAGACGGACGAAAGTGTTACGCAGGCGGCGTCGCTTCATGTTGGGAAACAGCCGGCCGAAATACTCGTCGCGGCGATCGACGACGTAGCCATCGCGCGGGTCCGGGCCGGCGGTCATCGCCGCCAGGATCCCGTCCGCGAGCTCCGTCGTTACGATCTCATCGGCATCCAACATTAGTACCCAGTCGTTGCGTGCCAATGAGATTGCTTTTTGCCGCTGCGGCACCCAGCCCAGCCAGGGTTGCCGATGTACCGCCGCTCCCGCGGCCCGGGCAATCTCCTCGGTCCTGTCCGTGCTGCCGGAGTCCACAACCAGGACCTCGTCGGCCCACGCGGACGCGCTGGCGATTGCGTGGCCGATTATCACCTCTTCGTTCTTTGTCAAGATGACTACCGACACTGAACTGCGCACCTACCTATTCCCGATTAGACGTTGGTGAAGTAGTCGTGCTTGATGCGTTGCAACTCGGCAATGTACGGGTTGGACCGCGCGACCACCTTTTCGTCCAACGCGTTGAGCACACAGCCGCACACCTTTGCCTCGCAGCGGTCCAGCGCCCGCATCGCCACACTCAACAGCGGCAGCGTCGTCCCGCGCCACCGGACCACCATAAGCACCTGATCGACCCTCTGCGCCACAAGCACCGCATCGGAGATGAAGCCGACCGGGGCAGTATCGACGACGATAGTGTCGTAGGTTGTGCGCGCCTGCTTCAGCAGCTCGGAGAAGCGGGGCCCCAGCAGGTCCTGCGGCACTTCCACGAGCTGCTCGGGACACAGCACCTCCAGCGGCGAGCGTGGATCGCTCCGCACAGCTTGGTCGAGTGGGCACCGGTTTTGCAGCACAGCGATCAGGCCGGCACCGGCGCTCGCAATGCCCAATGTCGCCGCCACCTTCGGCCGGCGCAGGTCGCAATCGATCAGCAGCACGCGCAAGCCCGAGGTGGTCATGCTGCGCGCCAGTGCGACGGCAAGAGTGGTCTTGCCTTCCCCGACAGCCGCGGAGGTGATGGCCAGCACGCGATCCGACTTTTCACCCATGCTGCGCGCCACGCTTCCGCGTAGAGCACGGATTGAGTCCGCGAACTGCGACCGGGGCTCGCTGATCACCTTCACGGCTAGCTGGGGCGCCTTACCCCGCGTGCGCGGGATCGACTGCATTACGGTCAGGCCCGTTTCCGCCTCCAGCTGAAGTGGCTCCTCTAAACCCTTGCCCGGCTGCTCCCGCCACCAAGCCAGCGCCGCCCCACTCGCGGTTGAACCGACCAAGCCCAGGGCGAGCAGCAGCGGCACGTTAGGGAAGTTCGACCGGTTGGGCGGCATGGCCGCCGCGACCAACTGCGAATCCGGAAATTCGGAGCCGCGCTGCGCTTCAATCTCTGCTTGGCGGGCGCGCAGGGTCTGGTAAACGCCGCGGGTGGCGTCGAGATCACGCTCGAGCTGGTTGAGTTGCGACTGGGCTGCGTCCTCGCCGCTGAGCTGTCCTTGCAGCTTAGCGAGGGTCGCCGTCAGCACCGCCACTCGGTCGCTGGCAATGCGCGCATCGCTGCCTGTCGCCTGCGCCACCCGGCCAATTGCCTGGGCGACGCGCGCATCCAGTTCCGCTACTTGCGCCCGAGCTTGCACGACGAGCGGGTGGTTGGGGCCTTCCTTTTCCAGCAGGCTTTGCAGCACCGCATGCGCATCAGCGTCATGCTCGCGCAGCTTCTCTACCAATGTATCGTCGATCGCTCGGCTTTGGGTTCCGGTCCCGCCGCGCAGGTCCGACATCTGCGCCAGGCGCGCGGCCAAGTCGGCCCTAGCCTGGGCGAGTTGACTGCTGAGGTTAGCAACCTGCTCCTGCACCGCAGTGGCGCCGCGGGAAGTAAGCAGCCCCGATTGTGCCCGGAACTGGTGGACGGTGTTCTCAGACGTTTCCACCTCGTAACGCAACATATCGACTTCGCGGCCGACCCAAGCCGAGGCGTTGCGCAGGATCTCCTGCTTGTCCTGATACTGGTGGGCCAGGTAGGCCTGCACATGCGTGTTGACGATAGATGCTGCCAGCTCCGGCGAACTGGCCTCGAACGACACGTTGAAGACGTATGACCGGCCGTCATTGAACACGCCGAGCCGCTGCTGATAATTATCCACTGCCGCGGCCATCCCCGCCGCCGCTGGGTCGAATGGCGCGGCCTGGCCTAGCCTCGGCGCCACCACCGTGATCAAGCGCGAGAGCAGCCCGACGTGCAGCCGGAACTCCGGCAATTCATCGAGATGAAGCTGCCCGACGACTTCGCGCGCCAACTGGGCATTCTGCAGGATGGCTACTTCGGTCCGCACGACGGCCAAATCCGGCTGGGAGGTGACCAGGTCGGGCACTACTGACTTGATGTCACTGAGGTGTTCGACGCGGGTCTTCAGCACCACGGTGGCACTGGCGTTGTAGCGGGGATGTAGTTGCAGAACCACCGCCAGAGTGGCGCCGAGCCCGCAGCATACACAGATCGCGAACAAGATTAAATGGCGTCTGCAGGCCAGAAACAAGCTTCCGAAGCTCAGTTCGCGCATTGATTCGTGCCTCGCCTTTCCGAGATTCATCTGGTCAGCCCGAAGTCACTGCGCCCGGCAGCCCAGCCCGGTGGGAAAGCCAGTTCCGACATGACATTCGTGCCCCCGTCGGCCATCACGAAGGCGGCGAAGCCGTCTCGGAACCGTTCGGGACGGAAGCGCTCGGCGTTGTGGCGGCAATCGAGCGGCCGGATGTCGCCGCCCACTGCCTCGAAGTCGCGCACTGCTTGGACCACGGCGTCAACGGTCTGCTCGTGGAAGAACAGGCCGGTTGGCGCCTTGGCATCCAGTCCTTGGATCGTTTCGACCAGTCCGCCGCCTCGGTAGGCGATTACCGGTGTGCCCGAGGCCTGGGCTTCTAGAGGCGCGATGCCGAAGTCCTCCACCGCCGGGTATAGATAGGCCTTCGCCCGAGCGAGCAACAACTTCGCGGCTGCGTCGTCCACACGGCCTAGGAACTTGACATTAGGCAGAGCGCGACGGGCCAGCACGGCCCTATTTGGTCCGTCGCCCGCAACTACGAGCTGCCTGTCGGGCATGCGGGCGAACGCGTCCACAAGGAGATCAACGCGCTTGTAAGGCACGATGCGCCCCAAATAAAGATAGTAGTCGTCCTTTGTTTCATTGGGCACGAAGTCATCCACGGCAACGGGCGGATGTATCACGGTGGCGTCGCGTCGGTAGTACTTGCGGATCCGGTTGCGAACGAAATCAGAATTGGCCGCGTAGCGATCGACGCGCATCGAGGCTACAGCGTCCCACACGCGAGCCCGATGCAGCACCGAGCGGGCCAGCACAGTGCCGAGACCGCGCGTTAGCCGCGCCTCACGCAGATATTGGTGCTGCTGATCCCAGGCGTAGCGCATCGGCGAGTGCGTGTACGCGAGGTGAAGCTGGCCGGGACTGGTTACGACCCCGTGGGCTACGCTCCAGTGGTTGGAGATCACCAAGTCATAGCCCGCCAAGTCGAACTGCTCGATCGCCACAGGCCACAACGCCAGCAGCTTGCGAAAGTGGCGCCGCGCGCCCGGCAGATGCTGGATAAAGGTGGTGTGCACCTGCTTGCCTCGTAAAAAGGCACGGGACGCGGCAGGCACGAAATCCACAAGCGCGAAGATGTCCGCTTGCGGGAACAGCCCCATGATCTCGAACTGCACGCGCTCGGCGCCGCCGAATGTGAACAGCGAGTCGGAAACGATAGCGATGCGTGCACCTTGCCAGTGCCGGCGCACAGCATCGACGGACAATGGCAGCAGAGCGTTCATGGTGCCCTTTGTCCGGCCGCCGTCGGACTATGCCGGGAATAGTTCAAAATGCATTCCTACCTAGCACAAGCTGCAAAGGAGTCATCACCAGGATTTTCAGGTCAAACAGGATCGACCAGTTCTCGATGTATTCGAGGTCATAACGGACGCGCTCGCGAACTTGGTCCACGGTTTCGGTAGCGCCACGGCAGCCATTGACCTGAGCCCAGCCGGTGATCCCCGGCTTGACGCGATGCCGATGCGCGTACTCCGCAATGATTTCATCGCCTAATTGGTCTTCGGTCCGCATCGTGACTGGATGCGGCCGGGGGCCGACCAGAGACATCTCGCCGAGCAACACGTTAAGCAACTGCGGCAGTTCATCGAGGCTACTGCGACGCAGGAAGCGGCCGAAGCGCGTCACCCGCTTGTCGTTGCGCTTGGTCTGCTCTATCGGGGAGTCACTTGGCCGCTGCCACGTCATCGTGCGGAACTTGAACACTTCGAACTCAGTGTTATTCCAGCCGTGCCGGCGCTGCCGGAAGAAGACCGGGCCAGGGCTACCTATATAGACCAGCAGAGCCACGATGGCGAAGACGGGCAGCACGGCAACGAGCAGCAAGCCGCCCAGGAACCTGTCCTCCAGCATCTTTGCCACCCGGCCCCAGCTTCGGATCGGGCGGTTGGCGAGAACGATCACCGGTATGCCATCAAGCAATTCAAGCCGCTCGCACAGCGAGAAGGCGCCCACCATCTGGGGGCACAGTGTCACCTCGACATCGAGGGCCTTGAGTCGGCGCACCAACGACTCCAGCCGCAGTTCCTGGCTGGCCGAGAACGTCACAATGACGCGGTCCACGACACGCTTTCTGCAAAGTTCGATGAGGTCGTCGAGTGAGCCCGCCAGACCGTACGGGCCTGGTGCGTGGTCATGAGGAACGTCGTCGAACACGCCGGCGACGTCGATCAGCCCGGCGCTCCGCGCCCGGATACGGTCAACCAGGCAATCAGCGAGCGAACCCGACCCCACCAAAGCGATTACGTCACGAAAAGCTCCCCGCCAGCCGGACCGCTTAGCATGTGACAGAAGCACAGCCCGGCTCGTTCCCGTAGTGACAAGCGTCAGAGTCGTGAAAGTAACCAGCCAAATACGCGATAGACCGCCGAAGGATCGGGTAAAAAATGCCAGAGCCAACACGCCACAAATTACTAAGGCTAGTCGAGTAGCTAATAGTCGTAACATCCTCAATGTCGTTAGAATATGTGCAGTGGCACCAAGCTGTCTATCCCGCAAAAACACTGGAAGGACCAATGACGATATAATCGTAAAACGCATATAGTCCGTGAACTGCGATCCGGTCGGAACCGGAGTATAACCACGACAGAGTTCAATGTAACAGTAAAATGCAGCAAGGCCGCTGATCAAAATCACTACTATGTCCGACAGAAATACGGCGTCCCCGACAACAACTTTAAGATCCGACGGTAGCTTTGGTGAGTCAAAGGCGGATACAGAATACGATTGCATTGCAAGTTGCCCGATTAAATTGTTCGGAAATCGTAATTAGGCTATTCGTGCTTAACGTGAGATTAACGCTTAGCTGCTCTCGATTGCAAGCATACCGTCTACGAAATATGGACGATTCCAGGGATCCACGAGCTTATATGACTGAGGAAATTTTTATGGACAAACCTCCTCGCAGACGTTACACACGCGAGCTCTCCGTGAGGCCGCATTCGGCTACTCGGATCAGTATCGGTGCAGTCACTCTCGTTTCGGCTTATTGGTTGTGCACGGCCTGCAACGCGCAACCTGCATTGGCCACGGTGACTGATTTTCTGGGTTCTGTTTGTATCAACACCCACACTGGGACCTGGGATGCAAGCTATGGCTCGCCGAATGGTCATGGCAGTAGGACCTTCGCCGCAGCCAAGGTGCTGGACGAGCTCCGTTATACTGGGCTGGATTGTATCCGCGACACTGTGGAATTCGGTTGGGAACTGCCGGACTTTCAGGCACTGGCGGCGGCGGGGATCAGGTTCAACTTTTTCATCGGCGCGAGTCCCGGTGCTGATAGCTTAAACGACCAGGTAGCCCGGATTGCCACGCTTGCCCCCGCCGTTCTGAGCGTCGAAGGTCCAAATGAAACCGACAATTGGCCGGTGCGCTACGGCGGAAAGATCGGCCTGAAAGCGACACGCGCGATGCAGGCGGCACTGTTCCACTTGGTGCATGCGACGCCGCGGCTGGCCGGCATACCCGTTATCGAGGCCAGCTTGGGGAAAGAAGCCTCGTATCCAACAATGGCAGGGACTGGCCACGCCGATTACGCCAACGCTCATGCTTATTATTTCTCATGGATGGCGGGCCGGGCGGAGCCGATCCTGGCGCAAATCCCAAGCAGGGTAACCCAGGCGCAAAGTGTTGCTCCGGGCAAGCCTGTCGTGGCGACCGAGAGCGGCTGGGAAACCCCCTACAACCCCGCGATATGGGGAAGCGTCGATGGTTTGACCCAGGCGAAGCTGATCCTCGATGACCTGCTGGACCACTACATCGCGGGGATCAGTCGCACGTACCTTTACCAACTCATGGATGAATCGGCGCTAGGCGAGCCGCCCGATACCTTCGGTCTTTTTCTGCAGGACGGCCAGCCCAAACCGTCCGCGATGGCGCTGCATCATCTGAGCGCTTTGCTGCGCGCGACAGGGCCTGACGGAGCGATTGCCGTGCCGGTCCATCTCAAAGCCCTGCCTGCGGGCGGACACGTCCTTCAACTAGCGCGTGGTGACGGAAGCACGGCTGTGATCCTGTGGACGGATCGTCCGGTGTGGAGCGAAGGTGCACCGTTGGTGTCATCCGGCGTCTGCGCCGAACTAGATGTGCCAGCGGGCGTGTCCGTGCAGGCCGCCGATCCACTCTACGATAATGCGGCGGCGCCCGTCAGGGACGGCCGGGTCGAAATACCGGATCATCCGGTGGTGGTGTTGGTTGGGCGCCAGCCGAAATGAAGCGCGCAGCTGCGCTTGTATCGCCTATTCAAAAAGGGATCTGCTATGTCCGCGCGGAAAGGGGATCATATGGCTGGGCGATGCTGGCACAAAACTGCTGTAGCGCCGGCTTCGTTAGTGCACGACTTGCCTCGCTTGTTGATAGCCCTTGTGGGTTAGATGGTGATCGACACAGTGATTTGGGCGTAGCTGCAATAGTCAGCATCGCGACGGGCGCGCTCGCCCTTACTGCTCACTATCCTGTTGGACAGCGACCAATACGGCGCAGGCAAACCCAGCGTAGAATGCCTAGGCCGCGCCACCGAGCACCAAGCAGCCTCCGATGACGGGCTTCTTTCGTAAGATCCTAAGAGGCGAGAGCCCCGCATTTGCCGTGCTGTTGACTTTTGTAACACAGGGGCTCGTTGTCATCCTCAATACCGGCACAGGTGTCATAACGGCGCGCGTGCTCGGCCCGCACGGCCGCGGCGTATTTACGGCCGCGACAATATGGCCTCAGTTCCTGTCCGGCATTGCGGCCTTTGGTGTTCCGACCTCGGTTGTCTACTACATCCGAAGTCAACGGGCGGACCGTGAAAGGATCATCGCCGCATCGTATGTGCTGACAATGTCCACCTGTACCGCGGCCATGCTGGCTGGCCTCGTGGCCGTCCCGCTGGCAATGCAAGATGATTCACGCCAAGCAGTTTGGCTCGCAGAATTTTGCATCCTTTGGACATGGTTGAATATGCTGACCGTCATGGTTCGCCAGATCATGGTCGCTTGCGACATGTTTCGGGCGTTCTCAATCTCCAGCTATCTGCCGCCGCTGAGTTACCTGATTTTGCTGCTGCTTGCCTGGCCGACCATTGGGCTCGACCCCGTAACTGCGGCTTGCTGCCTTATGCTTTCGGGATTGCCCGGGCTGTTGTGGATGATCAACGTCGTGCAAAGCACAGCCAGAAGCCAGTTTTCGGGCTGTGCTCCGTGGCTATGGCGGATGGTCGGCTACTCCGCCCGCTTCGCGGCCTCGGACACGGCAAGCGGGTTGCTCGCCTATATCGACCGGCTAATGTTGATCCCGATCCTGCCCGCGGCAGAACTTGGACTCTACGTCGTAGCCTATAGCCTGTCACGTTTGATGTTCGTTTTACAAACCGCCGTCGGGTCCGTGCTATATGCCAGCATGGCGGGTCGCGATCCGACGGGCACGAAGTACCTGCACGACATCGCCTTTCGTCTCACATTCTATGCGGTCGGGCTCGTCATCGTCTGCATTTCACTGATCTCGCACTCGGCTATCACTCTCGTTTACGGTCAGGCCTATGCAGATGCTGCCGGCCTGCTGCGGATCCTGGTGATCGAGGCGGGGGTGACGTGCGTTGGCCAAGTCAACGTTCAGCTCTATCTGTCGTTAAACCGGCCCGGCTTCCCCGCCATTGCGCAGGTCGTAAACCTCGTGGTCGCGGTCGGCCTGATCGCCGTCCTAGTTCCCAGGGATGGCGCAGCCGGTGCGGCCATGGCGCTCGTGCTCGCGTCACTAACGCGCTCGGCGCTCCTGTTCAGCGGCATTCCGGCGTTCCTACGCCTGCCAATCCCATCACTGCTGCCGAAAGTTGAGGATTTGGGTTACATCCGTGCTCGACTGGGCTGAGAACGAGAGCCTCGACTGACCGAAGCGCATCGGATAGTCGGGCTCGTAGCGCGGCGGGCCGAGGATCAAGGACGGACAAGCAGCCTAGTGCACTGACGCGGCCAAACGATTCACAGGATCGAGCGGTTCTGGCAAATTGGCTAGATGGCCCAAACAGTTTGCGTCGTCATTGATGATGCCGATCGGAAGCAACTGGCCTCGATTGCGATGGACCGGAACCGCCCGCAGAAGCACATCCAACGTGCCCGGATCGTGTTGTTGTCAGACGAGGGATTGGCCGTGTCCGAGGTGGCTCGCCAAGCTGGCGTAAGCCGCCCGGCAGTATGGCGATGGCAAGCGCGGTATGCCGAAGCAGGTGTGGAAGCCTTGCTGCACGACAAAACACGCCTACCGGGCACGGCGAAGCTGGCGACGGCAACCGTGGCAAAGATCCTGGCGCTAACCTGTTCCGAGCTGCCGGGTCAGGTCACGCATTGGACCGGGCGGGCAATGGCAAAGGCTGCCGGCGTCAGCCTGCCTTCGGTGCAGCGCATCTGGGATGCTCATCACCTACAGCCGCACGGGAGTGTCAGGAATTCCGTGTGTGGGCTTGTTCACTCGATCAAGCCTGGGCCTT
>CAXTWC010000209.1:0-9216 GCA_964247805.1 uncultured Acetobacteraceae bacterium | reverse complement strand
GGCCCGCTGTCGGACCGCAAGGGGGTGAACGTGCCGGACGTGGTGCTGCCGATCCCCGCGCTGACCAAAAAGGACCACGAGGACCTGCACTTCGCCCTCGATCACGGGGTGGACTACATCGGCCTGTCCTTCGTGCAGCGCCCCGAGGACGTGGCCGAGGCCCGCGCCATCGCCGACGGCCGCGCCTGGATCATGACCAAGCTGGAAAAGCCGCAGGCGCTGGACAATCTGGCGGCCATCCTGGCGCTGTCCGACTGCGTGATGGTGGCCCGCGGCGACCTCGGCGTGGAACTGCCGCCGGAGGAAGTGCCGATGGCGCAGAAACGCATCGTGCGCGAAGCCCGGCAGCTCGGCATTCCCGTGGTGGTGGCGACGCAGATGCTGGAGAGCATGATCAGCGCCCCCGCCCCCACCCGCGCCGAGGCCAGCGACGTGGCGACCGCCGTCTATGACGGGGCGGACGCGGTGATGCTGTCGGCCGAGACCGCCGCCGGGCAGTACCCTTATGAGGCGGTGAACATGATGGACCGCATCATCGATCGCGTGGAGCAGGACGCGTATTGGCGCAGCCTGCGCGAGACCAGCCGCCCCGCCCCCGAGCAGACCATTGCCGACGCCATCGCTGACGCCGCCCGGCAGATCAGCAACACGATCGGCGCCCGCGCGATCGCCGCCTACACCATGTCCGGCTCCACCGCGCTGCGCATCGCCCGCACCCGGCCCGACTGCCCCGTTCTGGGCCTGACCACCGACCAGCAGACCGCACGCCGCATGGCCGTGGTGTGGGGCGTCCACGCCGTGGTCACGGCCGAGACACATAGCATGACGGAGACGGTGAACCGTGCCTCCCGCATTGCTCGGACCGAGGGGTTCGCGGCATCCGGGGACAACGTGGTGGTTGCCGCCGGCATCCCGTTCGGCCAGGCGGGCACCACCAACGCGCTGCGCGTGGCGAGCGTGCGGTGATCGACTACGACGCACTGGATGCCGTCGGAATGGCGGCGGCAGTGCGGGACGGCGAAGCAAGCGCTGCCAGCTTGCTGGAGGACGCGCGGCGCCGGGCGGATGCCGCAGCCGGGCTGAACGCAATCGTGCAGCGCTTCGACCCGCCTTCGGCCAACCCGGACGGACCGTTTGCGGGCGTGCCGTTCCTGTTGAAGGATCTCGGCGCCGCTCTGGCAGGCCATCCACTCACCAGTGGCAGCCGGTTTTATGCCGATTACGTGCCCGCAGCGGACGATGTGTTCGTCAAACGCCTGAAAGCCGCCGGGCTCGCGATCTTCGGCAAGACCAACACCCCCGAACTCGGCATGCGGCCGGTGACGGAGGGTCGGTTCCACGGAGCGGCGCGTAACCCCTGGAACAAGGGCCTAACGCCCGGCGGCTCATCCGGCGGGTCTGCCGCTGCGGTGGCCACGGGCGTGGTGCCGGCGGCGCATGGCAACGATATCGGCGGCTCGCTGCGGATACCGGCCAGTTGCTGCGGCGTGTTCGGTTTCAAGCCATCCCGCGGACGCATGCCGGCCGGCCGGCTCCGCCTTGATCTGCCCGGCGATATGAACACGGAGGGGTTCATCACCCGCTCGGTGCGCGACAATGCCGCCCTGCTGGACGCGACGCTCGGGGCCGATCCATCCCGGGTCGCCGATCCGCCACTGCCGAGCGAGCCGTTCGCCGTTGCCGCCACACGTGACCCGGCGCCGCTGCGGATCGCCCGCATCACCGGGCCGATGTGGGGCCGCACCGTTCACCCCGACTGCGCCGATGCAAGCGCCGACGCGGCCAAATTGCTCCGCTCGCTGGGCCACACGGTGACCGAGGCCGATCCGTTCGATGCCGCCACCAATCGTGCCGCGATCCGTGCCTTTCTGGTGCTGCTTTCGGCCCGCGTCCGGCACTTCACGCTCAGCGCGGAGGAGATTACCGGTCACATGCCCGAGCGTCGCGGCTTCGAGCCTTCGACCTGGGCGATGGGCCTGATCGACAGCACCCACCCACCCGGCGCCGCTGCCGCCGCGCTGGCGACCCAGGCGGCGATCACCGCCCAGATGGCAGATTTTCTGACTGGCTACGACGCCATCCTCACCCCCACCTTGGCCGCACCACCGCTGCCGATCGGCGCCACCGACTTGAAGCCGCTGGAGCGGGTCGCGGTCGCCGGCCTGAACCAGTTCCCGCTGCGGTCAGCGGCACAGGCGATGTTGGCGCAGATCGCGGGCGACACATTCGCTTGGGCAGCCTTCACCGCGCTGTTCAACATGACGGGGCAGCCCGCGATGTCCGTGCCCCTGTCCTGGAACCGCGCCGGTGTGCCGATCGGTGTCCAACTGGCCGGGCATGTCGGCGGGGACGAGCTGCTATTTCAACTTGCCGGGCAATTAGAGCGCGCACGCCCATGGTGGAACCGCCGTCCACCGCCTATGTAACAAACGAGCGATCACGGGTTCGTGAAGTCTGGAGTTCGGATCGAGACCCATTTGGGGCTGCCGATTAACCGGTCGTTATGAAATCCCGTGTAACAGTCCGTTTCTACTAGGAGGTTGATATGCGGGAAGAGCTTCGATCGATCGTCGCCGAGTATGGCCAGCTCTCGGTCTCGATCCAGCAGCTGGGTGACGAGGGAGATCTGTTCGCCGCCGGGATGGATAGCCTGGCGGTGGTCGATATCATGCTGGCGATTGAGGATCTTTTTGGCATCGAGGTGCCGGATGCGCTGCTGACGCGGAAGACGTTCTCGAGCGTCGCTTCGCTGGACCATGCGGTGAGCTCGGTTACGACGCATTGATAGTCGATCGCGCTCCACTCGCCCGCGCCGAACCAAATCTGGCCACTCCGACCGAGACCAATCCGGTGCTGGATCACGTGCTGGCTACGGCACGGACGCATGCCGGGTCGGTAGATCGGGAAGGGCGCTTCCCCGCCGAGACAATTGCCGCCTTGCGCGAAGCATCGCTGCTGGGCGCGTTGGTGCCGGAGGCGAGCGGCGGCCTGGGGCATTCGCTCCAGCAGGCTGCGGCCACATGCTATGCTGTGGCCCGCTGCTGCTCGTCGTCGGCAATGATCCTGGCGATGCATCACATCCAGGTTGCATGCTTGGCGGCCTACACGGCGGATGATGGCTGGCAACGGCAGTTCCTCGGCCAGGTCGGGCGAGAGGGTCTGCTACTTGCCTCCGTCACGTCGGAGGTGGGGGTTGGCGGCAGCATGCGGACCAGCCTGTGCGCCGTGGAAGCAGCCGAGCCTGGGCGTTTCACCCTGACAAAGCAGGCCAGCACGGTGTCGTACGGCGCCCACGCCGACGCCCTCCTGGTCACCGCGCGAGCTAACCCGGAGACGGATGCGTCGGACCAAGTGCTTGTGGTGGTGCCATCGAACACGTGCACGCTGACGCGGACCGGTGGCTGGAACGCGATGGGTATGCGCGGCACCTGCAGCGAAGCTTTCACCGTGGCGGCGTCGGGCAAGCTGGAACAGATCCTACCGGCCTCGTTCGCACAGATCGCGGCCGAGATGATGGTGCCAGTGTCTCACCTGCTCTGGGGTAGTGCCTGGTGTGGCATTGCGTCCGATGCGGTATTGCGGGCCCGGCAGTTCCTACGGGCGAAACGGCGCGCCAAAGCCGGGGGTCCGCTCGACGGCGGCGCCCGCCTGGTTCGAGCCGTGGAACAACTGCAATCCGCCGAGGCGCACGTGCGGCTCGCACTGCTGGAGTGGGGAGCGGGACAGGACGGATCCTTCGCGGAGTCCGCCTCCATCAATATGGTCAAGACCGCCGTATCGGAGACCTGCCTAGCCGTGGTGCAGGAGGCGATGCTGGTGTGCGGATTCGCCGGTTACAGCAACGACGGCCCTTACAGCCTGTCACGGCATCTGAGGGACCTGCACTCGGCGCGCCTGATGATCCATAACGACCGCATCCGGGACAACACGGCCCGGCTGCTCATGTTGCAGAACCCGGTCTTGGGGATTGGCTAGCTTGGATACCGACCCGACCTTCCTCGACGAACTGTTCGACGCCGGACTGCTCATCCGCACCGGTGTGGACGGCCTGTATGGCCGCTCCGGCCCGTTTGAGCGGGTGGTGAGCGGGTTGGAAGACCTGATTCGCCGCCTCGGCGCGGGTGACGGGGCGGAGGTGATGCGCTTTCCCCCCGGGCTGAGCCGCAAGGAGTTTGAACGCAGCGGCTACCTGAAAGGCTTCCCGCATCTGGCCGGCACGATCCACTGCTTCTGCGGCAACGAACAGGCACACAGGCAGATCCTGCGCTGCGTCGAGGCCGGGGAGGATTGGACAGGCGGACAGCTCGCCTCCGATATCGTCCTGACCCCGGCGGCTTGCTACCCGATCTATCCCGTCCTTGCACGGCGCGGCCCGTTGCCGGACGGCGGCGCGTTGGTGGACGTCGGTGGCTATTGTTTCCGCCACGAACCCTCCACCGAGCCGACCCGGCAGCAGATGTTCCGCATGCAGGAATACGTGCGCCTGGGCAGCCCGGATCAGGTGCTGGCATTCCGGCAGACCTGGCTCGAACGGGCGCAGGCTGCCGCGCATCAACTTGGCCTGCCGCACGAGGTGGACGTCGCCAACGACCCGTTCTTTGGCCGTGCCGGCCGCGTGCTGGCACAGAGCCAGCGCGAACAGGCGCTCAAATTCGAGTTGCTGATCCAAGTCAATCAAGGTGCCGCCCCGACCGCCTGCATCAGTTTCAACAACCACCTCGATCACTTCGCGCAGGTCTGGCAATTGCAATTGTCGGACGGGTCCCCCGCAAATTCCGGCTGCGTCGGCTTCGGGCTGGAGCGCCTGACGTTGGCCCTGTTCCGTCATCACGGGCTTGACCAGGCACTGTGGCCGGCCGGAGTGCGGGCCACCCTCTGGCCGTGAACGCCGGATAGTCGCATGCGCCCGATCGTGCTGCAGCACGGCCTCGGCTGGCTCCACTTGCCCGTCAATCCCCGGGCCAGCGGTGTCGTGCTGTGCCCGGCGCTCGGACGGGAAGCACGGTGGTCCTACCGAACCATGCGCCAGTTGGCAGACCGCCTCGCAACGGAAGGGCTTACCACCCTGAGGTTCGACTACCCTGGCACTGGCGACGCGCCGGATCTGCTACCCGGTGAGGATCCGCTCGCTGCCTGGCGCCAGAGCGTCCACGCGGCGATCGATTGGCTCCGCACTGAAACCGGCCTCGAGCAGGTGGCGTTGTGCGGCCTCCGCTTCGGTGCGTTGCTTGCGGCGGAAGTGGCCGCCAGCCGAGCCGATATCGGCGATCTGGCTCTACTCAGCCCGATCCTGTCTGGTCGCCACTGCGCGCGGGAACTCAGACTGGCAGCATTCGGCGGCGAGGGCGATGACGGGCCAGAGGACGGCATCGAAGTGGATGGCATGGTGCTGCCCGACGCGACACTGGGCGCACTGACCGAGATGGACCTTCGCGCGTGCACCAAATTGCCTGCACCGCGCATCCTGATCCTCGACGAGGGCAATCGGGCGGCCCCCCTGGCCACTCGACTCGAGGCACTAGGCGGAGAAGTGACACTCCATCCCTTCCCTGGTTATCCAGCCATGATGCGCGTGGCGACATCCAACCAGGTTCCCTACGAGGCACTCGGCACGGTAGCCGCATGGTTCGGAACACGAGACCAACCGCGGCCTCTGGCAGGATCGCTTACACGCCTACCTATCAAGACCGCTCTTTCGCGGCCGGGTTGGTGCGAGCACGTGGTGCAATTCGGAGCCGAGCGTAGCCTTGTTGGCACGCTCTGTGCGCCACCGAACACCCGGCCCTCGTCGCCGGCCGTGCTCATCGCCAATACGGGCGGCGATGGCCGATCGGGCATCGCTCGGTTCGGCGTGCGTCTTGCGCACAGCTTGGCCGAGGCCGGCATCGCGTCGTTGCGCTTCGATTTCGCCGGCCTGGGCGACAGCACTCTGCCGCATGACGTCGACGGTCATCTGTATCAAGCCAGCCGGACCAGCGACATCGCCGCCGCGCTCGACGTGCTGGAAACCCTCGGCTACGAGCGGGTGAGCGGGATCGGGCTGTGCACGGGGGCCTATCACCTCCTCCATGCGGCCTTGGTGGGCGTGCGATTCGATCATCTCGCCTTGATCAACCTGGTAACGTTTCGCTGGCAGTCCGGCGACATACTGGAAGTGCCGCAGCGTGCGCTCGGCGCGGTTGCCGCGCAAACGGCCAACATGGCCCCGCAATCACAGTGGGACGGCGCCGTGCCCGCAATCAGCGGCGTGCTGGAGCGTGGCACCCACATGCTGATGCTGCTCGGCCAAGGGGATCCAGGCATCGCGGCCCTGGAGGCAAGTTTCGGCTCGAATGGGCGAGACCTGGCAACGCAGCCCGGTGCCACCGTCCGGTTCGAAGCCGGGATCGACCACACCCTGTCCCGCCGGGTCATGCAGGACCGGGTGGCATCGGCAGTTACGACCTTCCTAAGCGCCGAGGAAGCCGTGAACGCTTGAGCTGCCGGGCGTGGAAGACGGGAAAGCGAGCTAGGGTGTGAAGTTGAACGCTACGGAAATCCGGCTGCCTTTGCCGCGGTAACGCCGCACCGCGTGCACCAGCCAGGAGGGGAACATGACCATGGTTCCCGCTCGCGGCACGAGGAACTCGGACAAGCCGGCACTCAGGCATCCGCTCACGGCGTAATGCAGTTGCGGCGCCAGGAAACAGGGCAGGATACCGCGAGGGTCCATCATCTCGAACTGTCCGCCGTTCGATCCCGGCTCGGCAGTGTCACCGGCATCGACCCAGTAGACGCCGGACCAGTAGCTCGATGGGTGATGGTGCGCGTGATTGGCATCGCCGGTTTCGTTCACATTGGCCCAGGCATTGATCTTCCACACCGGCGCCCGGCGCTCCAGCCCGGACGCGGTCTGGACCGAGGTCAGTTGGTCGGCGAGCCTGCGGGCTACTTCGGTCAGCTGAGCACCCGCTACACCGGACCAGGCGCAAAAATCGTCATCTGATTGCCAGCCACCGTCATTGCTGCGTTCCACACCCTCGGAAGTCCCGCGGTGGTGCAGGATGCATTCGCGCAGGGCGTCGTTGAGCGGGGCGGCCTCGTTGACCGGTGCGACGGCGACCGGGGTGGGGAACAGCTGCAACATGCGGAAATCAACCGCGTTCAGTGTCAGCGCATCCGGACTAGGTTCGAGCATGGGCCATCCTGGCGTTTGAGGGCCAGGCTATCGAATGAACTTTAAGGATTGGTTACCGGGGCTGCTTCCAAGGACCCTCACCGCGGCCCTCTCCCCAGGGGAGAGGGAGAAGATCAGCGAGTGGGGTGGCGTGCTAGGACACTCGTTTGACCACGGCCTCGGTGAACGCCTTCGTGGTCGCGGTCCCGCCCAGGTCCCCAGTGCGGATGCCATCCGCGTTCAGCACGGCGGCGATCGCGGCGTCCAACTTCAGCTTTTGCTCGCGCATGCCCGCATGCTCCAGCATCAACCCGGCGGCCAACAACAGGGAGGTCGGGTTGGCGATCCCCTTGCCGGCGATATCTGGCGCGGAGCCGTGCACGGCCTCGAAGATCGCGGCCGTGGTGCCGATGTTGGCACCGGGTGCCATGCCCAAGCCGCCAACCAATCCGGCTGCCTCGTCCGACAGGATGTCGCCGAACAGGTTGGTGGTGACGATCACGTCGAACTGCCACGGATTGAGCACCAACTGCATCGCGCACGCGTCGACGATGCGGTCGTCGAAGGCCACACGGCCCGCATACTCCGGCGCCATTGCCCGCGCCTCCTCCAGGAACAACCCCGTCAAAGCCTTGAGGACATTGGCCTTGTGGACCACGGTGACCTTCTTGCGGCCGTTGCGGACGGCGTATTCGAAGGCATAGCGCAGGATGCGGTTTGCCCCGGCCCGCGTGTTCACGCCGGAGGAAATGGCGACCCCGTGGTTGTCGTCGCCAATCGGAATGTAATGCTCGAACGCGACGTAAAAGCCCTCGAGGTTCTCGCGCACGATCACCAGGTCGATGTCGTCGTAGCGGCCGCCAGGAACCAAGGTGCGAGCCGGGCGGACATTCGCGTAAAGGTGGAATTCCTCCCTCAGGCGCACGTTGACCGACCGAAACCCTCCACCGACAGGTGTCGTCAGCGGACCTTTCAGGGCTAGCCGGGTGCGGCGGATGCTGTCGAGCGTGGCAGGGGGTAGCGGGTCACCCGAAACCGCCACGGCCGCCATGCCGCCCAACTGACGGTCCCACGCGAACGGCGAACCGATGGCGTCCAGCACGGCAACGGTGGCATCCACCACCTCCGGGCCGATCCCGTCGCCTGCAATCAGTGTGGCCTCGATCATCGCTGCACCTGCCTTTCGCACCCGCAGCATAGGATCAGTCGGGTAGGATCGCCACCATCCGTCCCGGCAGGAGTGGCTGGACGTGGCGGGCCAGCCGACCCACATTGCGCTGCACCATCAAACAAAGGGCCAGCCATGGCGATCAAGCCTGTCGAGCCGTTCGATTGCATCGTCTTTGGCGCCACAGGTGACCTGACGCTGCGAAAGCTGCTTCCGGCACTCTACAACCGGTATCGCGACGGACAGATCCCGGAGGAGGCCCGCATCATCGGCGCCGCCCGGTCCGAGTTGGACGACGCGGAGTTCCGCAAGCGCACGATGGATGCGTTGAAGCATCACGTCGCGAAGCCCGACATGGACGAAGCCGTCGCCGGGCGTTTCGCCGAGCACGTGCACTACGCCCAGGGCGATGCCGGCAAGGCAGGCGGTCTGGAGAACCTGTCCAGCCTGTTGGCCGAGCAGCCGGACCGCATCCGGGTGTTCTACCTAGCGACCTCGCCGGGGCTGTACGGACCGATTTGCGACAACCTCAAGTCGGCCGGGTTGGTCACGGAGCACAGCCGCGTGGTGCTGGAGAAGCCCATCGGCCACGATCTGAAATCCGCGCGGGAAATCAACGACGTCGTCGGCCGGGTGTTCACCGAGGCACAGACGTTCCGCATCGATCATTATCTCGGCAAGGAGACGGTGCAGAACCTGTTGGCGCTGCGGTTCGCCAACGTCGTGTTCGAACGGCTGTGGAACGCCGACGTAATCGACCACGTGCAGATCACGGTGGGCGAGACGGTCGGCGTGGAGGGGCGCGGCGATTATTACGACCACTCCGGTGCGCTGCGGGACATGGTGCAGAACCACCTGATGCAGTTGCTGTGCCTGCTGGCGATGGAACCGC
>CAXTWC010000208.1:6677-9232 GCA_964247805.1 uncultured Acetobacteraceae bacterium | reverse complement strand
CTCCAACACCGTGGCGCCGATGATGATCGGTGTTGCGATCAGGAAGGAGAAATGTGCCGACCCCTCATGCGTGACCCCGCGCAGCAACCCGCCCACGATGGTCGCACCGGAGCGGGAGATGCCCGGGATCAGCGCCGCGCACTGCCACACGCCGATCACCACCGCATCCACCATGTTCAGCGTCGAGAGCGGCCGGTTGGCGCCGCCCGCCCGCAACCGCTCGCCGAACAGCAACAGCAGGCCGTTCACCACGAGGAACCCGGCGGCCAGCAACGGCGAGGCGAATAGGGAGCGGACGTAATGCTCCAGCAGGAAGCCCACCACCACGGCGGGGATGGTCGCGATCACGATCAGGAGAAAGACGCGGCGGCTCTCACGGTTCTGGTGCGCCCCGGAGAAGCCGAACACGCCCAGCCCCAATCGCAGCCAGTCGCGCCAGAAAAAGCCCAGCAGCGCCACCGCCGTCCCCACGTGCAACATGACCAGAAACGGCAAAAAGGCGGCTGATGCCTGGTCCAGCGACCAGCCCAGCACGGCTGGCAGCACCACCGCGTGGCCCAGGCTGCTGACCGGAAAAAGCTCTGTGGCGCCCTGGATGATCGCAATCACCACGGCCTGCACCGTATCCATAACTCGCCACTCCACCACCCGGGCGGGGTTCGTGCCGGAAGTGGCGGGTCGTGACAAGGCTGTGGCACGGCAACGCCAGGCCGGCCCAGCGCGTTCAACCGCCAATGCAAGCAACATCGCCCTCTCGGGACACCAACGCACTGGTCGATCTCGCACGCCTTGTGCAGGCCACCGGGTATCGCTTCGTGACCCCCACACCTGCCACCCACGCCCGCGCGAATGCCCGCGCCGGGTCGGAATGGGCCGGCGATTTGCGCGACGTGTTCGGCTGGAGCCGACCGTTCCGCACCGGCACCCTGCCCCAACCCATCGTGGACGCGATGGCGGCAGCCGGCGTGCTGGTGCCTGAGGCCGATGGCTGGCGCAGCCTGGTCCGGCTGTCGAGCCTGGACGGCCTGCTGTTCCTGCACTCGGCCTACCCGACGGTGGCGGCCGATGCCGTGTTCTTCGGGCCCGATACCTACCGCTTCGCCCAGGCGATCGGTGGCGTGATAGACCGCGCCGTCGGACGCGCGGTGGATATCGGCTGCGGCGCCGGGCCGGGGGCCATCCTGATCGCCCGCGGTCATCCGGCCGCCAGCGTGTTCGCCGTGGACATCAACGACGGCGCGCTCGCCCTGACCCGGGCCAATGCCGCACTGGCGGGGGTCGCCGTGGAGGCCGTGCACAGCGATTTGCTCTCGGCCGTATCGGGCAGCTTCGACCTGATCGTCGCCAACCCGCCTTACCTGGTGGACCCGGCGGCCCGGGCCTACCGGCATGGCGGCGGCGAGTGGGGTGGCGCGTTGTCCTTGGCCATTTTGGACACCGCCATCGACCGGCTCGCGCCAGGTGGCACGCTGCTGCTGTATACCGGGGCTGCGATCGTGGCTGGGGAAGACCCGTTGCGAAGCGCCGCAGCCACCCGACTTTCCAACTCGGGGCTGGTTTGGAGCTACCGCGAGGTGGACCCTGACGTGTTCGGGGAAGAACTGGACGGCGGGGCTTACGCCACGGCCGACCGAATCGCTGCCGTCGTCCTGACGGTGCGCAAATAACGACGGGAATACGCTGATGCCGGATGGAAGCTTCGCCTCCCTTACCCAGAACGATCGTTGGCACCGACGTCTCGCTGCCTTCAATGCCGCCCGGTTCAGCCCTGGGTTTCCGCATGACGGTTGGGAGCAGGAGGTGGAGCAGCACGCCGCAATGTTGCTGGAAGAAGGGCACTGGCTGGAGCAGCAGCGTGCCGATGTGGCGGCCCGGGCGGCCGAGGCGCCCACGGATCCGGACAGTTTCGTCGCGTGGTTCGAGGGGCTGGAGCACGGTGGCCCAGGGCAGAACGACACGCTATTCCCCTGGCTGGCGGAGGAAGCGACGTTGGACGAGATGCGCTGGTTCCTGACCCAGGAGGTGGCGGGAGAGGCTGGTTTCGACGATCTGACCGCGATCACGCAGATGCGCCTCCCGGTGCGGGCCAAGTTGGAGTTGGCCCGCAACTACTGGGACGAGATGGGCCGGGGCAACGCCAAGGGCATGCACGGCCCGATGCTGGAGCACCTGGCCAAGCGTCTCGGCCTGGTTCCGGCCGTCGAGACCACGGTGTGGGAGGCGCTCGCCCTGGCCAACACGATGGCCGGGTTGGCGGCAAGCCGGCGGTATGCTTACCACTCCGTCGGTGCGTTGGGTGTGATCGAGCAGACGGCTCCGGGTCGGGCGCGGTTGGTTGGGCTGGGGCTGAAGCGGCTGGGGATCAGCAGCAAGGACCGCCATTACTTCGATCTGCACGCGATCCTGGACATCAAGCACAGTGAAGCCTGGAACGCTGAAGCCGCGTGGCCGCTGGTGGCGGAAGATCCAGCCCGGGCACGCGCGCTGGCGGAGGGTGCGCTGATGCGGCTGGAGGCTGGAGCCGCGTGTTTCCGCCGCTACCGCGAAGTATTGGG
>CAXTWC010000208.1:0-6577 GCA_964247805.1 uncultured Acetobacteraceae bacterium | reverse complement strand
TAGCCCTCGGCACCCCCGCCATACCAATGCGTCTTGTCACTGGACGGCGCGAGCGGCAGCCCCTTGCGAAGACGCTCCACCAGGTCGGGGTTCGTGATGAACGGACGGCCGAACGCAATCAAATCCGCCTTCAACTCCGCCCGGATTTCCTCGGCCAAATGCAGGTCGTAGCCGTTATTGGCCATATACAATCCGCGGAACATCTTGCGGATCTTCAAATAATCGAACGGCGAACTATCCCGCGGACCCTGGGTCGCGCCCTCGATGATGTGCATGTAGCACAGGCCCAACCGGTCGATCCCGGCTACCACCTGGTCGTACACCTCCTGCGCATCGTCGAAGCCGGCCATGTCGTTCGCCGGGCTCACGGGTGAAAGGCGGATACCCACGCGATCCCCACCCCAGACGCCAACAACGGCTTCCGCCACCTCCAACGTCAGGCGGACGCGGTTCTCGACGCTGCCACCGTACTGGTCGGTGCGATGGTTGGTGTGGGTGCGGAGGAATTGCTCCAGCAAGTAACCATTGGCCGCGTGGATCTCCACCCCGTCGAAGCCGGCCCGCTTCGCGCAGTCCGCAGCGTGGCGGTAGTCGTTGATCAGGCCCGGGATCTCCGACGTCTCCAGCGCACGTGGTGCCACCAGCGGCTGGAACCCGGTCTCGGTAAAGGCCTGCCCCTTCGCGATCACGTCGGACGCGGAGACCGGCAGGCCACCACCGGGCTGCAGGGAGGGATGGCTGATCCGGCCGACATGCCACAACTGGCAAAAGATCCGGCCACCCTTGGCATGGATGGCGTCGTTCACCAGCCGCCAGCCGGCCACCTGCTCCTCGGTGTAAATGCCGGGCGTGAAGGCGTAGCCCTTGCCCTGCTGCGTGATGTTGGTCGCCTCGGAAACGATCAGCCCGGCACTGGCGCGCTGGGCGTAATACTCGGCGTTCATCGGGCCCTGCACGTCACCCTTGCCGGCGCGGCTGCGGGTTAGCGGGGCCATCACGATGCGGTTGGCCAGCGTTAGATCGCCCATGGTCACGGGCTCGAACAAGTCGGTTTCGGACATCGGTGCCTCAATCGTTGGTGGGGTACGACGCCATCAGCCTGCGCTGCAGCCGCCATTTCTCATACATGGTGCGCAGCCCGCTCGATCGATGCCCGGCGGCGCGATTGGCCCGGCCTATCTCCCATGCGGCGCGGTAATGTGTGAACTGGGTCGCGTAAGCCTCTCGCAGCGTGCAGCGTGCATCCCAAATGTGCGTCGCCTCCGACCCGGCGCCGTTCACCTCGATGATGGTGAAATCGCGGCCCAGCCGAAGCGCCGCCTCGGACCCATACCGCACGTCGATGCGTCCAAAATGGAAGCCGGGGATGTCACGGCAGATCTCGTCCACCTGCTGCACCAGAGCCGGAGTGATCGCATCGGCCCCGTTCACGAACACCGACCCTTTGCAGTGGTTGCCGGCAAACACCAGCGGCACCACCTCGCCCGCCGCCGGCACATGTGCCCGCTTCGAGGCCAGGCGCGGCAGATACAGCTGCGGCACCTTGCCCGCCCGCGGATCTGCAAGCACGAGGGCCTCGAGGGTCGAACGGCCATCGCCGGTCACCGACGGGGCAAACTTGAGGGTGACCGACGTAATCCGGCCCACGGCCTCGTGCGGGTAGCGGATGTAGAACAGCCCGGCCTCACCCGGCTCGGGCACGTATTTCTGCAGCAGCAACCGCACACCCGGCGGATACTCGGGCACCGCGGCGGCCAGGGCGGCGGCATCCTGCACCAGTTTCACCCCCGCGCCGTTGCACCCGACATCCGGCTTCAGGACCATCGGCCAGCCAAACCCGCTCGCCTCGGCCAACGCCGCCGGGTCGTGCACACCGGCCTGGAACACCAGCCAGGGTGCGATCCACTCCTGCGCCTGTGCCCCGGCAATCCCCAGGATCTCGGACTTGCTCTCCCCACACAGCCCGCCCGTTTCGATCGTGGGGTTGGCGGCGGTCGGCAGGCTCATGTCGCCATAGCGCAGCCCGTACCACATCCACTGCGCCACCACGGGTGCGTAGAACAACCAGCCGGGCCAGAACTCGAAGGGCGACAGCACACGCTCGGGAGCGGACTTGGCTACGCGGGCGAGAAGGGCGGTTTCGTTCATGACTGTGCGGCCTGCTGCAGTCGGACGGCGATGCGGCCGGCCAATACGACGGTCAGCGCGAAACCGGCCATGCCGGCCCAGCGCCAAACGCCAAGATGCTCGGCCATGTAACGGCCGAGATGAAGGGACACGCCGAACAACAGCGTCGTCCAGATCAGCGTGGCTCCGATCGCCGCCAGGGCAAAGTGGGCCAGGTTGGTGCGGAAATATCCGCAGGCGGTGTAAGTGGGCAACCGCGCCCCGGGTAAGAACCGGCTGATGAACACGATCTTGACCACGTGTTTCTGCAGCCACTCCCGACTGGTGGTGAACCGGTCGGGCGGGGCCCATCGCCTGGCCAGGGGCGTCGCCACCGCAAGCCGCCCCAACCCGTACAAGCCGAGATCACCCAGCACGATGCCGAGATAAAGCGACACCAGGGCCAACGCGAGGGTCACCTGCCCAACCTGCACGTCCATGGCGGCCAGGATCGTCGCCGCATCCTCCAGCACGAAGGTGCCGAGCAGGATGAGCACGCCTTGGATGAGCGGATCGTGCCCATGCAGGCTGAGCCACTCGGGCAGGGGTTGCAAAATACGGCACTCCTTCGCGGGCATGCCACACGCGGTTATTGCCAACGCGGCATAGGCATCTCTGGTTCACCCGAAGGACCGCCCACAGGCTGAGCGCGCTTGCCAGGCCGGGCGCTTCGTGGCGGTATCACCCCAAACACCGGGTTACGGCAAGTCGGGGAAGGACGCGTCGATGGATTTCGAATTCTCGGAGAAGGTGCAGGACCTGCGCACGCGCTTGCAGGCCTTTATGGACGAGCACGTCTATCCGAACGAGCACACCTACCACGAGCAGCTCACCAACGCCGCGGACCGCTGGCAGCCGGTGCCGATCGTGCAGGAGCTGAAGCAGACGGCCAAGCGCGAGGGGCTGTGGAACCTGTTCCTCGCCCACAGCAAGCGCGGCGCCGGCCTGACCAACCTGGAATACGCCCCGCTGTCGGAGATCATGGGCCGGGTGCAGTGGGCCAGCGAGGTGTTCAACTGTTCGGCTCCCGACACCGGCAACATGGAAACCTTGGAGCTGTACGGCACCGACGAGCAGAAGGCACGCTGGCTGGCGCCCCTGCTGGAGGGTGAGATCCGCTCCGCCTTTTGCATGACTGAACCGGCCGTTGCCTCCTCCGATGCCACCAACATCGAGACGCGAATCGTGCGCGAGGGCGACGAATACGTGATCAACGGCCGCAAGTGGTGGTCGTCGGGCGCCGGGGACCCGCGCTGCGCCGTGTTCATCGTGATGGGCAAGTCCGACCCGGCGAACATGGACAAGCACCGCCAGCAATCCATGATCCTGGTCCCCCGCAACGCGCCGGGTGTCACCATCCACCGCATGCTGCCGGTGTTCGGCTTCGACGACGCGCCCCATGGCCACGCCGAAATCAGCTTCGAGAACGTGCGGGTGCCGGTCAGCTCCATCCTGCTGGGCGAGGGCCGCGGCTTCGAGATCGCCCAGGGGCGGCTTGGACCAGGCCGCATCCACCACTGCATGCGCACCATCGGCCTGGCGGAGCGCGCCTTGGAGATGATGTGCAAGCGCTCGCTGGAACGCCACCCGTTCGGCAAGCCGTTGGCGGACCAGGGGGTCACGATCGAGCGCATTGCGAACAGCCGCATCATGATCGACCAATGCCGGCTTTTGGTCCTGCATGCCGCATGGAAAATGGATACGGTTGGTAACAAGGCCGCCCGCCGCGAGATCGCCGAAATAAAGGTCTCGATCCCCAACATGGCCTGCCAGGTGCTGGACTGGGCGGTGCAGATGCACGGCGCCGGCGGCGTCTCCAACGATTTCGGCCTGGCCAAGATGTATGCCGGCGCCCGCACCATGCGCATCGTCGACGGCCCGGACGAGGTCCACCGCCACCAGCTCGGCCGGCTGGAGCTGGCCAAGTACAAGCCTGCCCGCCCCAACGTGGCGGCTCAGTAAATGGCCAAGGGCACAGGAGGCCTGTTCGACCTGACCGACAAGGTCGCGCTGATCACCGGCAGTTCCAAGGGCATCGGCCGTGCGATCGCCGAGCGGATGGCGGAGCACGGCGCCAAGGTCGTGATCTCCTCCCGCAAGAAGGAACCGTGCGAGGAGGTGGCCAACGGCATCATCGCCCGCGGCGGCGAGGCAATCGTGCTGCCCGCCAACATCGGCCACAAGGACCAGCTGCAGGGCCTGGTGAACGACACGATCGCGCAGTGGGGCGGGATCGACATCCTGGTGTGCAACGCCGCGGTGAACCCGTATTTCGGCCCGTCGCTGAACTGCCCGGACGAGGCATTCGACCGCATCATCGGCAGCAACGTGCGGTCCAATTTCTGGCTGTGCAACATGGTGCTGCCGCAGATGGCCGAGCGCGGCGGCGGCTCGGTCATCGTGATCAGCTCCATCGCCGGCCTCCGCGGCACCCCGACCCTAGGCGTCTACGGCATCAGCAAGGCCGCGGACACGGCGCTCACCCGCAACCTGGCCGTCGAGTGGGGCGCCAAGAACATCCGCGCCAACTGCATCGCCCCCGGCCTGGTAAAGACCGACTTCGCCCGCGCCCTGTGGGAGAACCCGGACATCCTGAAGAAGCGCGTGAAGGACAGCCCCCTCCCCCGCATCGGCGAGCCGGACGAGATCGCCGGTGCCGCGATCTTCCTCGCCAGCCCGGCGGGCAGCTTCACCACGGGCCAGGTCTTCGTGATCGACGGCGGCGTCACCATAGCCGGCTCCGCCCTCGAGTAACCACGGCCTCTCTTCCTTAAAGCCCTCTCCCCCTCGGAGAGGGTTGGGTGAGGGACCTTCACCCCCCGCCAGAGCCAAGCAAAAGAACCACAAGATGCTGACACCGAGCACGTCGCCAGCCCCCTCACCCACCCAGGAAGACGGCGTTTCCGCGATCGGCGCGCCCAGACTGGTCCCCCCGCTCCCCAACCACGCCTTCGACGAACCCCGCCTAACCGAGTATCTCACCGCCACCCTCCCCGCGTTCGCCGGCCCCTTAACCGTGCAGCAGTTCCAGGGCGGCCAGTCCAACCCGACCTTCCACCTGCACACACCCACCGCCGAGTACGTGCTGCGGAAGAAGCCGCCGGGTGTCCTGCTCCCCTCCGCCCACGCCGTGGACCGCGAGTATCGCGTGCAGGCCGCCCTCGCCGGCAGCGCGGTGCCGGTGCCCCCGATGCGCCTGCTCTGCACGGACGACGCCGTCATCGGCACCATGTTCTACGTGATGGACTACCTGCCCGGCCGCGTCTTCACCGACCGCACGCTGGCCGGCCTCTCCCCCGCCGACCGCGCCGCCTGCTACGACGACATGAACCGCGTGATGGCCGCCCTGCACAGCGTCGACTGGCACGCCGCCGGCCTGGAGGGTTTCGGCCGCCCACAAGCCTACGTGTCCCGCCAGATCGACCGCTGGACCCGGCAATACATCGGCTCGGCCGTGGGCGAGGTGCCCGAGATGGATCGCCTGATGGCCTGGCTCCCCGCCCACCTCCCCCCCGGCGACGAGACCGCGATCGCGCACGGCGATTTCCGCCTGGGCAATTTGATCTTCCACCCGTCCGAGCCCCGTGTGCTCGCGGTGCTGGATTGGGAGTTGTCCACGCTCGGCCACCCCTTGGCGGACCTCGCCTACAACTGCATCCCCTGGCGCCTACCGCTGGCGATGGAGGGCCTGCTCGGCGCCGACGCCCCCGGCATCCCCTCCGAGGCCGAGTATGTCGCCTCGTATTGCCGCCGCACCGGCCGCGCTGGCGTGCCGGAGCTGGATTTCTTCGTGGTATTCTCCCTGTTCCGCTGGGCCGCGATCGCCGCCGGCGTCTATCGCCGCGCGCTGGACGGAAACGCCGCAGACGCACGCGCGCTGACGATCGGAAACAAGTTCAGGGCTTTGGCGGAAGCAGCCTGGGCGTTGGCAGAAGGCGGCACCCCCGCGCACCGTCCCACGTAGGGTGGGCTGCTCGCAGCCCACCACCAAGCCCGACCGTAACCCTAACGACCCCGCATATCATGGTGGGCTGCAAGCAGCCCACCCTACGGACTGCGGTTCATCCGCGGATCAGCGCCAGCCGGTCCGCCGTGCGCACCACGAATCGGCCTCCGTCGAGGCCGCGCGCCGCGGCGTCCAGCAACCAGCCCCCCGCCGGACGCGGCGAGGCGAAGCTGCCGAGTGCGTCGCGCACCAGCTCCGCCGCGAGCCGGTCAGTCCCCACAGTCCGGCCCGTCGCGCGATCGACCCGGCGCAGGCCCAGGCCGGCTTCGTCCGCCAGCAGCAGTATCGCATGCCCGCCGTCTGCCGAGATGGACGCGGAATCAGGGTCGCCCAGCGCGTCCTCCAGCAGGACGGCGTGGTGCGTCCGGGCCGTCGCGTTCAGGCTCCACAGGTTTGGCGAGTCTT
>CAXTWC010000207.1:0-9248 GCA_964247805.1 uncultured Acetobacteraceae bacterium | reverse complement strand
CGGCCTTGGCGGCGTGGTAGGCGATGTCGTTGGCGAAATACGTGTTGCTGCCGTCCGATTTGCGCAGCGGCCGGTCCACGTCGTCGCCGAACTGGGTGGAGCGGAACAGGGTTTGCTCCCGCGGCTCCCAGTCGTCGGGGGTTTTTCCCTTGGGTGGTTCCAGCACGCCTTGATACAGCAGCCCGTCGGCCTGCAGCTGCGCGATCGCGGCGTCGGGGGCACCCGTTTCCAGCAACTCGCGCTCCGAGCTGAACAGGTCGAACCGCACGCCGAGCGCGTCCAGATCCTCGCGGATCGAGGCGAGCATCATGCGGATGGCGGAGGCCCGGACGGTCTGCAGCCAGCCCGCCGAGTCGGCTACGGTCAGACCGGGGCCGGCCAGCCGGTCGCCGAACTCCGCCGCCAGAGCCGCGCCGACCGGGACCAGGTATTCGCCGCGGTATTGCAGCCCGCCGGGCACTGCCTCGGAGAACTGCTCCTCGGTCAGGGCCGTGCCGAGCGCCTGCAGATATCGCCAGTAGCTGGCCCAGGCGAGTGCCGCCACCTGGTTGCCGGCGTCGTTGACGTAGAACTCCTTGGTGACGTCGTACCCCGCTTTCGCCAGCAGGTTGGCCAGCGCGTCGCCCACCACGGCGCCGCGGCAGTGCCCGACATGCATCGGCCCGGTGGGATTGGCCGACACGTACTCCACGTTGACCCGGCGCCCCTGCCCGGCTGTGCCGGTGCCATACGCCTCGCCCGTCCGCAGGATGGCGGGGATGCAGGCCAGCAGCGCCGCCGGGCGCAACCGGATATTCACGAATCCTGGCCCGGCTGGTTCGGCGGAGGCAATCTCCGGCGCATCCAACAACGCTGCGGCAAGCGTCGCGGCGATGCGGGCGGGCGGCTGCCGTGACGGCTTGGCGGCAATCATCGCGGCGTTGGTGGCCATGTCGCCATGCGCTGCGTCCCGCGTGGGCGTGACCTCCACACGGGCGAGCAGCGCCGGGTCTAGACCGGGGTGGGCCGCTTGCAGCGCGCTCAGCACGCGATCACGAATGGTGGCGAAGATGTTGTCGGTCATGGTCTGGCGCTTCTAGGGTGCTGGACGGCATAAAACCAGGAAACTCACGTATGAGCGCACTCTCCCGCTTTCGCATCATCGACCTCACCCGCGTGCGGGCCGGGCCGACATGCGTGCGGCAGTTCGCCGATTTCGGCGCCAAGGTGATCAAGATCGAGTCGCCCGGCGGCGATGGTGGCCTGGGAGGCGCCCGGCTAGGACCCGACTTCCAGAACCTGCACCGCAACAAGCGATGCATCACGCTCGATTTGAAGGCGCCGGAGGGCAAGGAGATCCTGCGCAAGCTGGCCGCGCAGTCCGACGTGATGGTGGAGAACTTCCGGCCCGACGTGAAGGACCGGCTGGGCATCGCCTATGCCGACATGCGGGCGGTCAACCCGCGCCTGGTCTATGCCAGCATCTCCGGCTTCGGCGAGGATGGCCCGTACCGCATGCGCCCCGGCTTCGACCAGATCGCGCAGGGGATGGGTGGGATCATGAGCGTTACCGGCCTGCCCGGCCACGGCCCGGTGCGCGCGGGTATCCCGGTGGCGGATTTGTGCGCCGGGCTGTTCGCCGCCCAGGGCATCATGGCGGCGCTGCTGGAACGCGAAGTATCCGGCGAGGGCCAGTGGGTGCAGAGCAGCCTGCTCGGCTCCATGATCGCGATGATGGACTTCCAGGCGGCCCGCTATCTGATGAAGGGCGAGGTCCCCCAGCAGGCCGGCAACGACCACCCCACCAGCATCCCCACGGGCGTGTTCCCCACCACGGACGGCCACATCAACATCGCTGCCGCCGGGGACGTGATGTATGCCCGGCTGTGCAAGGCGCTGGGCTTCCCCGAGCTGATCGAGGATCCGCACTACAAGACCGGCGAGGCCCGTTCCGCCAACCGCGCCGCGCTGAACGAGCGCATCACGGAGGTGACCCGCAGCGATACCTCCGCTGCCTGGGTGGAGCGGCTGAACGCGGCGGAGGTGCCGTGCGGCCCGATCTACGCCATGGACGAGGTGTTCGCCGACCCGCAGGTGAAGCATCTCGGCATGGCCCAGCCGGTGGAGCACCCGACCCTGGGGCGGACCGAACTGGTGGGCCAAGCGATCAAGCTCAGCCGCACACCGGCGAAACTGGAGACCCCGACGCCAGCGATGGGGCAGCATACCGACGAGGTGCTCGGCGAGTTGGGCTACGATGCCGGGCAGATCGCGGGGTTACGGGAGCGCAAGGTGGTGTGACTCCTGCTTCACAGGCGAATTAGGAGCACTGGCATGGAGTATGTGCAGGCAAAAATCTCCCCGAGCGGCGAGATGACCTTGCCCGACGGTCTTCGCGACCGGCTACATCTGCACGAGGGCGGTGTCGTCCTGGTGCGCGAAGAAGGGGGTAGCCTAGTGCTCGATAGGGTCGAGAGCCGGGTCGATCGGGCGCGGGCGATCGTGCAAAGATACATTCCGCCCGGCACCAAAGTCGTCGACGACTTCATTGCCGAACGACGGGCCGAAGCCGAGCGCGAGTGACGGGAGCAAGCGGTCCTTCCGTGTTTGACGCTTCGGCTCTACTGGCTCTTTTGTTTGAAGCGCCAGGCGCCGCGCTCGTCGAGGAACAGCTAAGTGGTGGCATCATCGGTGTGGTAAATCTCACCGAGGTGCTGTCGCGGCTCTCCGATGCCGGGACCCCGGTCATGGAAGCCGAAGCGTCTATCGTGGCTCTCGATCTCGACGTGAGGACCATGAGCGTCAGCCAGTCTCGCAGAGCGGCAGAACTTAGGGCACTCACGAGATCGGCCGGACGATCGCTCGGCGACCGCGCTTGCCTCGCGCTCGCAGCCGAACTAGGGCTTCCTGTCATGACGGCCGATCGGCAGTGGTCGACGATCGCTTCAGCAGTGAACGTCAACATCACCGTCATCCGCTGAAAACCCAGGAGCCTCACCTCGCCTGAAGGTCACACCGTCCACCGCCTCGCCGCCGCGTTCAGCGCGCACTTCAGCGGCCACGTTGTCCGCGCCAGCAGTCCGCAAGGCCGGTTCGCCGACGGCGCGGCCACCCTGGATGGGCTGCAACTCGATCAAGCGGAGGCCTGGGGCAAACAGATGTTCCTCGGGTTCGCCCATCTTCATCGAACCGGGCCGGTGTGGCTGCGGGTGCACCTGGGCATGTACGGCATGTGGCGATTCGCCGGGCCCGGGCTGGAGGGCATCGGCCGGCGCGGCAAAGCGGTGGATGTCGCAGAGGACGGCCCCCCTGCCCCACGTGGCCTCGTGCGGCTGCGGTTGGAAACGGAGATAAACGTCGCCGACCTCAGCGGCCCCACGGCGTGCGAACTGCTCTCCCCGATGGAGAAGGAGGACGCAGTCAAAAAACTCGGACCCGACCCGCTGCGGGAAGGGGCCCGTCCCGGCCGCGCATGGGACGCGATCCACGCCTCCAGAACGTCGATCGGGCAGTTGCTGATGCAGCAGGACGTGGTCGCCGGCATCGGCAACATCTATCGCGCCGAGTTGCTGTTCCGCGCCAAGGTCGACCCGCACAAGCCGGGACGCGACCTGACCAAGCCGCAATGGGACGCGTTGTGGAAAGACGCCAAGGGGCTGCTGCGCGACGGCGTGCGGGACGGCGCGATCATCACCACCCGGCCGAAGGACCGCCCGTCCGGGACCCCGGTGGTGGGACGGCGCATGCGCAAGGACGCGCGCAGCTACGTCGCCTACCGCAACGGCGAGCCGTGCCGGATCTGCGACAATCCGGTGCAGGTCGAGCCAATGGCCGGGCGCAAGCTGTATTGGTGCCCCGTTTGCCAAACCGGTTGATCCGGCAGCGATCGTTCGCCATCTGTTGCAGTCATGAAGGATCCTTACGAAACACTCGGCGTGAAGAAGGACGCTTCGGCGGACGACATCCGCAAGGCGTACCGCAAACTCGCCAAGAAATACCACCCCGACCTCAACCCTGGGAACAAGGCGGCGGAGGCCAGCTTCAAGGACGTCGGCGCCGCCAACGACCTGCTGTCCGATCCGGAGAAGCGCGCCCGTTTCGACCGCGGCGAGATCGACGCGGCTGGTGATCCGCGGCAGGAACGGCCCAGCTACCGGT
Organism: uncultured Acetobacteraceae bacterium; assembly: GCA_964247805.1. GTDB lineage: Bacteria > Pseudomonadota > Alphaproteobacteria > Acetobacterales > Acetobacteraceae > LMUY01. The sequence continues at coordinate 5,111 of CAXTWC010000207.1, read as the reverse complement.
CGTACGCCGACACTGGATACGCCGGCGCCGGGTATGGCGCTGGGGCGGGGCCCGAGATGGGGGACATCTTCGCCGACCTATTCTCGCAGGCCCATCAAAGGAGCACCCGTCCGATGCGGGGACGGGACGCCAGCTATAGCCTTGCGGTTGATTTCGTGGACGCCATTACCGGCGCCCAGCAACGCCTGACGCTGCCGGATGGGCGCACCCTGGATGTGCGCGTGCCGCCGGGCATGGAGGACGGCCAGACACTGCGTTTGCGCGGCCAGGGTGGCGAGGGTGCCAATGGCGGCCCGGCCGGCGACGCGTTGATCACCGTGCAGGTATTCCCCCACACGGTGTTCCGCCGCGAGGGCAATGACATCCTGGTCGACTTGCCCGTCACGTTGAAGGAAGCCGTGCTCGGCGGCCGGGTCACGATCCCGACGGTGACCGGCGCGGTGGCAATGACCGTCCCGGCCCGATCCGACACCGGCACGGTGCTCAGGCTACGCGGCCGCGGCGTCCCCGCGCATGGCAGCAGGCCAGCCGGTGACCAGTTGGTGACATTGAAGCTCGTGGTCCCCGACGCAGACGACGCGCTGGCCGCCTTCCTGCAGGAATGGAAGCCGGCGAACGAGGTGGACCCGCGCAAGGCCATGGCGGAGGGCGCATGATCACGATCGAGATGCTGCCACAGCGCGTGCCCGGCGTCCGTCTGGCCGACGTGACGCGCTGGGTAGAACTGGCCTGGGTGCGTCCGGATGGGGGCCCCGGCGCCTGGATGTTCCGCGACATCGACGTGGCGAGGGTCCGCCTGATCGTCGAGTTGCGCGACGAGCTGAGCCTGGACGAGGAGGCACTGCCCACGGTCCTGTCCCTGATGGACCAGCTATATGAGGCCCGCCGCCATATGCGCGCGATCCGCCACGCGCTTGGCGCCGCCCCGACGGACGTGCGGGACGCGGTGTTGCGCGAGTTACCCGAACTGTGACGACGGACCGTGCCGTGCCTCAACTGACCGAACGGGCCGAAGCTGAACTGGCTGCCCGGCGGGAGCGTGAGGCCGTCGCGCTGCGGGCCAATCTACGCCGGCGCAAGGCGCAGCAACGGGCCGAACCAGAAGAACCCTCAGGGTCGTCTCGGCCGGGCGGCGCCGCTTCAGCTCAGGTGGACGACCAGCCAATGGCCCAGCGCATAGACTAAGGCCAACAGCCCCGCGATTCCGAGCGAGCGCTCCCACCAAATGCTGCTCTGGGCGTGCCGTATGTAACCAGCCTTGCCAGAATAACGGCCCGCAGCGTCGATTTGCCCGCCAAGCCGCATGCTCTCGCTATATTCCTCGAGCATCCCCGGGCGATCTGGACGCTCGCGCCTCAACCGCATCTGGACCGTCGCGACATTGGCTACGGAACCTTCGCTGTCGGAGTTGCGGATATCACACCTGGGCGATCGGCGCCTATTCGATGATCAGCGATGTAATGGCGACAGGAACGTCACTCGATCTTACCCGTGGTGAATGCCCGCAACGCGGCATCCCGCAGGGCGGCGATCGTAGCGTCCCGCTTGGCCGCGTCCTTCTGCAAGCGCCACCGCGTCACGACCAGACGGTGCGCGACACTGCCGAACACGATCACTTTCAACGGCCTGAGGTCCGGCTCATCTTCCATTCCAGCAAGCTGACACATCGCGGCCTCCGCTGACACCATGCGTTAGTCAGGAAACGTTGAGCAACATTGCTTGCCACCTACCAGGGTGCAGGTTGGCGGCGAAAGCCGCGTGTCAGACCGGCACCGGATGCAGCTCCGGCAGCACGTCGAGGTGACAGGCGGCCTTCTGGCCCGGTGACTTGTCCACCAGCAGCGGTTCCTCGACCCGGCAGCGATCGAACACGTAGGGGCAGCGGGTGTTGAAGCGGCATCCCTTCGGCGGGTTGATCGGGCTTGGCACGTCGCCCTTCAGGATGATGCGGTCGCGCTTGGCCATCGGATCCGGCACCGGTACGGCCGAGAGCAACGCACGGGTGTAGGGGTGGCGGGGATTGGCGAACAGGGTCCTGCGGTCAGCCAGTTCCACGATCTTGCCCAGGTACATCACCGCCACCCGGTGCGTGAGGTGCTCGACGATGGCGAGGTCGTGGCTGATGAATAGCAAGGCGAGGCCCAACTCGTCCTGCAAGTCGGACAGCAAGTTGATGATCTGCGCCTTGACCGAGACGTCCAGCGCGCTGACGGCCTCGTCGCAGATGATCAGGTCGGCGCCGGGGGCAAGCGCGCGGGCGATGCCGATGCGCTGGCGCTGCCCGCCGCTGAATTCGTGCGGGAAGCGGCGCATGGCGTCGCGCGGCAGGCGCACCTTGTCCATCAGGGCGGCAACGCGGTCGTCCAGTTCGGAGCCGCTGGCCAGGCCGAAATTGGTGATCGGTTCGGCCAGCACGTCGCGCACGCGCTGCCGCGGGTTCAGGCTGCTGAACGGGTCCTGGAACACCACCTGCATCCGGCGGCGGACATGGCGCATCTTGCCGGGCGGCAGCTGATCGATGCGCTGGCCGTCCAGGAACACCTCACCGTCGGTCGGGTCGGTGAGGCGCAGGATGGTGCGGCCGACGGTGCTCTTGCCGCAGCCGCTCTCGCCGACGACGGAGAGCGTCTCGCCGGCCGACACGGTGAACGACACGCCGTCCAGCGCGTACACGGTGGCGGTGGTGCCGCCGAACAGGCCGCCCTTGATGGGGTAATGCTTCTTGAGCGCGTTGACTTCGAGGAGCGGCATTATTGCGCGACGGTCACGGGGGCGGCGGAGCCGGACATCGGGTCGGTGTCCTTCAGGATGTTGTACGGGAGTTGTAGGCCGCTGATGCACTGAGCCTTGGGAGAGGTGCTGTCGTAGCGGTTGGCGAGGCAAGCGGTCGGGGTGGCGCAACCTGTGATTGCTGCGGCCAAGGTCAGCGCAATCAAAATCCTCCCCTGCGTAGCGGGGGAGGTGGCGGCGAATCCGACGGAGGCGGCGCGGGCGCCATCCGTATGCGTGGCCCGCCCCCTCCACCACGCTTCGCGCGGTCCCCCTCCCCCGCTACGCGAGGGAGGATAAGTAAGGCGCATCACGCGGCTTCGGCGTAGTGACAAGCCGCCCAGTGCCCCGGCACCTTCTCGTCCACCGCGGGGGCGACCTCGCGGCAGTAATCCGTCACCATCGGGCAGCGCCCGGCAAAGGGACACCCTACGATCCGCTGCCGTAGGCTCGGCACAAGCCCGGGAATCTCCGCCAGCTTGGTCCGCCCAGTGTTCGTCTCCAACGACGAACCCAGTCGAGGCACCGCGCCCAGCAACCCGCGCGTATACGGATGCAGCGGCCGGGCGAAGATCTCCTCGACCGTCGCCTCCTCCACCTTGCGGCCGGCGTACATCACCACAACGCGCTGGGCCATTTCCGCCACCACGCCGAGATCGTGCGTGATCAGCATGATCGCCGAACCCAGCCGCGTCTTCAGGTCCCGCATCAGGTCCAGGATCTGCGCCTGGATCGTCACGTCGAGCGCCGTGGTCGGCTCGTCGGCGATCAGCAACTTCGGATTGCAGGCCAGCGCCATCGCGATCATCACCCGCTGACGCATGCCGCCGGACAGTTGGTGCGGGAACTCCCGCACCCGGCGTGGGGCGGCGGAGATGCCGACCAACTCGAGCATCTCGATCGAGCGCTGCGTCGCCTGCTGCTGGTTCATGCCCTGGTGCAGCCGCAACGTCTCGCCGATCTGGCGTCCGACGGTGAGCACCGGGTTCAGGCTCGTCATCGGCTCCTGGAAGATCATGCTGATGTCGTTGCCGCGCAGCTTGCGCATCTCGCTGTCGGGCAAGCTCAGCAGATTGCGGCCCTGGAACAGGATCTGCCCGGCGATCTTGCCCGGCGGACTCTGGATCAGGCGCAGGATCGACATCGACGTGACGGACTTGCCGCAGCCGCTCTCGCCCACGATGGCGACCGTCTCACCCGGGTCGATGTGGAAGGAAAGGCCTTCGACGGCGCGCACCACACCGTCGGGCGTGCCGAAGTGAGTTTGCAGGTTCTGCACGTCGAGCAGAGCGTTGGCGGCGCGGGACGGTCCCTCACCCAACCCTCTTGCGGTGGGAGAGGGCTCTTGGAGCGTCGTGGTGGCGGACATCAGATGCGCTTCGCCAGACGCGGGTCGAGCGCGTCGCGCAGGCCGTCACCGAGCAGGTTTACGGCCAACACCGTCAGCGACAGGAACACGGCGGGGAAGAACACGATGTAGGGTTTCACCTGCCAGAGTGCCCTGCCCTCGGCCATGATGTTGCCCCAGGACGGGATGATCGGCGGTGTGCCGGCACCGATGAACGACAGGATCGCCTCGGTGATCATCGCGGAGGCGCAGATGAACGTCGCCTGCACCATCAAGGGCGCGAACGTGTTGGGCAGGATGTGCTTGAAGATCACGGCCGGGGTGCGCGTGCCGGACGCGACCGCCGCCTCGACATAGGGCTGTTCGCGCAGGCTCAGCACCACGCCGCGCACCAGCCGGGTCACGCGCGGGATTTCGGCGACGGTGATGGCGATGATGACGTTCTGCACGCTGCCGCGGGTCAGCGCCATCAGCGCGATGGCGAGCAGGATGGAGGGGATGGACATCAGCCCGTCCATGATCCGCATGATGATCGAGTCGACCACGCGCACGTAACCGGCGACCACGCCGATCAGCGTACCGATGATGGAGGCGAGCACGGCCACGGCGAACCCCACGATCAGGGACACGCGCGCGCCATACAGGGTGCGGGAATACACGTCGCGGCCCAGCATGTCGGTGCCGAACCAATACTGCGCCGACGGCAACCGCAAGCGGCGCGCGGGGGCGAGCGAGGTCGGGTCCACCGTGCCCAAGACCGGGGCAGCGATTGCCACGAATACGATCAGCGCCAGCAGCAAGCCGCCCATGAAGATCGTCGGGTTGCGGCGGATAAACGTGCGGATGCGGCCTCGGCGCTTGACCGGCGGCAATACGTCCGGGAGCGGAACCGCGACGCCACCTCGCGGTTGAGCGGCGGCCATCCCGCCGGTTGGGAATGTGATGCTCAATAGCGGATCCTCGGATCGAACACGGTGTAGAGCAGGTCCACACC
>CAXTWC010000206.1:0-9262 GCA_964247805.1 uncultured Acetobacteraceae bacterium | reverse complement strand
GCGGCCGCGGTTTGCTCATATCGCTCCATCGTTACGGGAGACGGACGTACTCTGGACGCCCGAGTTCGAGCATCCGGTTCAGTGCGCTCACGGCGATCGCGACCTCGGTCGCTCGACGCTGATCGGTGCGCGATCGTAGACCATCACCAATAACCTGCTTGAAGCGGCTGATGTCCGCCTCAACCAGAGCACGCCAGTTGTAGCCAGAAGCCTTTTGCCAAGCCATGCGGCCGCGCTCGGTAATCATCTGCAGGTAACGGTCTCGCATCGTGGGTGCCGTCTGGGCTGTCTCACTTGGCACGCTGCTGGAGCGTGGCGGGACGACGACGGACGCCTCGGGATGGCGAGCAGCGACCTGGCCATAGACGCCGTCCTGATCGTAAGCACCGTCAGCGGTGAACGACGCGACCGGGCCATCGACCTGGTCGAGCAAAGCCGCAACCTGCGAAGCATCGTCGACATCGCTGGTCGTCACTGTCGCCGCCGCAATCTGTCCGGTGTCGGCGTCTACGGCGATGTGCAGCTTGCGCCATGACCGCCGGGTCTTCGTGCCGTGCTTCTCGAGCAACCATTCGCCCGAGCCGTGTCGTTTGAGCCCCGTGCTGTCTACCAACAGGTGCACCGGACCGGGACCTGGCCGAGGGCACACCAGGTCCAGGCTCTCGGCTCGGCGACTGAGCGTTGTATGGTCCGGCACGGCAAGGTCGAGGCCGAGAAGGGCGATGATGGAGCCGATCAGCCCTTCGATCTGGCGTAGGGCCAGACGGAAGACCGACCGCAGCGTCAGCGCCGTCGCGATGGCCAGAGCCGAGTAGCGCGACTGACCGCCCCGCGAGGTTCGCGGCTCAGCCCGCCATGCCGCGATTGCAGTGTCGGTGAACCACACCGTCAGGCTGCCGCGTTGCCGCTGCTCTGGGATGTGATGGCGACGATCGGCATTTGCTTTGAACGGCACGACAGACACCCCAGACAGCGACCAAAGCGCCCCCGACCTCATCCTACCCCAGCCAGCGCGGCGGTGATCCATGCACCAGAGTCGCACGTCGGGCATCGTCACACGCGGTCATTGTTGACAGGAGCCCCATCTGGATCTTAACAGTTCACCACATGGTGAAGTGTCCAGCATCAGACCTCGATCGTACCTTCGCCGCGCTTGTCGATCCTACGCGCAGGGCGATCCTGGCGCGCCTGGAACAGGAGGGCAGCGTGGCAATCAGCGAGCTGTCGCGCCCGTTCGCGATCAAACTGCCGACTGTCATGAAGCACCTCGACGTTCTTGGCGATGCGGGGCTGATCACCCGCACCAAGACGGGCCGCACTGTCGCCGTCGAGCTCGCGGCCGGCCCGATGGAGGAAGCGATGCAGTGGTTGCGCCTGTACGAGCGGTTCTGGTCGGCTCGGCTAGACCGCCTCGCTGCCCACGCCGAGTCATTGGAAACGAAAGCCCGAGCGGCAGAACGGCCGACGGAGGATCTATGACCAGCCTGACCATTGTGCGCCGCATCGCGGCCCGTCCTTCCATCGTGTTCGACGCAATGACGACGCCGGACGGTATTCGATGCTGGTGGGGGCCGGACGATGGTCCAGTGCTGATCGCCGAGACCGATGTGTTCGTGGGCGGCCGCTTCCGGGTGCGCTTCCGCATGATCGACGGCACGGAGCATGAAAGCAGCGGCGAGTACATCGAGGTCGTGCGGCCGACACGCCTGGTCATGAGCTGGCGCTGGACCGATGGCGGCGAAGCCGCGGAGACCGGAGAGGAGTCGCGTGTCGTCGTAGACCTCCGTCCCATTGCGACCGGGACGGAACTGACATTCACCCATGAGCGGCTGCAGACCACGGCGTCTCGAGACAGCCACGCGTGGGGTTGGAACGGCGCGTTGGATAAGCTCGAGCGGCATTTCGCGGGGGAGACAGATCATGCAGCATAGCATTCCAACCATCACCACGCTGCGCTGGGTTCCTGACTTCGCGCGCGGTTTCGTTCGCGACCTCCGCCCGCGCTGGGCTTTCGAGGAGGTCGGCCAGCCCTATGAGGTCGATCTGGTGACCGATCCGAAATGTTCCGAGCATCGCCTGGGCCAGCCGTTCGGACAAATACCGACGTATCGGGATGACGAGGTCGCAATCTTCGAATCTGGCGCGATCGTGCTGCGCATCGCCGAACGGGCGGGCAAGCTGATCCCGACCGAACCTGCGGCGCGTATCCGTGCGATCCAGTGGCTCGTCGCCGCGATCAATTCAATAGAGCCGTTCGTCATGGCAATCGCGGTCAACGACATTTTCGAGGCCGATCGCGACTGGTCGAAGGCGCGCCACGCCAAGATCGTCGAAGATCTGCATGGCCGTCTTCAGGATCTCGAGAATGCACTCGGCGATAACCAGTGGATCGATGGAGAACCGTTCACCGTCGGCGACCTGATGCTGATCTCTGTGCTCGGCGGCTTGCGCGGCACAGCGCAACTGGACCGTTTCCCAAAGCTCACCGCCTATGTCGAACGCGGCGAAGCGCGGCCTGCCCACCGCCAGGCGATGGCCGACCAGCTCGCTCTTTACGCCGACCCGGTGCCGGAGAATGGCCCGACAAGGCGACGCGCGACGCGGGCATGAAGAAAGTCATGGAAGACGCCCGGATGAAGCCAAGTGGCGAGGCGATACCGCTCGACGGCGGGCGCATGATCTTTGGCGGCTTCCGCGCGATCGTCGATCAGTGATCATCCAGCTGATGGAGAGAGAAGATGGCCAACCCTCAAGGCACCCCAATCTGGTACGAACTGATGACCACCGATGCCGACGGTGCGCAGGGATTCTACGCCGATGTTGTCGGCTGGAGCATCGCCCCCTCTGGGATTGAGGGCGCTGGCGATTACCGCACTCTCACCGGACCCGACGGCCAAGGTGTGGGCGGGTTGATGACGCTGCCCGAGGGCGCGCCAATGAAGCCCGGTTGGTTTTGCTACCTCGGCGTTCAGGACGTCGACAGCACTGCCGAGAAGATCAGGTCGCTCGGCGGCAGCGTTCATGTGGACCCGCAGGATATTTCCGGCGTGGGCCGCTTCGCGATGGTCGCCGATCCGCAGGGCATGGTGTTCTACATCATGCGCGGAGACGGTCCGCAGGATTCACAGGCGTTCCATGTCACGGCGCCTGGACATTGTGGCTGGAACGAGTTGGTCACCAGCGACCACAAAGCCGCGCTCGCCTTCTACGGCAAATTATTCGACTGGGAGAACAACGAGACGATGCCGATGGGCGAGATGGGCGAATACTGCTTCATCGATCACGCCGGCCAGCGGATTGGTGCGATGATGACCGCAGGTCCCGGTTGGCCGACGCGCTCGACCTATTATTTCAACGTGCCCTCGATCGGCACCACGGTCCCCAAGATCACCGGTGGTGGTGGCACCGTGACGATGGGTCCGCATGAAGTGCCCGGCGGCATGCACATCGTGATGGGCACAGACCCGCAAGGCGCCGCCTTCGCGCTGGTCGGCGGAAAGTAAGGAGTAAGACGGTGGCAAAAATGACCACCTGCCTGTGGTTCGACGACGGTCAGGCCCGTGCGGCCGCCGAGTATTACGCCAGCGTGTTTCCCGATACGCACGTCGGACCGGCGCTCGATGCGCCCGCGGACAATCCGTCGACCAAGCGTGGCCAAGAAATCACCGTCGAGTTCACTTTGCTCGGTCAGTCGTTCGTCGGGCTGAACGGCGGCTCCCGCTTCAGACCCAACGAGGCGGTCAGCTTCCAGGTCTTTACCGACACGCAGGAGGAGACTGATCGCTATTGGAAGGCGATTGTCGGCAATGGCGGTGCGGAAAGCATGTGCAGCTGGTGCAAGGACCGCTGGGGCTTTTCATGGCAGATCGTGCCCCGAGCGCTGATGGCCGGGATGGCCGATCCCGACCCCGCGGCCACCAAGCGGGTGATGGAAGCGATGATGACGATGCGCAAGATCGACATCGCCCAAGTCGAAGTGGCGCGTAGCGGAAAGGCGACCGATGCGTAAGATCGTTGGCGGCATGTTCGTCTCGCTCGACGGCATCATTCAGGCGCCAGGCGGGCCGTCCGAAGACCCGACCGGCGGCTTCGTGCATGGCGGCTGGATGTTCCCCGTCGCCGACGAGCAGGTCGGTGCGGCGATCGGCGATTTCTTCTCGCGGCCGTATGACCTGCTGCTCGGGCGGCGGACCTACGACATCTTCGCCGCTTACTGGCCCTATGTGGACGGTGAGGGCACGACGATGGGCGAGGCGTTCACCGCAGCGAACAAATATGTCCTCACGAGACGCGAGCAACCGTTACCTTGGGCAAACAGCTACCGAATGCGCGGCATGGACGACGTTGCGATGCTCAAGCAGGGCGATGGCCCTGATGTGTTGATCCAGGGCTCAAGCACGATCTACCCCGCGTTGCTCGCAGCGGGCCTGCTTGACCGACTGGTTCTATATACCTTCCCGATTTTGCTTGGCAGCGGTAAGCGGCTGTTCGGCGAGGATACGCCGTCCGGCACGCTCAAGCTGGTCGATCACCAAGTATCGTCTGGCGGCACCACCATCACGACTTATGAGCCTGCAGGTTCGGTCCAAACGGGGACCTTCGGCCCACTCGAAAGCGCGCGCGAAGCCGAGCGGCAGCGGCACATAAAGGACGGTACATGGTGATCCAGCTCTTCGGCCATCCCTTCTCGTCCTACACGTGGAAGGCGGCGATAGCGTTCTACGAGAACGACACCCCGTTCGAGTCCCGGATGGTAGATCCCGATCATGCGGAGAACAGCGCTGAAGTCGCGCGCCGATCCGCGATGGGAAAGTTCCCGCTGTTGGTCGAAGGCGAAGTGGCGGTGTTTGAGGCGACCGCGATCATAGAGTATCTCGACGCGGTCCATCCCGGTCGGGTGCAATTGATTCCCGCCAATCCGGAGGCCGCGGTCAAGGTGCGGACAATGGACCGCGTGTTCGACAACTACGTAATGAACGTGATGACAGTGATCGTCGGCAATGCGCTGCGCCCCGAGGAACACCGCGACCCCTATGGGGTCGAGCGCGCCCACGCCAATCTGGACAGGATCTATGCCTGGCTCGACGGAGAACTGGGAGGCCGTGAATGGGCGTGTGGGGCGGACTTCACCCTTGCCGACTGCGCCGCCGCCCCCTCACTCTTTTACGCCGATTGGGTGCACCCGATCGCTGAACAGCACGCCACGCTAAAAGCCTATCGCGGCCGCCTGTTGGCCCGCCCGTCGGTCGCGCGCTGCATCGAAGATGCGCGACCATACCGCGCTTATTTCCCGCTCGGCGCGCCCGATCGTGATTGAAAGGCGCGGGCTTGAGTTGCGGCGCTTCTGCGCACCGGGTTGCTCCGGCTGTCCGGGGCTCACCCGTTGGTCACCGACGCGCCGGTGCCGGGGCTCTGCAACGCTTGGCGCTCGAGCAACTCGTCAAGGTGATCCCGCGGAAGGGGTCGTGGTGCTGCCCAGCGAGGGCTAAATAGTTTGTCGCACAGGGATTTCACCCAAGTAAGGGAGACGCAGCCATTGTCGGTCGTATGTCATCAATCTTAACCTGCGCCGTGAATGACAATGGCCCCATACATCAAGATATATGACGATTATCGCAAGTAATGCCGACGTGGGCGACAGTGGGAAACTCAGTAACCCGGCGCGAGCCGCACCGTGCACATCTGCGACGGCGCTTGCGACGCCTGACGTTCGGGCGTTGTTGGTGACTGGCTGGTGATGGCGGCCGACTTGATCGCGGGGAGAACCAGCGCGATGGCGGGACCGATTGATGTGTCTGGCACATAGGAGGTTGCCGCATCTGGCAGCTAACAGCCGCCGAGGGCTGCGGCGATAGTCTCGCCTACCTCAGGCGAAGGCTCACGATGTGCTGCCACCATCCGACGTCCCAACGCGGCTGTTCGATCCCGTACAAATAGGCGGGCTTACCTTGCCCAAACGCAATCGTCATGGCGCCGCTCACCCGCATGGGGGCGTCGAACACGGACATTTCGCGAACGGCGCTGCACGCGACGTACTACGCGCACCGCGCCACCGCGGGGCTGATCGTCACCGAGGGCGCGTCGATCAGCCGCGAGGCAGTCGGGTGGGCGGACACGCCGGGGCTGTGGAGCCCGGCGCAGCTCAGGGGGGCGGCTGGCCGGCCCGGTCTGCAAACACCAGGCGGGGGCGAACGGCCCGGATCGCTTGTCCAGACGGGAGTGGGCGGCCGGCACCAGGGAGTATGGCTCGGCCAGCGTCACCACCGGAATACGACATTCACACGCTCCGGATCCTGGCCTAGTTAGGGATAAATGCCGGAAAGGCTAACAACGCATGGCCGAAACGAAGATCGTGATCGTCACGGGTGGCGCGACCGGCATTGGGGCTGCTTGTGTGGACTACTTCACCGACCAGGGCTGGAACGTCGTGGTGAACTTCTTCCTGGCCGAACAGGCGGATGCGGCGGCCCGGCTGGTCGCCCAGGCCGAGGCACGCGGGCTTGCCGGGCTTGCCGTGCAGGGTGATGTCAGCAACGACGAGGATTGCCGCCGGGTGGCAAAGGCCACCGTCGAACGGTTCGGCCGGATCGACGCCCTGGTCAGCAGCGCCGGCACGACCCGGCTCGTGCCGCACGCGGATCTGGACGGTCTGACGATGGCCGACTTCCAGCAGACCATGGAGGTCAACACGGCCGGCCCGTTCCAGATGGCGCGCGCCTGTGCACCGGCGCTGACTGAGGGGGAGGGCGGCGCCATCGTCCTGATCTCGTCATACGGGGCGATCTATGGCACCGGGTCGTCGATCGCCTACGCCGCGTCCAAAGGCGCCACCAACACGCTGACGATGTCCCTCGCGCGCGTGCTTGCGCCCAAGGTCAGGGTAAATGCCGTGTGCCCGGCGCTCGTCGCGGACGGGTTCGTGCAGCGCTTGTCCGCAAGCCTGTACGAGTCGAGGGCACAGATCCAGATCGCCCGCGCACCGCTCCAGAAGGTGGGTACCGCGTCGGAGGTGGCGGCCGACGTCTACTGGCTCGCCGCCGGCGCATCGCTGATCACCGGCAGCGTGCTGCAACTCGATTGCGGCCTCCACCTGAACGGAGATGGCTAAGGCTTGCCGGCCTCAACGCGTCACGGCGCCGAAATGCGCCGGACCCACATATTTCGGCAGCGTGGGCTGCATGCCGTGGTCAGCTCTTGACCATGGGGCAGCCGCCGGCGCTGAGCGGGCGGTAGGCCTGTTCCGCCGGGATGGTGGACAGGATACGGTAGTAGTCCCAGTCGCCCTTGCTGTCCTGCGGCGACTTGGTCTCGAACAGGTACACGTCCTGCATCTTGCGGCCGTCCTCGCGGATGCTGCCCTTGCCGTAGATCGGATCGTCGGTCGGCATCGCCTTCATGGCTGCCACGACGGCACGGCCATCGGCCACGTCCACCCCACCCGCTACGGCCTTGATGAGATGCTGGGTCGCCGAATACATGCCCGCCTGCATGTCGTTCGGCATGGCATGCTTCGCGTTGCGAGCAGCAAAGCGGCGGGAGAAGGCCCGCGTCTCGTCATTGAAATCCCAATAGAATGGCGTCACGCCCAGCACGCCCTGGGCCACCTGCAGGCCGACCGCCCGCGTCACGTTGATGTTGTAGGTGCCGCCGCACACCTTCATCGTCTTGGTCAGGCCGAACTCGGCCGCCTGCTTCAGCGCCGTGCTCATGTCGTCACCGGAGTTATCCAGCGTCAGCACCTGCGCTCCGGAGGCCTGGGCCTGCAGCAGGTAGGAGCTGAAATCGCTGTTGGGGAACGGTGCCTTGGTGCCGCCGATCACCTTGCCGCCCGCGGCGGTCACGGCCTCGATGATGTTGCGGTCCAAGTCGGCGCCGAACGTGTAGTCGGCCGCAAGCGTGAACCAAGTCTTGCCGCCCGCCGCGGTCACGGCCTGGCCGAGCGCGTGGGCGATCTCCCAAGTATCGAAATCCCAGTGCAGGATGTTGGGGGAGCAGCGCGACCCGGTGAGTTCGGCGGTCCCGGCGCCCAGCCCGATGAAGACGCGGTTGCGTTCGGTGGCCAGTTGCGCGACGGCCAGCGCGATCGAAGAGTTGGGAAGGTCCATGATGACGTCGACGCCGTCCTGGTCGATCCAGCGGCGCGCGATCGCCATGCCGGTGTCGGGTTTGTTCTGATGGTCGGCGGAAACGACCTGGATCGGCCGCGACCCGGCGTGGCCGCCACTATCCTCGACCGCCATCTGCGTGGCCAGCAGCGAACCCGGCCCTTGATAGTCGGCATATACGCCGCTCATGTCGTTCAGCACGCCGATCTTCAATGGCTCGTCCGCGGCACGCCCCCGCCCCGAAATGAGGGTAGTTCCGAGGACGCTCGCTCCGGTGAGAAACGTACGGCGGTTCATGGCTGCTCCCTTTCTTGTTGTGTCTCGACCGCTGTCGTTCTCGAGGTGCCGGTCGAGAGGCTCTTGTCGCCACCATGCCACAGGCTCGGCGTAGACATAGAGGGCAATGTGCAGCGACGACCGCGGGCCTTGGCTTCGGACAGCCTGTGAACCTAGCTCGAGCACTGGGACGCGCACGCCGACTAAGGCACAGTCCGGCCATGCCCTTACGCTCCGAGAAATTGCCCTTCACTCTGATGCTGGGTTGCCTGGGGCGCTTCCGCCGCTGGCGACCGACATGGCGCTTCCGGCGCTCGGCCCGGAACAGCAATGAGCTTCTGCAGAGCTGACTTGTCGTGTCGTTTGCGGGCGACATGAGCAGCGTCGACGCTGTTGACTCGACGGCTAATCGTCCGCCAGTTTGGGACTGGGACACCCACTTGGTGGCAACGCGCCGCGATCCGCTCGACGATGTCGTACAAGCGTGGCCGTTCCGCTCTCAATTGATACGTCTTGACCTCTTCAGTGATAATCCTCTTTCGCTTGGCATCCAGCGGCCGGGCACCTGCGGGACGCCCCCGCCGAGACGGGAGCAGCGTGGACGTCACCTCCGCAGCGCGGAACTGCGAGATAAAGCGATACAGTGCCGTACGGCCGACTCCGAGTTCAGCAGTCGCAGCCCTCACCGCAGCTGGATCAAGACATGTTCCACCTGTGGCCAAAAGGGTGCGGATGACGTCAGCCCGACGTTTGGCGACAGCCCAGGCGTCGTCCCGGCCTCTGCTCCAGCGTCGTTTTTCGCCTCAAATCTGCCCCCGACCTGCAAGATTCACAGTCCCGCAATTCGTGGCTCTTCCTCAATATATGTGAGGCCAGGGCTC
>CAXTWC010000205.1:0-9279 GCA_964247805.1 uncultured Acetobacteraceae bacterium | reverse complement strand
ATGGCCGTTGGGCCGAAGGCTGTCGCAACGCCGCTCTGCTGTGGCGCGAGTTGGTTGCGCTTGGCTTCTCCGGTCGACCGGGTGTGGTCCGTAGGTGGGCCGAGGCCCGGCGTAGAAAGGAGCCGCGGGGCAGCGCGAAGTCAGTCGATGTTGCCCGGCAGTCCGGATGCCAACTGGCACGGCTGCTGATGACCGATCCGGCAATGCTGCCCAAGGCTGAACGGAGTTTTGTCACACACCTCTTGGATCAGGTTCCGTCCATGGCCGACGCAATTACCGTGGCCAAGCGATTAAACGCTCTGCTCCGGAGGAAAACATCCGACGGATTGAGCCAGATTCTCGACGCTGCCGCTGAAACTCCGCTGAAGAGCTTCGCGGAAAGTCTACGGCGCGATATCAACGCCATACAGGCCTCGCTCGATCTGCCGTGGACGACAAGTCCGGTGGAAGGCCAGATCAACCGGTTAAAGATGCTGAAAAGGACAATGTACGGCCGAGCAGGATTCGAACTTCTCCGTGCTCGGGTCCTACACGCTGCCTAACAAACGACAGCACGCAAAGTGCGGGAGAACCGCAAACCGGGCCCTAATCGTCGCGTTCAATGGAGATATTTCGATGTGCGTATTGCCCATCATCTCTTTAGCCATGAAAGCTTTGCCATCTAGGCTCCCGAGGAATATCGAACCAACGCTGGCATGCGGTGATCCGGGCGCCGCACCATCGCTATCCTGAATGCCAGCAGAGTGGACGATGACGCGCAGCAGGCCTTCCGTCTCCATTAGGGCGTGCAGCTTGCGGCCTGTCAGTTGCCGGCGTCATACCCCACCGCATGGCCATGACTGCCCGCTTTTCCGCCGACTTCAGCGCTTGGTTATCCAGCACGGCCGCAGCGCGCCGTGTCTGGCTTAATACGCCGACCGAACTGGCGCTGGCATGAGTACGGCGTTTATGCGATAAAAAAGCAGATGCCATGGAGCGTGTGGATGCAAGACTACGTGGCAAGACGTTTCATAACGGCAATCTATGAACTTGCCTTCCGTCGCGTCCCGTCCGCAGCCGAACTCGAGATACGGGTTCCGGCTCTCGTAGGCGGCAAATTAGCGCCAGAGACGCTTCTTGCCAACATTATGGCTTCGGACGAATTCCGAATAAAGAAGGGTGTTCGGACTCAATTTCCAACGGGCCATTTCCATTCCCCGGTTGTCGATCCCGGAACGGTTTCGGACTACTTGACCCAAGAAATCCTTTTACGGCCCGATGAGATCGCCGGGATGCAGTTGGACGTAGCGTCAATGTACGCACTTTGGCTGGACAACCTCGACTTTGTGCAAACCACGCCGTTCGGGCCGACACCTACGGTAGAAAATCGCTATGGCTACTCTGGAGGACCCTTCCCGATTGGCGACGGCATCGCGCTACGGATGATGATCCGCAATCACAGGCCGAAGCGGATCATAGAGATTGGGTCCGGCTTCTCCACCGCTTGCATGTTGGACTCTGCGAAGCACGCAGGGTTGGTGGATATGTCAATCACCTGCATCGACCCCAATACCGCCCGCCTCCGCCGCATGCTGAGAAAGGAGGATCACGATCGGGTGGAGATCATTGAGGCGCCTGTGCAGGCAGTTGACCCGGCGATAGTTGACATATTAGCCCCAAATGACATCTTGTTCATCGACTCTACCCATGTCGTGAAGACCGGAAGCGACGTTCACTTTGAGTTCTTTCGCCTGCTACCCCGTTTGCGGGCCGGCGTGATCGTTCATTTTCATGATGTCATGTATCCATTCGAATATCCGCGAAAGTGGGTAGTCGAAGACAATTATTCGTGGAATGAAGCGTATTTTCTTCGTAGTTTTTTGATGTACAACCAGGCTTTCTCGGTTGTGTTTTGGAACTCGCTTTTTGCGCGCTACTACAGTCGAGAAGTCAGCAACGAGTTCGCACCCTTTCTGCAAAACCCCGGCGGATCCATTTGGTTGAAGCGGATGTGAAATCAATTCACGACTGGGCCTAGGGCAGCAGAGTAACTAACCTTACGATTTCCGTGTCTGGAAGGCCAAACGTCAGTGCTCCCGCGAGCGCCTCGATGTAACACCACCGCAGCAAAAGCGGCGTCTTGCTTCTGCATCAACATCACCGTCATCGGTCGGCGGCTCGGCGGGGAAGTGCAGATGCCACGTTGCGGCAATTTACCCCCCGCTAATCACAGATTAAGCCTGGGACCCGGGTAACCCTGAGAGCGCTTGGCCGGTGATGTCAGGCAATAACTTTCGTTGCGGGGGTCACCTCGAGCACCTTCAGGAACTCGTTGCCCCTTAACACCCTGACCTGTAGGCGGGATTCTATCAGATTCCGATCTGGATCGAACGGCAACGTCGTAATAGTAAAGCCGTATTTTCCATCGCCAACCGATAACAGAGCCGGTCGAAACTCATCCGCAACACCTTCGCCAACTTCGACATTATAGTATCTTACCCGAATCGTGGCGCGTTCCTGCGTCGGTGACAACTTAGCCCAGCCAATTACAGCCCCGGCGGGCTTGATGATCAGCAAACTACCCGTAACGCGGGGGCGCGCCCGTTCAATAACTGTTTCGATCTGATGCAGATCGTCGATTTGGACATAGGTCTGTCCCAGCCTAATCATCTCTGCTAGTGTCAATTTGTCTATCCATTCTCCAAGAATGTATACCGGAATGAAATTGTATTTAATCGCCAAATTTCTTATATCACTTACGAGTGGGTGACGGAGGCGCCTGTCCTTTCCGGATACTTTGACGAATAGCCTTGCTGTGCCTCGACTTACGAAAAAATCGCCGTATCGAGCAAAGCCGAACTTTTCCAAACGCGGGATTGGCTGCCAGCCTTCCTTACACAGAAAAGCAAAGACACGCCGCCTGGCCTCCCTGTAGGATAGCCCGGAGTCCACCGAAGCACCAAACAGGGATGGGAAAAATCTCATAATCAGACAATCGGGCCCAAGTTATACACGAGTCCATCGTATCATGGTTGGTGAGAAGATTGACATGGCTCCGTGCCTGGGATCTCCCGCTTGGGTAGGTGTGCTGTGTTAATCAAGCTCTAAACGCCTGTCCCGATAGACACTTCGGCGGACTTACCACCGTGCTTGAGGCAAGCTGTCTGAGGCTTCGTTAGCAGCCGTGACTGTTAGTGCGGGCGAAAGAAACTAGACGGGATTCGAGGGAGGTGGCGCCATGGTGATTTTCGACTGTGACGATTTCGAAGTCATACATCGCAGTGGCAAACAAGATTTCTTGCTGGTTACATTTTCGTCGCTCGGCATGTTCACACCAACTGGCTCCATGGCAAACGGTCAGTTGTTTTGGGCAAAGACCCTGGCTGACAAGTTTGACTATTCGGCGATAGGATTCGTTGCGAAGGCCAGGAACTGGTTCTGCAGTCCTCACATGCCGGCAGCCTGCCAGGCCGTAGCTGCTAAAGCACTCAGTTTCAATTCCGTGATAACTTATGGTAGTTCCATGGGAGGATATGGAGCCCTGCGATGGGCCAGGCAGGTGAACGCCACCGCCGTAATTGCCTTCGCGCCCCAGTTTTCAATCGATCCTGCCATTGTCGGAGCTTTTGATGACCGCTATGCCTGGGCATTTAGGCCCGCCATTCATAGCAACATGGATATAGTAGAGGAACACGTCGGTTGCCCAAGCTTCATTCTCACTGATCGTACCAAAGCAGTCGATAAAGAACATGTCAGCTTAATCAATAGAAATGTCGAAACTACTTGCGTACTGCCTCTCGACTTCTGTGGACACGAATGTGTGAGAGTGTTTGCGCGGGCTGAGCTCGCAGATCGGCTTCTCCGCGTCTGCGCCGCAAACGACAGGCAAGGTGCCACCCTGCTGGCCCGTTCGGCTCGGAAACGCGCCGGAATTCGGCCGGTCGAGCTTGCCAGCCGCCTCCTGCCGGGCAAGTCCCGAATTGCGGAAAAAGTCTTCATCAAGCATTCGGCAGTCTTTGAAATCCCGCAAAAGGCCGAGTTCCTCAAACATCTGCAGCACTGCGCCGCTACACCGCTAGACCAGACTCAGCACCCCCCACCCCCGGCGGCGCTGCCGCGCTCTGTAATCGGTCCAAGCAATACAGCCATACCAACCATGGACGTAGAGGCACGCCACCAAATGGCCCATTTAAGCAGACGCCTGATCCACATGCACGTGCCGAAAACCGCAGGTACCGCCATCAGGACCGCATTCGAACAGCAGCTACGCGGTAACTTGCGTGTCTTCCCGGAGTGGGACGAGAGCAAATACGCCAGCATCAATCCGGAGGACTTCGACTTTTATAGTGGCCACTTTGGTTACGAGACGGCAAGGCGACTAGATGGCGACATAGTTGTCGTACTGAGGCACCCGATTGACCGTTTTGTGTCAGTTTACTACTTCTGGCGTGAGCTATACGAACTCGGCGTCGAGACGAGTGTAAATACGGAGCTTGCACACAAATACACTCTTGATCAATTCGTACAGCTACGGGACCAGCCGGGCCTTATGGAGGAATTCCAAAATCGTTGTACTCTGCAGGTAGCCTATGGCAGTAGTCTACGCCACCGCCGAGACATACGGGCTCAAGGTCAGACTGATGACATGATCTTCGCGACGGCGGTTCAGAATCTACGAGAATTCAAGGTTGTTGGTGTTCAAGAAAAGCTGGATTTGTTTGGTGAGAAGATCTTCGCAACGTTTGGGGTAAGACTGTCAATCAGGAAGATCAATGTTACGCAGCAGAGACCGGACGTCTCCGACGTTTCCATTGCAGTGCGCCGGCAAATACAGGATTGGGTTTACATGGACCTGGAACTGTATCAAGAAGCGCTTCGAATGACTTAGCTCGGATTAATCATCAGGGTGACGGGCATGGTACAAGCTGCAGATGAGATTTAGGGTTTTGATGTGGACATTATTTCCATCGAGTTCCGGAAAAGCATGCCTGTCAAAGTTAAATCTACCCCGCCCGATGCTGCCAGTTTGTCACCGGTTGGCAGCAAGATGATCGAGGTATAGCGTCATTAAGCGTGGCGGGCGCGAGTGTCTGCCGCTGCCCGCATCCATGGCGATGACACCACGGTGCCGGTGATGGCCAAGGGTAAGACCATCACAGGCCGCTGTGGACGTATGTCGGCGATGACCACCTGCCCCGCCTAGGTCTCGCTTTGCAGGTTCAAGGGCAGGTGCTGGCCGAACTTGGCTTCCAGGATCATCGCAAGCAGTTCGGGCTGGGGCGGCCGCAGGCGATTGGGTGGAATGGTGCCGGCAGTTGCGTGATGAGTCACACAGTCTCGATCCAGAAGGACACCCCGGGAATGCGGGCATCATTGTTGTAGATGATCGGAAGATCCTCGCCCGCGTGCTCTGCCTTGAACAACGCCTCGACCTGCTGCACCAACTCCGCGTCCGTGCACACAAAGTAGTTAGGCAGCACGACCTCAAAGGGACGTCGCTCACACAGCAGCATTGCTGCAAGCATGTATTGCTCAGAATACAGTCGTTCACTCCATCGAGGAACATAGTCGCACGGAAGAAAGATGTCATGAATATGAACCAGTACGCCCGGCTTTAACTGAGGCAGTATTTCGAGAAAGAAAACGGTGACGTCGGAGTTCTCGAACACACGGTGCGAGCCATCGAAAAACAACATGTCACCGGCTTCGAGCTCCTCGAAGATATCAGGTTTGCACCGCTCGAGAGACATCCGAACCACATCGTCGCAAAGACGATCGATGTCGCTTCGCGGCTTCGGGTCGATGGAGGTTAGCTTAGTAGGCAAACTCTGGCTGGTGATGGCATGCCTGGCGAACATCGTGGAGAAGCCGGAGCCAATCTCCACATAACGACGTGGCTTTCGGTCAGCCAGGAAGCAAACCAGTGAGGCGGCATCAAGGGTGCTAAACCATAAATTGTTCCAGAAGGGCTTGCTCGGCGCGCCGGGGTTATTCAGCGGAATTTCATGCAGCACGTGGCGAAATGCTTCGAATCGACTTAGAGTCGCGCGATACAAGTCCCGTTGCTTATTGAGCACCATGCTCAGACCCGGGTGCGCGGGGTTACCGTGCCCCCATCGCGGCTTTGGATCTACATCGTAATAGTCCCCGACCGTCTCGCTCCAACGCATCTCATTGACCTCAGACTGCCCGACCAAATATACCGAACTATTCCATACTCAGCCAGACAGCGTTCGGCGCGTCAACGCCGCCAGGTGGTTGCGCGACGGGTTGGGTTGTCAATCACATAGCGAGCTCGGCTGCAATGCTGTCGGATAAGCTAGCCGCTATCATTCACCATGGCGGTCAGTGGCGTTTTTCCCAATGACGACCGCTCAACCGGAAGCTGTAGTCTCATAGGCTGTGGTCGGTCCCTTGTTCGGGGTCCGTTGGGTCGGCTCGGTCGCTGGCAGGCGTTGGAGTTGATCGGTATCGGGTGAGGTTGGGGCAATCCGCCCCTGGTTCATATGCTGAGGCGCGGCATTCGCGTCAGCAACAACGCGAACAAGGCCTGGTCTGGCGTCGCCCGTGGCAGGTGCAGGCGAACCTTCGTCTTCAAGACCTCGATGCGCACTGCCAGCTTGATCAGACGTAGCCGTAACGTGTCGAACTGAGCGACCCGCCAGCGCGAGCGGCGCGGCATCAGCGTGCGCAAGCTCCACATGAGCCAATACGCGCCGACATGCAGGAACAGGCGTAGCTGGTTGGCGCTGGCCCGGCAGCACGATGTGCGATCGGCGGCAAGGTGCGTCTTCCAAGCCTTGATGTGGTTCTCCGCCTGGCCGCGGGCGCAGTAAATGTCCTGATAGACGGTGCGACCGGACGGGCTGATGAGGCTGGTGACGACGAAGCGCGTGTCGGTCCCCTGCGGTCCGGCCTCTACGCGAGCGATAATGCGTTCCACGCGGGCCCAGCTCGCGGCGCCATCGTAGAATTCCTTGAACCGGCGCAGCTTCGTGCCATCCCCAGCCGTGGCAGCACGGGCGGCTGTGCTTTCCTCCAGGCTGAGGACGTGTTTGCGCAGCGTCGACGTGGGTGCCACACCGAGCGTGTAATCCATCTCTCTGGCACGGCAGAACCGCAGAACTTCCGGCGTGCAGTAATGGCTGTCGGCACGCAGCATAATCTCCACAAGCGGCCAGTGGCCGCGGATCGCGGTGATCAAGCGGTGCAGCCAACGCACGATCTGCTTGCCCGAAGGCCTGCTGGCCGGGCGCAGCACGGCGGCGATCATGCGGCCCTCGCCATCGAACACCACGATCGGCTGGAAGCCGTATTCGTCGTGGTGCGCGTTGAACAGCCGTAGCTGCTGGCCGCCATGCACGGCGTCGAACGTGTCGTCAATGTCGAGCACGATGCGGCGCGGCACTTGGCGGAAGCTCTGGCAGTAATACTCGACCATGGCTCGCCCCATGCGCAACAGAGCACGCGCATCCGGCAGGTTCTCCAGGCGCGAGATCGTCGGCTGCGAGCAAAGGTCGCCACCGTCCGGTAGCCGCCCCATTGCCAGCTTGAACATCGGGTCGCGGCGCAGCGTATCTGCGTCGTTGCCGTCCTCGTAGCCCGCCGCGATCATCAGCATGCGCATGCGAATGATCTCGTCCAGGCCGTGGATTACCCGGCTGGGGTCACGCGGGTCACGGATGCAGCCCGCCAAGCGCGACGCGATTGCAAGCCGTTGCTCGACCTCACGCAGCGCCAGCAGTCCACCATCAGACGACAGGCAGGCACCATCAAAACGCGCTTCGATTGCTTTGCCGCCCACCGGTGACAAGCCTGACAACATCAGGGTAGATTCAACTTTGACGGGCATGCTCTCCGGGATCCGATGGGAATGGCTTCAACATCCAAATCCTACATCGTATCAGCGGCTTGTACCATGCCCGTCACCCCTGCTGAATTTTCCAGGCTAGCTAGTGCACTGACGCGGACGAACGATTCACAGGGTCTGGCGGCTGTGGCAAATTGGCTGGATGGCCCAAACAGTTTGCGTCGTAGTTGGTGAGTTGGTGATGCCGATCAGAAGCAGTTGTCTTCGATTGCGATGGACAGGAACCGCCCGCAGAAACATATCCAACGTGCCCGGATCGTGCTGTTGTCGGGCGAGGCGTTAGTCGTGGCCGAGGTGGCTCGCCAAGCCGGCGTAAGCCGCCCGGCGGTGTGGCGCTGGCAAGCGCGGTATGCCGAAGCAGGCGCGCAAGCCTTGCTGCGCGACAAAACACGCCCGCCGGACACGGCGAAGCTGGCGACGGCAACCGTGGCAAAGATCCTGGCGCTAACCTGTTCCGAGCCGCCGGGTCAGGTCACGCATTGGACCGGGCGGGCCATGGCAGTGGCTGCCGGGGTCAGCCTGCGCTCGGTGCAGCGCATCTGGAATGCTAATCACCTACAGCCGCATCGGCTGCGCACCTTCAAGCGCTCCAACGACCCGGCTTTTGCGGAGAAGGTCGAGGACATTGTCGGGCTTTACATGGATCCGCCTATGCACATCGTGGTGTTGTCCATCGACGAGAAAAGTCAAGTCCAAGCGCTCGACCGCACTCAGCCTGGGCTGCCGCTCAAGCCGGGCAAATGCGGCACCATGACCCACGATTACAAACGCAACGGTGTCACCACCCTGTTCGCCGTGCTGCGCGGCGATCATGGTGAGAACCGTATTGCCTCATCCAGGAATGCTCCCCTGGGCTGACCTGTTGCCTCACGTAACTTGCTCCCCACCGGTGTTCGCCGGCGGGGGCGGACATGAGGCTGATCAGCATGACGACACGGGACGAGTTGGTTTTGGCCTTGGCGGGGCGGTATGCCCTGGGTAGCCGGGCGGATCGGGGCCTTATGTTGGACGAGTTCGCGGCATTGACGGGCCATCACCGCAAGCACGCGATGCGCCTGTTGCGTGCTGGCGTCTCGAACGGAGGCTCCAGCCCGCGCCCGGAGCGCCGGATTTATGACCAGGCCACGCGTGAGGCGCTGATCGTGGTGTAGGAGGCGTCGGACGGATCTGCGGCAAGCGGCTGCGTCCGTTGGTGCCGATCCTGGTCTCGGCGATGGAGCGGCACGGCCATCTTCAGTTGGCGCCCGAGGTGCTGGCGGACTTGCTGACGATGAGCGCCGCGACGATGGATCGGGCGTTGCGGGAGGCGCGAGGGCATACGGGAGGACGGCCGCGTCGCCGCTCGCCTCCCTCGGCGGCGATCCGGCGCAGCGTCGCGGTCCGCACGTTTAGTGATTGGGACGACCCGCCGCCTGGGTTCATTGAAGCAG
>CAXTWC010000204.1:2819-9287 GCA_964247805.1 uncultured Acetobacteraceae bacterium | reverse complement strand
CGTGCTGAAGCCCGCGGCGCTTGCGCGCCGCGGGCGTCTTCCGATCGCACCCATGTTCTTCGCCTTTTTGCTGAATCTCCTCTCTGGAGACCCAGCCCGGCGGTCGCGGCGGGGCGGACGGGGCAAGGGCGGGCACAGCCCGGCCGCGCGCAAGCGCGGCGCACCCTTGCGGCGGCCGTCACGACAGCGACAGGGTTCTTCTCAGCATGATTTGCCTATGTTCATGATGGCCGACAACGGACCGTCCGCTCTGGAGTTGGGTTCAAGAAAAGCGGACATGCCTCGCAAGACGATTTGGTCGTTGCCAAACCCACCGATCGCAGGAGAAAAGGCCTTGATGAGCCGAAAGCCGTTCCTCGCTTCGGAAGCAGCGCCCCGTACGAAGCCCAGCAACTATCCCGAACCCTTCGCCTCAAAGATGGCTGGACGAGTAAAGCGGCCTCTTGGCGATCTCTTCGGACTCAAGAGCTTCGGCGCAAATTTCACCACCCTGTCGCCCGGCGCAGTCACCGCTCTACAGCATGTCCACTCAGTCCAGGACGAGATGGTGTTCGTCGTGGCCGGTTACCCAACGCTGGTTCTGGACGGCGAAGTAATGCCGCTTGCGCCTGGAATGGTTGTGGGGTTCGCCGCAGGGGGAGCGTCCCATTATATCGAGAACCGGACCGATTTCGATTGCACTCTGCTTGAGGTCGGCGATCGCTCAAACGGGGATGCCGTGAGCTATCCGGCGGATGACATTGAAGCGGTCATGGATAATAACGGCAAATGGAAGTTCACCCACAAGGACGGGACACCTTACTGAAAACCGCGCACGAGTTTGACAACGATCATATCGCTCCTCGAAAAGCAGACGTGGACTAAGCTCAGGCACTTTCCTGGCACTCTGTTCTAGCGTCTAGTGTTTTGATGGAAGACATCTTGAAGCTCAACCAGCACGGCTGGGATCTGCGGGTTGGAGAACAGGACATCTGGACCCGGCCAGTGTCCGTGGAGCAGATCGAACGGGCTCGCCTGGGTGACTGGTCGCTCATTCTAACCCCTAATCGGCCGGTCCCTCGAAACTGGTTCGGAGACGTGATCGGCCGCGACATCTTGTGCCTGGCGTCTGGCGGCGGCCAGCAGGCGCCCATCCTGGCTGCTGCCGGAGCCCACGTGACCGTCCTAGATGCCTCAGATCGACAACTCGGCCAGGACCGGATGGTGGCCGAGCGCGATGGCCTGACCCTTACGATCGTCCAGGGCTTCATGCACGACCTGTCGGTGTTCGCATTCAGTAGCTTCGACCTGATCTTCCATCCGGCCTCGAATTGCTTTGCACCGGAGATCGAGCCCGTCTGGCGAGAGTGCTACAGGGTGCTGAAGCCCGGCGGAGCGCTACTTTCTGGGTTCATGAACCCGGACGTCTACATCTTCGACTACGAGGCCCAGGAGCGGGGCGAGATGATCGTCCGTCACCCGCTCCCGTTTTCGGAAAGCCGCGACCTGCCAGAGGATGAGTTGAACCGCCTGTCGTTAGAGGAACAGATCGGCGGCCAGCTTCGGGCCGGGTTCGTGCTGACCGACATGTTCGAGGATCGGGATCACGGCCTGCCGGATACGGGACGATCGAAGTTTATGCCAACCTTATTTGCCACGAGAGCCTTCAAGCCGAGATCTGACTAAACTGGCCGGGAACGGACCGTCTGCCGTTGGACGATATCATACAAGCAGACATTCGGAGCTACCGACAGGTTGACGTTCCGTTCCATAGGGCAAGCCTGAACATTCGTATGGAGAGGTAGGTGTGCAGGTTGCGGCAACCAGTTTATTGGCGACACGGCGGCTGGTTAGGGGGTTCGGCAACCGCCCGCTCTTCGCGATCCTCTCCTTGCTCCTGCCGGTCGGCACTGCCACCGCCGCACGAGCTGGAGACCATGAGGGTCCTTGCGACATCCTCGCGCGGGCCGGTGCAGCCTGTGTCGCAGCCCACAGCACTACCCGAGCGCTCTACCAAGCTTATGACGGTCCACTCTACCGCGTGCGCCGGGCCGATTGGCGGACCCGCGACATCCGTCCGCTCAATGCCGGCGGCGTCGCCGACGCAAGCGCCCAGGATGCGTTCTGCGCCGGCAGCGTCTGCGCCGTCACCCGAATCTATGACCAGTCTGCCAAACACAACGACCTGGAGATCGAGGGCGCAGGAGATGCTGGCGGTCGAGACCGCGGTGCCAATGCGTCCGCCCTTCCGATCAAACTCGGCGGCCGCAGCGTCTACGGCCTCTCCATCGAGGCAACAGTGGGCTACCGGAACAACGACATCGATGGCGTCGCCCAGGCTGGGCAACCGGAAACCATATTCATGGTCACCTCCGGCCTCCACGCCAACCGCGGCTGCTGCTTCGACTACGGCAACGCCGAGACGAACAACAGCGACACCGGCAATGGGCACATGGACGCGCTGAACTTCTCCTTCATCTGCGGCCCGCGCCGGAGCTGCCTCGGTCCAGGCCCATGGGTGCAGGCCGACATGGAGAACGGGCTGTTCATGTCCGCCCACGGCGGCAACCGGGATTCTCTCTATCGCGGAGATCCCGAACCCTTCGTCCTTGCGGTCCTGAAGAACAACGGCCAGGATTTCTTTGCTCTTAAGTCCGGCAACGCGCAGACCGGTGCCCTGAGCTTGATCTACCGGGGTCACGAACCGCTCAAGAGACCGGGCTACGCGCCGATGCACCAGGAAGGCGCCATCGTGCTGGGCACCGGCGGCGACAACAGCAACCGCGCTGTCGGCTTCTTCTTCGAGGGCCTGATGACCGCCGCAGTCACCTCAGCCACCGCCGATAGCGCGGTGGCCGCAAATATTGCCGCTGCTCACTACAGCGGCTTTGGCCGCTGACCCGCTAGATGCGCGATAACGTTGCCGGAAGTTAGTGGAAGGGGATCTTTGGCCGATACCGGACTGTTGGTTACGGAGAAACGGTCCGGGGAAAGCGGACATGCGACTGAGTAACTGGCCGCAGACAAAGTTGGGCCACTGCGTCACCGGTCAATAACGCTAATGTTGTGGCGCTGATTCAGAGACCGAGTGCGCGACGTGCAAGGATATGAAGCGAAGCCAGAGTCCAAAACAGGAGAAAGTGGGCATCGCTGCATGTTGAGACTTTGATTTCTAGAGAGCATTGTAGACGATTATCGGACACCTTGAGATGTTGATCGCTAGGGCGACCAAACCCGCAGAATGGGCCTAATCGCTGAACTCAGCATGCGCGACGATGTCGCAGAAGCCGGGGATGGGCAGGTGCTCCCGCGTCCGGCCGATCTCACCCATCAGATTGAGCACCCCGGTTCCCGGCTTCCGCCGGACCACCGCAGCCATCGCCTCCAGCATGGCAGCCTTGAAACCGAGCCGTGGATACTCGGCAAGGATGATATCAACGCTTTCAGGAGTGACGAGCCCGCGCGGGACGGCACCGATGTCGATGCCGGCACCGAGTTGCAGCAGCGCGATCTCCGGCCGCTTACGCTGCGGCACGCCCGGCGTGGTGTGAAGAGCGATCGCGTCCCAGACGACCGCGATCTTGGCGTCGGAGTAGCCTTGGCGCGACAGGAAATCGGCGGCTGCATCCGCACCGTCAATTTCGAAGCGGTCTTCGCCAACGAACTCCTCCACCAGGCCGAGGTCGTGCAGCACACAGCCGAGGAAGAGCATTTCCTGGTCGTACCGCGCGTGCCGCAGCATCCCGGCATCGCGTCCGAAGCAGAATGTACGCATCACGTGGTTGAACATGAACGGGGGCGAGTGGTCGCGAGCCAGATCCATGGCCGCAAGGCACACTGCCGTATCGGGGTGCTTCATGAACTTGCCTCGGGTTTCCGTGTCGTGAATGCCACGGCGGAGCACGGCAGGTAGGCTGGCGCCTGCCGTGCTCAGGATGGCGTCGAAGGGACGAGCGTGATGTGGAAGGACGCGATCTGCCACGTTTCTCCTGCGCGCCGCATGACTGCGGACAGCGTGGCCTCATGTCGGCCTGCGAGCGGGCCCGTAGGGGCTTGCAGCGTGGAGCGGGCATGCACGAGGACCACGTCCTCACCCAGCCGCCGCACCGACTCCAGGCTGATCTGGTTGCGGCTGCCGGCATAGATTGTGGAGAAGATGTGGGCATGGCTGGCGACGATCGCCTGCCGGCCCCGGAGATGATCCGCCCGGATCGTGACGAAGTCGGCGTCCTCGGCCATCGCCGCGCCGAATGCCGCCGCGTCGCCCACGTTCCAGGCCTGTTCCAGGGTGCGCAGGACCTCGACGGAGGCCGCGTGGTCCGGTTCAGCCGTCGGCACGGCTTGCACTTCCGCCATGGCGTTCCGCATCTCCGGACCGCGATCTTGGAGCCCGCTCACGCCGGCATCCCCGCTTGCGCGGCGGCCGGAACGCGCCGCCTGCCCCGGGCGATCGCAACCGCCTGGGGCTTCATGTCGCCGATCGCCGCCAACGCCATGCCGGTCACGACGCTGCCGGCCTTCTCGGGCGTGCCGGCCTGGAACGGCGGTTCGGGATCGTACTCCAGCGCAAGCTGCGTCACCCGGGCGACCTGCTCGCCCCGGAGCTCGGCCAGTAGCGTCAAGCCGAAGTCGAGGCCGGCCGTGACGCCCCCGCCCGTGACACGGTTCCTGTCCATGACGACCCGTCCGTCCACGACGACCGCACCCGTTGCCTCCAAGGCGTCGCGGAACGCCCAGTGGGTGGCCGCCCGATAGCCGTCCAGCAGCCCGGCCATGCCGAGCAGCAGCGCGCCCGTGCAGACCGACGTGACGTAGCGCGCCGTCGGGCCGACGTCGGCGAGGAAGTCGATGATCGCACGGTCCTGCATGGCCTGGTTGGTGCCGAAGCCTCCCGGCACGAACAGCACGTCCAGGTCGCGTGGGCAGTCGGCGAAGGTGGTGGTCGGGTTGACCGAGATGCCGGTGTCGGCCTGGACAGGGCCCAGATCCTTCCAAAGCAGGAACGTCCTGCCGTGCATGCCGAGCGCAGCCTGCGGCCCGACCAGGTCCAGCAGCGTCAGGCTGGGGTAGAGCAGCATGCCGATCTTCAACGGCTCGGCCGTGTGGTGGCCCAGGGATATCAGCTCGGTCATCGGATCCTCCGTTGCGGCGTGCCGCTGCTTCTAGGCGGCATGGCGAGCATCAGTGAGTGGCGGAAACGACAAAGGATGGTCATTTGCTGCCAAAGCCGTCAGCCGTTATGAGGGTCGGAAGGAGCCGGGCCGGCTTCCTCTCCTGCCAGGAGCTTCAGCTGCACAGCCTCGCCATCCTCGCATTGGACAGTGTTGTCTCGTTCGACCTGGGCATTGCCTGCGAGGTGTTCGGGCATGTCCGGACAGCGGAGCAAGAGCCTGGCTATCAGGTTCAGGTGTGCGGCGAGGCCAGGCGGGTGCAGAGCAGCGCGTTCGCCCTCGACGTGCCCCATGGCCTCGACAGGGTCGCGCTGGCCGACACGGTTGTCATCCCGGGGTTGGACGACTGCGGCAAGGCGATCACCAAGCCGGTATTGGATGCCATCCTCGCGGCGTGGAACCGCGGTGCTCGCCTCGTCTCGATCTGCTCGGGGGCATTCGTTCTGGCCCAGACCGGGCTGCTCGATGGACGCCGCGCGACAACGCACTGGGTGGGTGTGGCCGACTTCAGGCGTCGATTCCCCAAGGTCGCACTCGACCCGGACGTCCTGTTCGTGGACGAGGGACGCATCGTCACTTCTGCCGGCGCGCTGGCCGGCATGGACATGTGCCTCCATGTCGTTGCGCGCGATTACGGCCAGACGGCTGCTGCGCACGCTGCGCGGCTGGCGGTGGCTCCGCTGTACCGGGATGGCGGGCAAGCCCAGTTCATCCGGCACGACCTGCCGCGGTCGAGCGACAGCCTGGCTCCGTTGCTCGACTGGATTCTTCAGCATCTCGATCAGCCACTCGGGGTGGAGGAGCTTGCAGCGCGCGCCAGGACCAGCCCGCGCACCTTCGCCCGGCGCTTCCGCGATCAAACGGGCACGACGCCCCTGCAGTGGGTGCTAACGGCACGGATACGCTGTGCGCAGGAGATGCTGGAGACGAGCAGGAACACCATCGACGCCATCTCGACAGCGACCGGATTCGAGGCTCCTGTCACCTTCCGGAACCGCTTCCAACGCATCGTGGGTATCAGTCCCCATGCCTATCGCCGCCGGTTCAACTCCGGGGGCTCCATGAACGCCGGAAGGGACAGACCGTCGTGATGAAGAAGCCGTCGCCCGAACAACGCGAGCGGCCTTGCCGGGTTACTCACCGATGCATCAGGAAGGTGCCATCGTGCTGGGCACTGGTGGCGATAACAGCAACCGCGGCAACGGCTTTTTTTTCGAGGGCCGGATGACCGCCGCCATGATTCCAGCCTCCCTCGACGATGCCGTTGCTGCAAACATCGCCGCCGCGCGCTACCACGGCTTTGGCCGCTGATCTGCTA
>CAXTWC010000204.1:0-2809 GCA_964247805.1 uncultured Acetobacteraceae bacterium | reverse complement strand
CTGCAACAGTGAGGTGGATGATCTAGGCCGGAAGCGGATGGTCCGCTCCCGAGTAACTTGTGGCAGCAAGCGGACGCGAGCGGCGCCTCCTGGTGAAGTAGGCCGCAACGAAGGCGCTTTGGCGTCGTCCTGCCTCATCCGCCAGAGCCTTTCTCACCCCAGCCCGATATCGTACTGAACCAGTCGTCGAGCAGATCGACGAAGCGGCGCACCTTTGCCCCGACCAGGCGGGCCGATGGGTAGACGGCGTGAATGCCAATGCTTTCGGTGACGTGGTCGGGCAGCACCTGCTCCAGCGCGCCGCTTGCCACATGCGGCTCGAGCACGAACGCCGGCCCGTAGACCACGCCAGCGCCGGCAAGCGCCGCGCCCAGCAGCATCTGCATGTTGTCGGCCAGCAGACGGACCGGGCCGTCCAGCGTATGCGTGCCGCCGCCCGGGTCGGTGAAGCCCCAGTCGCCGGCAGAGGTGGCCCGACTGAACGTCAGGCGGCCCAGCGGGCGCAGGGCCGCCGGGGTGTCCGGCCGACCATGCGCATCGAGCAAGGCGGGCGTCGCACAGGCGATCATGCGACTGAGCGCGAAGCGGCGCGCGATGAGGCTCGAGTCGGACAGCGTGCCGATACGGATCGCCAGGTCGTAGCCACCGGCGACCAAGTTGGCGAAGCGGTCCTCGAGGCTCATCTCCACCGTCACTCCCGGACAACGGCGCAGGAACTCGGCGACGGGGCGTCCCAGATGCAGGGCACTGAACGAAGTCGGCGCCGTGATCCGCAAGACGCCCCGCGGGTCGTCCTGCTGCTCGCGTGCCGCGCGATCGGCTTCGTCAAGCGACTCAAGGATCGAGCGGCTGCGTTGATAATAATCCTCCCCCGCGCTTGTCAGGCGCAGGCGTCGCGTCGTGCGATGCAGCAGCCGCGCATCGAGCGATGCCTCGATCGCGGCCAGATGCTTGCCGGCCATGGCCGGCGTCATACCAAGACGGCGTGCCGCTCCGGCAAGGCTGCCTTCATCCACGGCCGCAACGAAGATCTTTAGCCCGGTCAACCGATCCATTGCTATTCGATCTCCAGGCTATCGAGTTCCTCAAAAAATGGACCGATTATCGTCCGCCTGGAAGCCTTCTAGATCCCCGTGCGAGGCAATCACCAAGGGCAGCGATTATGAAAATCTTCGCGAACGGCATTCATCTGAACGTTGAGGACAGCGGCAGCGGCGACGTGCAGCTGGTCTTCCTGCACTACTGGGGCGGGACCGCGCGAACCTGGGAGCCCGTGATCGCGGCGCTGCCCGCGGGCATCCGCACAATCGCGCTGGACGCGCGCGGCTGGGCCCGGTCCGACCGCCCCGACGATGGCTATGACATCACGACGATGACCGATGATGTCGAGGCGGTGATCGCGGCGCTCGGTCTCGATCGTTTCGTGCTGGTCGGTCATTCGATGGGCGGCAAGGTCGCGCAGTTGCTGGCGTCCCGGCGCCCCGCCGGTCTCGCGGGCTTGGTATTGGTGGCGCCGTCGCCGGCACCAGGCAAGGCCCTCGCGCCGCAGGAGCGTGACCCCATGGCAGGCGCTTATGCCAGCGCCGAGGCGATCGGTTGGACCATCGACAACGTGCTAGCTGGGCGGCCGCTGCCACCGCATCTGCGCGAGCAGGTCATCGCCGACAGCCTTGGCGGTGCCGATGCGGCGAAAGCGGCATGGCCGACGACGACAATCGCGGAGAACGTCGCTGTCGACCTCGCGCGGATCGAGGTGCCGGTGCTGGTTATCGGCGGCGAGGTCGACAAGGTCGATAGCGCGGAGATGCTGCGAAGCATCGTCGTGCCGGCGCTGCCCGGTGCGGAAATGACGGTCCTCCCCGACGTCGGCCACCTGCTGCCGCTCGAGGCCCCGGACGCGCTGGCCGACCGGATCGCGGACTTCACCAGCCGCGCGATCGCCACGCCACGCGGCGCGTTCCCTCGCCCGGAGGACATCCCGGTCGCGTTCGACCTCGCGCTCAACCGCGGTGATCTCGACGCGGTGATGGCCGTGTTCCACCCCCAGGCGACGATGCGCATGGTCGACGGCACCGTTGCCAGCGCCGGAAACGGCACACTGCGCGACGCCATCGGTGATCTGATCGCTTCAAAACCCGTGCTTCAGAATACCGTCCGCTGCGTCCTTGCCAGCGACGACGTCGCCTTGCTCCTGGTGGACTGGGAGGTCAGCGTGCCTGGCCCGGACGGCAGCCCGATGGTCCAGTGTGGCACCGCGACACAGGTCGCCATGCGGAACGCGAGCGGCAACTGGCTGATGCGAATCTCCAATCCACTGGGAATGGCAGACTGATACGATCTGGACTGTCCCGACGATCTGGCGGCAAGGGGGCGCTTCATCGCGCGCCCTCTCGTGTTTCAAGCGGCAACGACCATAGGCTTCGCTCACCTGTCGGTCATGGGGGTATCGAAATCTGCATCCGCTATTCGCTGCGGTAGCAACGAGAAGAAAGCCGGAGGATCAGCGCGATATCGCTTCGCGGTCATGTCAATGTCCGCTTCTAAAGATCGGGGGTTAACCTCCGAGCGTCCGCTGTGAGCGCATAGCGGCCCTAGCTGGATGCGAGATCTGCAGGATGCACTTCAATTCAGTCTGGTGGTTTGGCTGACGAGCTTCGCCGCTAGCGGCGGCGCAGGAGCACCGCCAGCTCCTCGTTTGTGCGACGCTTGCGTTCCATCCGCATCTCCATCGCCGTCGGCACCCGTTCACCGTGCAGCCAGCCCTTGACCCGGCTCTCGGCCGGGATGTCGTCGATGAACGGCGACGGCC
>CAXTWC010000203.1:0-9324 GCA_964247805.1 uncultured Acetobacteraceae bacterium | reverse complement strand
AATACTGCTCGCTGACCAACCACATGTGGGTCGGCTATTGGCTGCTGCTGAACGGATCGTATTGGTCGGGGCTGCCAGCCGAGCACCAGAAGATCATCGCCGACACGTTCGACGCCCAGGCCGACACGCAGCGCGCCGCCAACCAGACGCTGGACGCCTCGCTGGAGGAGGTGCTGAAGAAAGGTGGCATGGAGTTCGCGAAACCGGACACCGCCGCGTTCCAGAAAGTGCTGACGCAGGCCGGGTTCTATAAGCAGTGGCAGGGCAAGTTCGGCGCCCCGCTGTGGTCGGCGCTGGAAGGCGTGACCGGGCCGCTCGCCTGAGCACCACCACCCTCCCAACGCGCGGCGTGCTGCCCGCATTGGACCGCGGCGTCTTACGCCTGGCCGAGTGGGTCGCGGCGGTGCTGGTGGTGGCGGAGGTCGCGTTGCTGTTCGCCGGCGTGGTGGCGCGCTACGCCTTCGACAACCCCCTGGTCTGGGTGGACGAGGTGGCGGCCACCTTGTTCCTCTGGCTGGTCAGCCTCGGCGCGGTGATCGCGCTGGCCCGCGGCGAGCACATGCGCATGACGGTGTTGGTGGCGCTGATCGGCGATCGAGGCCGCCGCCTGGCATCGTGCTTCGCCGCGATGCTGGTCGTGGTGGTGACGCTGGGGCTGCTGTTGCCAGGCTGGTCCTACGCCCGGCAACAGGAGGCGGTACTGACCCCGGTGCTGCAACTGCCGGGCTCGTGGGCGATCTTCGGGCAACTCGCCGGCCTGCTGTTGATGCTGTACGTGGCGTTGCGGCAATTGCTCGGCGGTGTGCGCTGGACCGAACTGCTGGGCGTGCTCGCCGCAGGGCTGCTGGTGTTCGCCGCGCTGTACTATCTACAGGACTGGTTCGACGACATCGGCAACGGTGCGCTGCTGGTGTTCTTCGTGCTGATCACCGGCGTCTGCATCTTCCTCGCGGTGCCGATCGCGTTCAGCTTCGCCACCGCCACCCTCGCCTACATCCATTTCACCAGTTCGATCCCGCTCGCGGTCATCATCAGCCAAATGGACCAGGGTATGTCCTCCATCGAGCTGCTGGCGGTGCCGATGTTCGTGGTGCTGGGGCTGCTTTTGGAGATGACCGGCATCGCCCGCGCGATGGTGAACTTCCTGGCCGCCCTGGTGGGGCATCGGCGCGGAGGCTTGTCCTACGTGCTGATCGCCGCGATGTACCTCATATCCGGCATCTCCGGGTCCAAGGCAGCGGACCAGGCGGCGGTGGCCCCCGTGCTGCTGCCGGAAATGCGGCGCCGCGGCATGCACCCGGGCGAACTCGCCGCCCAACTCGCCTCTTCCGCTGCAATGACGGAGACGATCCCGCCCAGCTTGGTGCTGATCATCGTGGGCGCGGTGACCGGTGTTTCGATCTCGGCCCTGTTCACCGGTGGATTGCTGCCGGCGGGGGTCGCGGCGCTCGGCCTGGTGGTGCTGATCTTTTTCCGCAGCCGCCACGACACTCCGGTGGGCACCGGCCCCGGCGCGCGCGCGATCGGCCGGCTGTTCGTGGTGGCGCTGCCCGCGCTGATCCTGCCGTTCGTGATCCGCTACGCCGTGCTGACCGGCATCACCACGGCCACCGAGGTCGCGACACTGGGCGTGGTCTATTCCGTGCTGGTCGGCTTGGCGGTGTATCGCTGCTTCGAGTGGCGCCGGGTGGTGCCGCTTCTGGTGGAGACGGCGGCGCTGTCGGGCGCCATCCTGCTGATCATCGGCACTGCCAGCGCCATGGCGTGGTCGCTGACCCAGGCCGGGTTCGCGCAGACCTTGACCGAGATGATGACAGGGCTACCCGGCGGCAAGGCCGGTTTCCTGGCCATCTCCATCGTCGTGTTCATCGTGCTGGGCAGCGTGCTGGAGGGTTTGCCGGCGATGGTGCTGTTCGGCCCGTTGCTGTTCCCGGTGGCGCAGACGCTCGGCATCCACCTCGTGCAGTACGCGATCGTGGCGATCCTGGCGATGGGGATCGGCTTGTTTTCGCCCCCCTTCGGGGTCGGTTTCTACCAGACCTGCCTGATCGGTAAGGTGCGCAGTGACGAAGCGTTCGGCCGCATCTGGCCCTATATGGCCGTGCTGGTGGTGGCCCTGATCGTGGTCGCGGCCGTGCCGTGGATTTCGGTGGGATTCCTCTAGGCAGCGTTCCTGTCGATCGAAATCACTCGGCAGCAACGTAGGGTGGATAAGCGAAGCGTCATCCACCACGATACGGTCGCAACCGACGTCGACTTGCGCCCTCCGAGACCGAAGGACCATCTATGTCCAAGCGCCAGATGCACCTCGTCGCTTATCTCAAGACCGGACCCACCGCCCTGCACAACGGCGGCTGGCGGCACCCGGAGTCGACGCTGGACGATATCCTCGACCCGGAGCGCTACCAGCACATTGCGCGGGTGTTGGAGGCGGCCAAGTTCGACGGCTGCTTCTTCGCCGACCTGTTTGGCCTGTATGACCTGCATGGCGGTAGCTACGACGCGTATGTGCGCCGGGGCGGCCAGATTTCCTTCCTGGACCCTACGGTGGTGCTACCGGTGATGGCCGCGGTGACGCGCCATCTCGGGCTCGGGGCGACGCTCTCCACCTCGTTCCACACGGCGTATCACCTTGCCCGCTGGCTGGGCTCACTGGACGCGATGAGTGGCGGCCGGGTCGCCTGGAATGTCGTCACCTCGGCCACCGACCTGGAAGCGCAGAACGCCGGGATGGAGCATCTGCCCCCGCGGGAAGAACGCTACGATCGCGCGGACGAGGTGCTGGAGGCCTGCTTCGCCCTCTGGAACAGCTGGGACGCGGACGCCTTCGTCAAGGACAAGGAAGCCGGCATCCTGGCTAACCCGGCGAAAGTCCACTACGCCAATTACCAGGGCCGCTGGGTCAAGACGCGCGGCCCGCTTTCCATCCCGCGCAGTGCGCAAGGCCGCCCCGTCATCATGCAGGCCGGCGGGTCGGACCGTGGCCGGGAATTCGCGGCGCGGTGGGCGGAGGTGATCTTCACCTCCCAGCACGGGCGGGAGGACATGCGGGCGTTCTACGGCGACATCAAGGCCCGCATGGCCGCGATCGGCCGCGACCCCGGTCAATGCGCCGTCCTGCCGGCGGTCAGCGTGGTGCTCGGCGAGACGGAGGGGATCGCGCGGGAGCGGGCGGACTACCTCAACGGCCTGATCGACCCGGAGCTCAACCGCGCCTCGACCTCGAGCAATTTGGGTGCGGACATGACGAAGGTGACGGACGAGGCCACGCTCGCCAAGCTGCAGGGCAACCAGGGCATGAAGGGCTCGGAAGCCGTGATCCGCCAGACGATGAAGGCGGAGGGCATCAGCCTGTCGCAGGCGGCGGCCAAGCGCGGCGAGGGCCGGCTGGTGGTGGGCACGGCGAAGACGGTGGCCGACCATCTGCAAGCCATCTTCGAGGACGGGGTCTGCGACGGTTTCGTGCTGACGCCCAGCATGTTCCCGGGCATGTTCGAGCAGTTCTGCCGCAGCGTGGTCCCGGAATTGCAACGGCGGGGGCTGTTCCGCACGGAATACACCGGCCGCACGCTGCGTGAGAACCTCCAAGGCCAGGCCTAAGCATCGGAAGGACAAGACCATGGACCGTCTCGCCAGGCTGACACGACGTGACCTCGTCCGGCTGGGGGCAGGGCTGGCGGCCCTCGGGAGCCTGGCCGCTGCCGGTGTGGCCCGGGCTGCCGCCGGGCTGAAGGACAAGACGGTGGTGTTCGCGAGCTGGGGGGGCGCCTACCAGGATGCCGAGCGGGTCAGCTACTGCGAGCCGTTCAGCAAGGCCACCGGCGCGCGGGTGGTGCAGGACGGACCGATGGACGTGGCGAAGTTCCGCGCCATGATCGAGGGCGGTACGCCGGATTGGGACGTCGTGGATATCACGATCGACTTCCTGTATGCCGGCATTGGCGACAAGATGTTCGAGAAGATCGACACATCGATTGTCGACACCAGCAAGATCGCACCGCAATTCGTCAACGAGTACGGCATCGGCTGCATCGTCTGGTCGTACAACCTCGGCTACAGCACCAAGGCCTACGCCGCGGGACAGGAGCCGAAGACCTGGGCCGACGTGTTCGACCTCAAGCGGTTTCCCGGCAAGCGGACGTTCGCCGACAACCCCGTCGCCACGCTGGAAACAGCTCTGATGGCCGACGGCGTGCCCGCCGATAAGCTGTATCCGCTGGACGTGGAGCGGGCGCTGAAGAAGCTCGACACCATCAAGCCGCAGATCATCTTCTGGTCCACCAATTCGCAAAACCAGCAGCTGTTCGTCGATGGCGAGGTCAATCTCGGCGTGATCCTGAACGGCCGCGCGTATGATTCGAACAAGAAGGGTGCGCCGATCGCCATCTCGTGGGAGCAGAACATCCAGTCCGTCGACTACCTCGTCGTGCCGCATGGCAGCGGGCAGGTGGCCGGGGCGATGGCGCTGATCAACACCATGACCGACCCGGCCAACCAGGCCAAGCTCGCCAACCTGATCGCCTACTCGCCGACCAATCCGCAGGCGTTCAAGGATATCGACCCGAAGATCCAACCCTGGCTGTGCACCGCGCCGGGCAATGCGGAGAAAGGCTTCGTGATCGACGCCGCGTATTGGCGCGACCACCTGCAGGCGAACCGGGAGCGCTGGGCCGCCTGGAAGCTGGCCTGAGTGAACCGCGGCGCCGCACTTGCCTTGCCAGCGCTGCTGGTGCTCGCCGTGGTGTTCCTGGGCCCGGTCGGCTGGCTGCTGGCGCGCGCCTTCACCCAGCCGCGGCCGGGGCTGGAGAACTTCGTGCTGCTGTGGGACCGCCCGATCTATCTTCACGTCCTGCTCAACACGGTGGTGATCAGTGCCGTCGCGACGCCGATCTGCGTCCTGCTCGGCTACCCGGTGGCGCACGCGATGGCGCATGGTTCGCCGCGCCGGCGTCGCTGGTTGATCTTCCTGGTGCTGGTGCCGTTCTGGACCAGCTTGCTGGTGCGCAGCTTCGCCACCGTCATCCTGCTGCAACGCACCGGGCCGATCAACGCGCTGCTCACCGGCATCGGACTGATCAGCGAGCCTCTGCCGCTGCTCTACAATCTCACTGGGGTCATGCTAGGGGCCGTGCAGGTGTTGCTGCCGTTCGTGATCTTTCCGATCTACGCCACGATGTCGCGGATCGAGCCCGTGTACATGCAGGCGGCGCTGACCCTCGGCTCGACGCCAATGCGGGCGTTCCTGCGCGTCTACCTCCCACTGACGCTGCCGGGTGTGCTGGCGGGGGCGACGCTGGTGTTCATCAGCACGCTCGGCTATTTCGTGACCCCCGCGCTGCTGGGCGGCCCGCGGCAGCTCATGATCGCGCAACTGATCCAGCAACAGATCGCCGATTTCGGTAATTGGGGCCTGGCCGGCGCGCTCGCCATCGTGCTGTTGGCGGTCACCGCCGTCATGCTCGGCCTGTTGCAAACCACGGTGGGTCTGAAGGCGGTGGCCCGGTGAGAGGCGACGGCATGGGCCGGTGGCGAGCGGTCCGCGCCGTGATGTGCACGCTGATCGGGCTGTATCTGCTGGCGCCGCTGGTCATCGTGGTGATCATCTCGTTCAGTTCGGGGGATTTCCTGCAGTTCCCGCCGCCGGGTCTGTCGTTACGCTGGTACGACCACCTGCTCTCCGACCCGAACTGGACGAATTCCATCGGCGTCAGCTTCAAGGTGATGGTGCCTGCGGCATCGCTGGCCACCATCTTGGGCACCGCGGCGGCGCTCGGCCTGCAGCGGGGCAGCGTGCCCGGCGCCACACTGCTGACCGGAGTGCTGATGCTGCCCATCATCGTGCCGGGCATCATCACGGCGGCGGCCCTGTTCGGCGTGTATCGCGGCCTCGGGCTGAACGGCACATTGGCCGGGCTGATCGCCGCGCACACCGTCTTAGTGCTGCCCTACGTGATCGCGACCGTAGGCTCGGCCTTGCGCACGCTCGATCCGCGGCTGGAGTACGCCGCGGCCACGCTTGGCGCCCGGCCGTGGACGGCGTTCCGCCGGGTCACCCTGCCGTTGCTGGCCCCGGCGGTGCTGTCTGGGCTGCTGTTCGCCATGGTGGTGTCGTTCGACGAGCTGATCGTGTCGTTGTTCGTCAGCACGGCACGGTTGCGGCCGGTGGCGGTCCAGATGTGGTCCAATGTCCGCGGCGATTTCGACCCGACGGTCGCCGCGATCGCCACGCTCTGCTTCGTGTTCGCCTTCCTGGCGCTTGGCGCCGAGGGCTTGGTGCGGCGGCGCGCCGGACGCGCTCCATGACGCCGGTCCTGGAGCTGAGCGGGATCCGCAAGGAGTATGGCGGCCAGGTGGCAGTCGACGACCTCGACCTGACGTTGCGGCCGGAGGAATTCATGACCTTCCTCGGCCCGTCCGGTTCCGGCAAGACCACGACGCTGATGATGGTGGCCGGGCTGGTGCAGCCGGACCGCGGGCGGATGGTGTTGAACGGCACCCCGGTGGACCGCCTGCCGCCCTACCGGCGCGACATCGGCATGGTGTTCCAGCACTACGCCCTGTTCCCGCACATGAGCGTCGCCCGCAACATCGCCTTCCCGCTCGAGCTGCGCGGCGTCCCCAAGGCCGAGATCCGCCGCCATGTGACCGACGCGCTGCGCTTGGTGAACCTGCCCGAGTACGGCGATCGCCTGCCGCGGCAGCTCTCCGGCGGGCAGCAGCAGCGCGTGGCCCTGGCTCGCGCCCTCGTGTACCGCCCGGCCCTGCTGTTGATGGACGAACCGCTCGGGGCGCTCGACAAGAAGCTCCGCGAGCAGATGCAGCTCGAGATCCTGGCGGTGCATCGGCAGCGCCGCATGTCGGTTCTGTATGTCACCCACGACCAGGAGGAAGCGCTGACCATGAGCGACCGCATCGCCGTGTTCAACGCGGGCCGGGTGGAGCAGGTCGGCACCCCGGCGGAGCTGTACGAGTGCCCAGCCACGCGCTTCGTCGCCGGGTTCGTGGGGGAGATGAACTTCCTGCCCGGCGAGTTGCGGGACAGTACGGCCGGGATGGCGCGGGTGGAGGTTCACGGCGAGTTACTCTCTGCCGCGAACCCGCATGGGCTGCGGCCGGGGCAGAGCGTGGTGGTGGCGGTGCGGCCGGAGCGCATGGCGGTGGGCGCCGGCCCCGGCGTGCCGGCGACGTTGGACGGTTTGATCTATCTCGGCAATGCGATGCGGTATGTGCTCCGGCTCGCCGATGGCAGCGTCTGCACCGCCTTGCGGCAAGCGGGGGTAGGCAATCGGGACGGGCTCGAGCGTGACGCTACCGTAGGACTGTCCTTCGAACCCGAGCACGCCACCGTGTTTGCGGCCTGATCGGGGCACATGTGTTAAAGCTCGCAACTCCAACCCTCTAACCGGCTTGTTGGTGCATGGCCGGAACCGTCCTGACCCCGTATTTGTCCAAGCGCGACTTCGCCCGCACGTCGGAGCCAGCGCCCCGCGACGTGGCATCCGGGGCAGTGCTCATGTTCGTCGTGCAAAAGCATGCGGCGCACCGGGCGGGTCTGCATTGGGACTTTCGCTTGGAACACGGCGGCGCGCTGTGGAGTTGGGCCGTGCCGAAAGGGCCGTCGCTGGATCCGGCCGACCGGCGGGTGGCGATCCACGTGGAAGATCACCCGATCGACTATGCCGACTTCCAAGGTGTCATCCCGGCCGGGGAGTATGGCGGAGGGGCAGTGGAGACCTGGGACCGGGGGACTTGGGAGCCACTCGAAGACCCTGAGGCGGGTATGCGGAAGGGCAATCTGCGCTTCGTCCTGCATGGTGGCCGGCTGAACGGCCGCTTCACCCTGGCCCGGCTCAAGCAGCACGATCCGCGCAAACAGGAAGCCTGGTTCCTCATCAAGGGGCATGACGAGCACGCCCGGGACGGCATCGGGACGCTTGAGCTCGAGCAGGAAACGCCGCCGCCGTCTCGGTCGAAAGCGCGAGCCAAGCCGGCGGGGAAGGTCACGACCGTCGCGACCAAACGCGAGCCGCCTGACACGCTCCGGCGACCCAACATCGTGGTCGCGCGGCCGCCGACGAAGGCCCGGTCCCTGGTCGGCGATGTCGAACTGACCCATCCCGACCGGCCACTGTGGCCCGGCATCAGCAAGCAGGATCTTGCGGCATACTGGTTGGCCGTGGCACCTCGCGCCCTGCCGGGCTTGCACCGGCGGCCGCTGTCCATCGTTCGTTGCCCCGACGGCGTGGGTGGCAAGCAGCAATTCTACCAGAAGAGCGGCCACGGCTACATGCCGTCGCAGATCAGGGAAGGTCATGCGGACGGCCAACCCTACCTCGCCATCGACGACGAGAACGGCTTGCTCGCGCTGACCCAAATCTCCGCGATCGAACTGCACCCTTGGGGCTCCACCGAAGCCGATCCGAGACGACCGGACCGGGTGGTGTTCGATCTCGACCCGGGTGAGGGCGTGGCGTTTGCCGAGGTCGTTGCCGCTGCCCATCAGGTCCGGGACCGCCTGAAGAAGCTCAAATTGGCGAGCTTTTGCCGCACCACCGGAGGCAAAGGCCTGCATGTGGTCGTCCCGCTACGGCCGGAGGCCGATTGGGAGATCGTCAAGCCGTTCTGCCGGGCGTTCGCCGAGACGATGGCGGCGGACGAACCGACCAAATTCCTCGCCCACCTCAAGATCGCCGACCGGAGCGGGCGCATCCTGGTCGATTGGCTGCGCAACGGGCTCGGTGCCACCGCCGTGTCGTCCTACTGCCCGCGGGCGCGTCCCGGGGCAGGGGTCGCGACACCGCTTGCCTGGTCCGAAGTGAAGCCCGGCCTCGACCCGGCTGGGTTCACCGTGCTGACCCTTCCCAAACGCCTGGCGGGACAGCGGCGGGACCCCTGGGCGGACTTTGACAGGGTCGACCAGGTGCTGCCTGATCTCGCGCCGAAGAAGCCAGCCATGGTCAAGCCTGCCAGCCCACTGGCGAAAGCACCGTCCAGCGGCGCTCGAATCGTTGTCGCCCGCCCGCCCAAGCCGTTGCCCCGAGATAGGAGATAGTCGATGCCACAGCGTCCCATCTGGCGAGGCCACCTGCGGCTGGCCCTGGTCTCGTGCCCGATTGCACTTTACAGCGCGAACCACGACCGCGGATCGCTGCACTTCAACCTGATCAACCCGGCGACCGGCAACCGGATCCGCATGATCACCCAGGACTCTGAGACGGGCGACACACTCTCGCGCGGCGATCTGGTGAAGGGGTATGAGTTCAAGAAGGACCACTACCTCATCATCGACGACGAGGATTTCGAGAGCGCCCGGATCGAGAGCTC
>CAXTWC010000202.1:0-9335 GCA_964247805.1 uncultured Acetobacteraceae bacterium | reverse complement strand
AGCTGAAGCGCGACTTCACCATCGCCATCGTCACCCACAACATGCAGCAGGCGGCCCGCTGCGCCGACCAGGTGGCGTTCTTCTACCTGGGCGAACTGGTGGAAGTGGCGCCCGCCGCCCAGATGTTCACGGCGCCGAGACAAAAACGTACCCAAGAGTACATCACCGGCCGGTTTGGTTAAGGAGCGTCCTATCATGGCCGAAGCACAGCCCGAGCATATCGTCCGCTCCTACTCGCAGGAAATCGCCGCCCTGCGCGACCGCATCACCGAGATGGGCGGCTTGGTGGAGGCGCAGGTCGCCGCCGCCGCGGCCGCCGTGGTGCACCAGGACAGCGCCGCGGCCGGCCAGGCCGTCGAGCAGGACCCGGCGGTCGACGCCCTGGAACGCGATATCGAGCAACAGGTCATCCGCATGTTGGCGCTGCGCCAGCCGATGGCGCAGGACTTGCGGCAGATCATTTCCGCGCTGAAAATCACCGCGGCCCTGGAACGCATCGGCGACTATGCAGCCAACGTCGCCAAGCGCTCGATCGTGCTGTCGCAGTATTCGCTGCCGTTCAGCCTGTCCGGCATCGCTCACATGACGCGGCTGGTGCAGGAGAACCTCAAGCTGATCGTCGACGCGGTGGGCGAGAACGACGAGACCAAGGCGATGCAGGTCTGGCGGTCCGACCAGGCGGTGGACGACATCTACAACGCGATCTTCCGCGAGCTGGTCACCTACATGATGGAGGACCCGCGCAACATCACGCCCTGCACGCACCTGCTGTTCATCGCCAAGA
This sequence comes from uncultured Acetobacteraceae bacterium, assembly GCA_964247805.1. Classification (GTDB taxonomy): domain Bacteria; phylum Pseudomonadota; class Alphaproteobacteria; order Acetobacterales; family Acetobacteraceae; genus LMUY01. The sequence continues at coordinate 8,551 of CAXTWC010000202.1, read as the reverse complement.
ACCTCGAGCGGATCGGCGACCACGCGACCAACATCGCCGAGACGGTGCACTACACGGTGACGGGCGAGCCGTTGCCGGAAAGCCGGCCCAAGGGGGACACCTCCGCCTACGCGGTCGTCCGCCCGCGGGATATGGGGGAATAGCCGCGATGGGCGATATCATGCAGGTGGGCGCCAAGCCCCTGGTATTGGTCGTGGAGGACGAGGCGGCGCTGGCCACCATGCTCCGCTACAACCTGGAAAAGCAGGGTTTTCGCGTCGACGAGGCGGTGGATGGGCAGGAGGCGCTGACCCGCATTGCCGAGGCGCAGCCCGACCTGGTGCTGTTGGACTGGATGCTGCCGGTGATGAGCGGCATCGAGGTCTGCCGGCAGATCCGCCGCCGCCCCAACACCCGCGACCTGCCGGTGATCATGGTCACCGCCCGCACCGAGGACGGAGACGCGGTGCGCGGCCTGAACACGGGAGCCGACGACTACATCACCAAGCCGTTCAACATGGAGGCGCTGCTCGCCCGCATGCGCGCCTTGCTGCGGCGCTCGGGTGGGGTGCCTGCCAAGGGGCGGCTGCAGTTCCACGACATCACCATGGACCTGTCGGCGCACCGGGTGCAGCGCAATGCCCGCGCGATCCATCTAGGGCCGACCGAGTTCCGTCTGCTGGAGTTCTTCATGCAGCATCCCCGCCGGGTCTTTTCGCGCGAGGAATTGCTGGACGCGGTGTGGGGCCCGGACATCCACGTGGAGCCGCGCACGGTGGACGTGCACATCCGCCGCCTGCGCAAGTCGATCAACGGCGCCGGCGAATTGGACCTGGTGCGGACGGTCCGCGCGGCGGGCTACGCGCTGGACACCGAAAGCATCTAACCCATTCCCCTGCATCCTTCTCCCTCTCCCCCTGGGAGAGGGCTTTTAGAAACAGGGTGTGGGGGCTTTACCAGCCGTTCACCCGGGTCCAGATCGCGGTGACCTCGTCCGAGCCGTCCACCACGTAGTAGCGGTCGTGCGCGGCCGCCGTCATGCAGGCGTGGTTCGGCGCGATCCGGAGTTTGCCGCCGATCGGCAACGCCGGGAACGGCTGGGTGGGGTCGCAATCCACGACCCCGTGCTCCTGGTAGGCATGCCGCACCACCGCGCCACCAAGCGACGGAAAGCCTGCGCTATCCAACACCAACCCGAAATGATAGTCGATCGGCGCCGCCGACGTGCTGCGGTCCTTCGATAGCGCCAGCCCGCCGGCATCCACCAGCAACCGGCTTTCTGCCGGGCGGCGGCCGATCACGCTGGTCAGCACGGTCAGCGCGATCCCGTCCAGCCCGTTGCTGCCGATCTGCATCTGGAACAAGTCGCCAAACATGTACACGCCAGCCCGCACCTCCGTTACCCCGTCCAGGTTGACGGCGTGCAGGGCTGTCGGCGTGCTGCCCAGCGACACGATCGGCACGCTGAACCCGGCCTGCCGCAAGCGTGTCGCCGCCTGCACGATGCCGGCGCGCTCCGCTTCCGCCACCGCGGCGAGTTCCTCGGCGCTGCGGGAGGCATAGCTGTTGCCGGCATGGGTGAGCACCCCCGCCATGCTCGCACCCAAGGCCGCGGCAACCTGGTGCAGGCCGGCATGGTCGGGACCGAGGCCACCGCGGCCTTCGCCGGTATCCACCTCGACCAGGCCCCGCATCCGCACCGGGGAGGCGGCGATGGCGGCGGCCACCTCCGCATCGTCGGTGATGACGGCGATGTTGGCCCCGGCCGCATTCAACTTGGCGACCTCCGACAGCTTCTGGGGCGTGATGCCGACCGCGTAGATCATGTCGAACATGCCGTGGCCGACGAAATACTCCGCCTCGGCCAGGGTCGAGACCGTGATTCCGCCCGGCTGCCCCGCCAAGGCGAGCCGGGCCACGTCGACCGATTTCGCCGTCTTCATGTGGGGGCGGAGCGGCACGCCAGGTCGTGCGCCCGCTTCCGCCATGGTAGTGATGTTCCTCTGCAGGATGCGGCGATCCAGCACCAGGCAGGGGGTCGGAAGGTCGTCCAACCGCATTGGAGGGGTGGTCAGAACCGTTCTACCCAGGGTCGCACCGCGATCTCGTCCGTCCAGCACGAGCGGGGCTGGTCGAGCATCGCCGCCATGGTCTGCGCGATCGCGTCGGGGTCGAGGTGGCTGTCGGGTGAAGCCTCGGGCCGGTCGGGACGGTGGGCGGAGCGGATCGACCCATCCACCACGATGTGCAGCACGTGGATGCCCTTGGGGTGCAGTTCGCGCGACATGGACTGCGCCAGGCCGCGCAGGGCGAACTTGCCCATGGCGAAGGCGGCGGATTGCGGGAAGCCCTTCACCCCCGCTGAGGCGCCGGTGAGCATGATGCAGCCGGTACCGACCTGGAGCATGCGCCGTGCGGCCTGTTGCGCCACCAGGAAGGCGCCGAACACGGTCACGTCCAGCGAGCGGTGCACCGCGGCCGGGTCGAGATCCACCAGCGGGCCGCCAGCGCGTTGGCTGGCGTTATACAGCACGATGCCGGGCGAGCCGACGGTGTCGAACAGGGCGCCCACCTGCGCCGGGTCGGCGGCATCGCAGGCGTGCAGGGAGGCCCCGGTTTCGTTGGCGAGTGCCTGCAGCTTGCCGGTATCGCGGGCCGCCAGCGCGACCTTGTGCCCGCGGGAGGCGAGCAGCCGGGCGAAGGAGGCCGACAGGCCCGGTCCCACGCCGACGATCAGCGCGCCAGTGGGGGTGCTCATGGCGTGAACTCGACCGTGGCCGAGCCGGCATGGGCAAATTCCACCTGAACCTGCGCCGACGGACCGACGAAATCCTTGCCGGTCCACGACCCGCACGTGACGTATTGGCCAGCCTTCAGACCGCCCGCCCAGTGCGCCCCCGTATCGGCCAGCCATTGGATCAGCCGGATCATGTCACCGGCCGGGTTGGCGGCGCTGGTCTTGACCTCCTGTCCGTCCACCAGCACCCGCACCGTCTCGCGGGTGAAGTCGATGCCCTGCCAGTCGGCTGCGGGTGGGCCGAACACGAAGCCGACATGGGTGGAGAGATCGGCCAGCAGCGCCCACTTGTCCTGCGCATCCGGGTCGGTGAAGCGCGAGTCGAGTACCTCGATCGCGGGCAGGCAGTAGCTGATGGCGGCAATCACTTCCGCCCGGCCGTATGGCTCCGCGCGGGGCGGCAGGTCGGCGCCAAGGCGGAATGCGATCTCCGCCTCCACGCCGCGCAGGCTGGTGCTGGACCCGGCGACTCGGCCCGGACTCGGGTGAATGCCGGCGGCGGGCATCGCGGCACAGGTGGGGGCGCCGGTGGGGCCGGGTGCGCCGACCTTCCAACCGCCGATCGGGCCCAGGCCCTCGATGACCCGGCGCTGCACGGCATACGCCCCCGCTTCGTCCTTCGGCGCCAGAACGGCGGGGAACGCGATGATCTTCTGCGTTGGATCCCGCCAAGCGCTGAGCAGCAAAGAGGCAGTATCGGCGTGTCGGTCCATTGGGCGGCCTGCGGCGTGGTGGGACGTGATTAACGCATTTGCGCCTGCACTTGCCAACCACGCCCCCACTTGCCAACAACGTCCAAGGATTTCGGGAGGCGAGCGGAGCGCATGCAGCGGCACCAGGACTGGCGGACGCTGCCGGCATCCGTGCGCGGCGCCACGGTGGCGCTGGGTAATTTCGACGGCGTACACCGCGGCCACGCCCACGTGCTGGCCAGCGCCCACACCGCCCGGCCCGATGCGCCACTGGCCGTGCTGACGTTCGAACCCCACCCGCGCGAGCTGTTCCGCCCCGACGACCCGCCGTTCCGCCTGTCGGTGCCATCTGCCCGGGCCAATCTGCTCGGCGCGCTCGGCGTGCAGCACGTGATCGAGATTACGTTCGACCGCGAGTTCAGCCTGATTTCGGCGGATCAGTTCATCACGCAGGTGCTGCACGATGCCGTCGGTGCGGTGCATCTGGCCTGCGGGCCCGACTTCGCCTTCGGTCATCGCCGCGGCGGCGACGTGCCCCTGCTGGCCACCCGGGCGGAGGCCTATGGCATGGGGCTGACCATCGTGCCGCCGCTGGCCGATGCGAGGGGCCCGATCAGCTCCACCCGGATCCGCCGGGCGTTGCAGGACGGTTATCCGGAGCGTGCCACCGATGATCTCGGCCGCCCGTGGGCGATCCGCGGCACGGTGACGCATGGGGACGCCCGAGGGCGCACGATCGGTTTTCCCACCGCTAATATCGCGCTCGGCCGCCAGTTGGAGCCAGCGCGCGGTGTCTATGCCGTAACCGCGTTGGTGGACGGCCGGGTGGTGCCGGGCGTAGCCAATATCGGCCGCCGTCCGACGGTGGCAGAGGGCACGCTCAGCCGGGTCGAGGCACATTTCTTCGATTTCACGAGCGATCTATACGGTCAGGAATTGGACGTCTCGCTGCATGCATTCCTACGTGCCGAGCGGAAATTCGGCGGACTTGACGAGTTGCGGACGCAGATTGCCTTAGATGCCGCGGAGGCGAGGCGCTTGCTCGGCGCGTGAGGCACGGTTGAAGCCGTGCCAGGGGGGCGCCATCTAGCGGTGAGGCGTCCACCAGCCTAGTGTGACGTTTGAAGAATGCACGCGGAGCGATGTCTGCTCTGCCTGGAGGGATCCATGGGTGGTTTAAGCATCTGGCACTGGATGATCGTTCTGATGGTCGTCCTGCTGCTGTTCGGAAGCGGCAAGGTAAGCGGCCTGATGGGCGATTTCGCCAAGGGTATCAAGTCGTTCAAGAAGAACATGGCTGAGGACGATGCTTCGATGGAGGCCTCGGCTGACCGCCCAAGTGGCACGATTGCCGGCCCAGGCGCCGCGACCCCGGCCAGCACGGCCGCCGCCCGCGAGCAAGCCATCCACCGAGGCTGACCTTCCCTTCCCTTCTCCCTCTCTCCTTGCGGGAGAGGGCCAGGGTGTGGGGTAGCCCACGCACGATCCAAACAGCAGAAAGCGCCGCTTCCTACAAAGGGAGCGGCGCTTTTCTTATGAGATCACTTACGAGCGACGAGTCAGCCATACCCCTCTCCCGCAAGGGGAGAGGGAGTAGCATTCGAAGGTCAGCCGCCCTTGTTGTCGCTGGCTAGCGGCAGCGGCACCCAACGCAGTCCATCGCTGTTCTGCACCAGCATCAACACCGTCTTCCGGCTCAGCTTGCGGTAGCGGTCAACCCGGTCCTGCACGTCGGCCGGCGTCGCGACCGTTTCTTGCTGGACCTCGACGATCACGTCGCCCGCCTTCAATCCGCGCCCAGCAGCCGCGCCATTATTGGTCACGTCGGTGACAACGACGCCCTTCTGGTCGGCGCTGAGCGAGTACTTCGTCCGCAGATCGTCCGTGATCGCCGCCGTTCGCATACCGAGTCCAGTGATCACCACCGGGGCGTTTGTCGGCTTCGGCGCCGGCGCAGTCGTAGTGGCACTGGCCTGCTGCACGTCATCCGGCAGTTCGGCGATCGAGGCCTGGACCGTCGTCTCCTTGCCATCCCGCCACAGCACGACAGGGACCTGCTGACCGATCGGCGTCTCGGCCACGACCCGGGGGAGGGCGTGCATGTCCTTCACTTCGGCGTTGTTGAACCTCAGGATGACGTCGCCGCCGTGGATCTGCGCCTTCGCAGCCGGCCCGTTATCCGTGACACTGGCGACCATCGCCCCACGCGCCGGGTGAAGGTTGAGCCCATCGGCGATATCGGGCGTAACCTGTTGTATCTGCACGCCCAGCCAACCACGACGTGCGTGACCGTAGTTGCGCAGCTGATCCACCACCTGCTTGGCCATGTTCGACGGGATGGAGAAGCCGATGCCGATCGAGCCACCCGACGGCGAATAGATCGCGGTGTTGATGCCGATGACCTGGCCGTCCATGTTGAACAGCGGACCACCGGAGTTGCCGCGGTTGATGGCCGCATCCGTCTGGATGAAGTCGTCGTACGGACCCTGATGGATGTCACGCCCGCGCGCGCTCACGATGCCGGCGGTCACCGACCCGCCGAGGCCGAACGGGTTGCCGATGGCCAACACCCAATCGCCAACGCGGGCCCCGTCGCTGTCGGCAAACGGCACGGACGGCAGCGGCTTGTCGCTTTCGACCTTCAACAATGCCACGTCGGAGCGGTCGTCATGGCCGATCAACTTCGCCTTCAGCGACGTGCCGTCATGCAGCGTGACGGTGATTTCGTCGGCGCCGTCAATCACGTGGTTGTTGGTGACGATGTAACCCGCCGGGTCGATGATGAAGCCGGAGCCGAGTGCGGTCCCGCGCCGAGGTGCGTCGTCACCACCACCACCACTGCCGCCGCCACCCTGACCACCCGGTGCGCCATGGCGCTCCATGAAGTCGTGGAAGAACTGCTCGAACGGAGAACCCTGGGGAAATTGCGGCTCGTCCGGATCTGGCCGGTCGGCCTTCGCCTGGATCATTTGCTGGGAGGAGATATTCACCACCGCCGGCGCCAGTTGTGCCGCAAGATCGGCAAAGCTGTCGGGCGTGCCTCGGGCTTGGGCGGGAGCCGGTAGCGCGAGCGGCACTACAATGGCAGCCGCGGGGAGCAACACCGGTGTCAGCGCAGTCGCCAGCGCGGCAGCGCGCAGAGAAAGCAAGCGCATGGTATGGGTCCTTGGTCGATAGCCGATGATGCTCATGCCAGAGGCACCGCTTGCAAGTGGGATGCCGCGTGGCGTTTCAAACAGGTCCTACGGAGCAGGAGAGACCGGAGGATCTTTCAACAATCTAAAGAAATCGTTATCCGTCGAGATCACCAGGCGGGATTGGCTGCCCGCGAACCCATCCCGATAAGCTTGCAACGTCCGCCAGGTGGAGAAGAACTGCGGATCCTTGCCGAACGCGGCGGCAAAGGTGGAAATGGCAGTCGCCTCGCCCTGGCCCCGCAGCGTGTCGGCAGTCCCCCTGGCGTCAGCCAACAGCACCGTCCGGTCCCGCTCGGCATCGGCGCGGATCTTGGCCGAGGCTTCCGCACCCTCCGCCCGCGCTTGGCTCGCCGCGCGCTGCCGCTCGGACTTCATCCGGGCCAAGATCGCCTGCGTGTTGCCTTCCGGCAGGTCGGCGCGGCGAATGCGGACATCCTCGATGGACACGCCGAAGCCGTGCATCTCGTTGTTCACCTCGTTCCTGATCAAGCCCATGATATGGCCGCGATCGGTGGACAGCACGGCCAACAGCGGTTCGTTGCCCAACACCCGGCGGAGTGCGGAGGTCACTACCGAGTTCAGCCGGGCGCGGATGGCGTCCTCCTGTGCACCGACGGCCTGGTAGTATTGCAGCGGATCGGTGATGTGGAAGCGGGTGAAGCTGTCCACGATCAGGCGGCGCTGATCGCTCAGGATGACTTCCTCACCCGGCGTGGAATAATCCAGCAGGCGCTTGTCGAAGCCGATCACCGTCTGGATGAACGGCACCTTCACATGCAGTCCCGGGTCGGAGACGATGCGGATCGGCTGGCCGAACTGGGTGATCAGCACCTGTTCGGTCTGCTCGACGGTGAACAGCGACGAGTAGACGCCGATCAGCGCGAGCAGCACGACAACGCCGGCCACGATGGTGGAATTGCGCAGCATCATGGTGTGGCCTTCGCTGGCGCAGGGGCGGCGGGCAGGTCTGGCGGCGTGCCCCCCAGGTTCAACAACGGCAGCGGCTGGCGCACGTCGCTGCCCAACACGGTCGTGGGTGTCTTGGACACGATCGCCTGCATCGTCTCGATATACAGGCGGCGCAACGTCACATCCTTGGCTGCCTGGTAGGCCTGGTACACGCTGTCGAAGGCTTGCGCCTGGCCCTTCGCCTGGGCGATGGCGGCTTGCCGGGCACCCTCGGCGGTGGCCGTGATGGCGGCGGCGTCACCACGGGCGCGCGGCACGATGTCGTTGCGGTAGCTTTCGGCCTGGTTGCGCATGGTCTCGGCATCGGTGTTGGCCCGCTGCACGTCGCGGAAGCTTTCGATCACGTCGGCGGGCGGATCGACCTTCTGCAACTGGACCTGGGTGATCTCCACGCCGGTCTTGTACTGGTCGAGGATCGCCTGCATGCCGGTCAGCGTATCCTGCTCGATCCTGGCGCGCGCCTCGGTCAAGGCGGGCTGGATCGGGGTGCGGCCGATCACCTCGCGCATGACGCTTTCGGCGACTTGCTTGACGGTGTTGTCGGGGTTGCGGGTGTCGAACAGGTAGTCGCCGGCATCGCGGATGCGCCAGAACACGGCGAAGTCGATATCGATGATGTTCTCGTCGCCGGTCAGCATCAGGCTCTCGGCGGGAATGCCCAGGGTGGTGCCGGATGGCGAGCTGTCCGCCACCAGGCCGCGCGAGGTCATCCGCAGCACGGGCTGGTCGCTGGCCGGGGTGAAGCCGACTTCGATCCGGTTGATGCGGGTGACGGACGGGGTCAACGCCGTCTCGACCGGCCAGGGGATGTGGTAGTTCAGCCCGGGCAAAGCGGTGCGGTTGAAGCCGCCGAAGCGCAGTACCACGCCCTGTTCGTCCGGCTGCACGCGGTAGAAGCCGGTGGCGAGCCAGACGGC
>CAXTWC010000201.1:0-9410 GCA_964247805.1 uncultured Acetobacteraceae bacterium | reverse complement strand
CCACCCTGCTCTGCACGGTCCCCCTCCCCCGCTTTGCCGGGGAGGAACGCCTGACGTCCCGAGAGTGCGCGCGTGAGGAGCGCTTCGGTGTGGCTGGGCGGGTTCATCCTCCTGTTTACCATCGCCGCCGCTACCATCGGCCCGACCCTCGTGCCCCACGATCCCTACACGCAGGACCTCGCCCAGCGCCTGATCCCACCTGCTTGGATGGAGGGTGGCTCGGCCGCGCACTGGCTCGGCACCGATCAGCTCGGCCGGGACTACCTGGCGCGGTTGGTCAGTGGCGCGCGTATCTCCTTGCTGATCGGGGCCGTCACCGTGTTGGTGTCCGGCACGATCGGGATCGCCCTCGGCATGACGGGCGGCTTCTTCGGCGGCATAGTGGACGAGGTGGTGATGTTCGCCATCACCTGCCGCCTCGCGATCCCGATCATCCTGGTGGCGCTCACCGCCGTAGCGCTGGTCGGCAGTTCGCTCGCCGTCGTGGTGCTGACGCTCGGGCTGCTGTTGTGGGACCGGTTCGCGGTCGTCGCCCGCACCACCACCATGCAGATCCGCACGCTGGACTACGTAATGTCCGCCCGTGCCGCCGGGGCCGGGTTGCCCCACATCCTGCTGCGGGAGGTGCTGCCCAACATCGCGCCCTCCCTCGTCATTGTCGCCACGTTGGAGGCAGCGCTCGCCATCCTGCTGGAGGCCGTGCTGTCGTTCCTGGGCCTGGGCGTGCCGGCCCCACTGCCCTCCTGGGGCCTGATGATCGCGGAGGGACGCGACTACATGTTCTTCTCGCCTTGGGTGATCACCATACCGGGCCTCGCGCTCTTCGTGCTGGTGATGGGCATCAACCTGCTCGGCGACGGGTTGCGCCGCGCTTGAGCCATCCGGTGCTGGAGATCGCGGATCTGCGCGTGGCTTTTGCAACGACCGAGCCCGTGCGAGGCGTCTCGCTAGCGCTGCATCCCGGGAAGACCCATTGCATCGTGGGTGAATCTGGCTCGGGCAAGTCGCTGACCGCGCTATCCGTGATGGGGCTGCTGCCCCGCGGCGCCCGGGCCACGGGTGGATTGCGGTTCGCCGGGTCGGCCATGCCCACGGGGCGCGCGCTGGCCCGGCTGCGCGGCGACAAGATCGCCATGATCTTCCAGGAGCCGATGACCAGCCTGAACCCGGCCTATACGATCGGCTCGCAACTGACCGAGGCCTGGCGCCGGCACCGCCCCGGTGGACAGCGCGCGGCCGTGGACCGGGCGGCCGAGTTGTTGGGCCGTGTCGGGATCGCCGCCCCCGGTGACCGGATGGGGCAGTTCCCGCACCAGCTTTCGGGCGGGCTGCGGCAGCGGGTGATGATCGCGATGGCGCTGATGTGCAGCCCCGAGGTGCTGGTCGCCGACGAGCCCACCACGGCGCTGGACGTCACGGTGCAGGCCCAGATCCTGCGGCTGCTCGCCGGGTTGCAGCGGGAATTGGGGCTGGCGATGCTGCTGATCACGCACGATCTCGGCGTCGTGGCGCGGGTGGCCGACCAGGTCTCGGTCATGTACGCGGGCACGGTGGTGGAAACCGCCTCGGCCGCCGCGCTGTTCACCCGCCCGCAGCATCCCTACACACGCGGCCTGCTGGCCAGCGTGCCCGACCCGGCCCGCACCAAGCGAGGCGAGCCGCTCGGCAGCATCCCGGGCCTGGTGCCCCGGCTGCCGCTCGGCTTCACCGGCTGTGCCTTTCGCGACCGCTGCCGCCACGCGATGCCCGCTTGCGCCGGGGCGGTCCCGGTGCGGACGGCGGAGCCTGGCCACGAATACGCCTGCTTGCTCGGCCCGGCATGATCGCACTCGAAGCCCGGGAGCTATCGCTCGCCTATCGCAACGGTGGACGCCGGCTGGTGGCGGTGGACGACGTGTCGCTCGCTGTGCCGGAGGGCGCAGTGCTCGGCATCGTGGGCGAGTCCGGTTGTGGCAAGTCCAGCTTGGCCCGGCTGCTGATGGGGTTGGTGGCGCCGGATGCGGGCGACATCCGGCTGTTTGGCGACAATATTGCCGCGCTGGACCGACGGCAGCGCGCACGGCTGATCCAGCCGGTGTTCCAGGACCCGATGTCCTCGCTGAACCCGCGCCGCCGGGTGCGCGACATCGTGGCCCTGCCGCTGGAGGTGCAAGGGGAGACGCGGCGGGACGAAAAGGTGGCCGACATGCTGGCCCGGGTCGGGCTCGGGGCCGAGCTCGGCGCGCGCTACCCGGCGGAATTGTCCGGCGGCCAGCGGCAACGTGTGGCGATCGCGCGCGCCTTGGTGATGCGCCCCCGTGTGGTGGTGTGCGACGAGCCGACGAGTGCGCTGGACGTTTCGGTGCAGGCACAGATCCTGAACCTGCTGATGGAGTTGAAGCGGGACCTGCAGCTGACCGTCGTGTTCATCAGCCACAACCTAGCCGTCGTCCAGCACGTCGCGGACACGGTTGCGGTGATGTATCTCGGCCGCATCGTCGAGCGGGCGCCCGCGGATCGCTTGTTTGCCGACGCGCAACACCCCTACACGCGCGCCCTCCTCGCCTCCGTGCTGACGGCCGAACCTGGGTTGGGCTTACCAGACGTTGGCCTGGGCGACGCGATACCCGACCCATCCGCCATCCCGCCCGGATGCCGGTTCCATCCACGCTGCCCGTTGATGATCCCGGGGCGGTGCGACGTGGAAACGCCAGCCGCCGTGGAGCGGGAGAACCGGATGGCGGAGTGCCTGCTGGTCGCGGATTAGCTCTCAACTCAGTTCCTCCCCCGTTCTTCACGGGGGAAGTGGCTGCAAAGCCGACGGAGGGGGCGCGGGGCCGGTTGCCCCTGCCCCCTTCACCATGCTGCGCATGGTCCCCCTCCCCCGCGCTGCGGGGGAGGAACTGACGAAGTGGATCAGCTTGGCTGCATGACCGTGTCGATGACGTGGATCACGCCGTTGGACTGATACACGTTGGCGATCGTCACGTGTGCGACGCCACCCTTCTCGTCGGTCAGCGTGATGCCGCGGCCGGCCATTTTCGCAGTCAGCGTGTCACCGGCTACGGTCTTCAGCGAGGCCGAACCATGGCCCGCACGGATCATCTTCATCAGATCGGCTGAAGTGATGCGGCCGGGGACCACGTGATAAGTCAGGATCTTGGTTAGCGTCGCCTTGTTCTCGGGCTTCACCAACGTGTCGACAGTGCCGGGTGGCAGCTTGTCGAACGCCTCGTTGGTGGGGGCGAACACGGTGAACGGCCCCGGGCCCTTGAGCGTATCCACCAGCCCCGCGGCCTTGACGGCGGCGACGAGCGTCGTGTGGTCCTTCGAATTCACGGCGTTGTCGACGATGTCCTTGGACGGGTACATCGCCGCACCGCCAACCTTCGGATCGGTGAGCGCCAAGGCCGGCAAGGAGGCCGCAGCAAAGCCAAGGGCGAGCAAGCCGGCACGCATGTTCGTACGCATGTGCGGAACCTCATGATGATTGGTAGATGCGCGGGCAGACTTCGCCTGGATACGACCCCGGGTCCCCGCGCCCTGACTCCGCCGAGAAGGCGGGTGGGAGCAGCGGTTGGGAGGCACGCAGACGAGCCAGCAATCGATATACGGAACCGGCACGCTTCGGATGCAGCGCGCCGCCACTTTGGTGCAGCCTACGCCCGCATCATTCCACGCCGAGACCCGACCGTCAGACCGCTTCGCCGTACTGCGCCGCGTGGAGCCGGCCGTAGATACCGCCGGCGGCCAGCAGTTCGCCGTGCCGGCCCTGCTGCGCCAGGCCGGAGCGATCCACCACCACGATGCGGTCGGCGTTGCGGATCGTGGCCAGGCGGTGGGCGATCACCAGCGTGGTGCGCCCGGCTGCCAGGTCGGACAGCGCGCGCTGCACTGCCCGCTCGGTTTCGGTGTCGAGCGCGCTGGTCGCCTCGTCCAGGATCAGGATCGGCGGGTTCTTCAGGAACATGCGCGCGATCGCCAGGCGCTGCTTCTGGCCGCCCGACAGCTTCACGCCGCGTTCGCCCACCACCGTGTCCAACCCCTCCGGCAGGGATGCGATCACGTCGGCCAATTGGGCGCGGCGGGCTGCCTCCACGATGTCGGCCTCGGGCGCACCCAACCGGCCATAGGCGATGTTTTCCCGCACCGTGCCGCCGAACAGGAACACATCCTGTTGCACGATACCGATCTGACTGCGCAACGAGGCCAGCGTCATGGCCCGGATGTCGGTGCCGTCGATGGTGATGCGCCCGGCGGACACCTCGTAGAAACGGGGCAGCAACGAGCACAGCGTCGTCTTGCCCGCCCCCGACGGCCCCACGAAGGCGATCGTTTCGCCGGCCGCGATCTGTAGGTCGATGCTGTTCAGCACCGTCCGCCCGTCGCCATAGCCGAAGGTGACGCCCTCGAAGCGGATGTCGCCACGCAACGGACCCGACGGAACCGCGCCGGGCAAGTCGACGATGTCGGCCTCGGTGGCCAGAAGCTCGGTGTAGCGGCGGAACCCGGCGATCCCCTTCGGGTAGGTCTCCAGCACGCCGTTGATCTTGTCGACCGGGCGCAGGAACACGCCGACCAGCAGCAGGAACGAGACGAAGCCACCCTCCGAAAGCTGCCCGTGCAGCACGTACCAGGTGCCGGCGACCATCACCACCATCTGGGTCAGCCGCATGCCGAGATAGGTGATGGAGGAGGACGCCGCCATCAGCCGGTACGCCTGCAGCTTGGTGCGGCGATACTGCGCGTTGTCGATCGCGAACAGACCGCGCTCGTGCTCCTCGTTGGCGAAGGCCTGCACCACGCGCATGCCGCCGACATTCTCCTCGATGCGGGCGTTGAACGCGCCCACCTGGCGGAACAGGGCGCGGAAGTTCTGCGTCATGCGGTTGCCGTAGCGCGACGACAGGAACGTCACCACGGGGGTGATGACGGCGGTCAGCAGCGCCAGTTGCACGTTGACCGTGAACATCAGCGCGAACGCCCCGACGAAGGTCATTACCGCGATGAACAGGTCCTCCGGGCCGTGATGCGCCACCTCGCCCACGTCCTCGAGGTCCTTGGTGACGTGGGTGATCAGGTTGCCGGTCTTGCTGTTGTCGTAGAAGGAGAACGACAGCTTTTGCAGGTGGTCGAACGCACGGCGCCGCATTTCCGTCTCGATGTTGATGCCGAGCAGGTGCCCCCAATACACCACGATCGCGGTCAGCCCCGTATTGGCAAGATAGACCGCAAGCAGAACGGCCGAGGCGACCAGGATCAGGCCCCAGTCCCGGCTGGGCAACAGGTGGTCCACGAAGGCGCGGATGGCCATGGGAAAGCCGAGTTCGAGCAGGCCCGAGATCACGGCACAGCCGAAATCGAGTGCGAACAGCCGGCGATGCGGACGGTAATAGGCGAAGAATTGACGCAGCATGGTTGACACATAGCCCGTGTCGGCAGCCCGCCCAAGCCTTGGTGAAAAGGATAAGGAGCCCTCTCCCTCGGGAGAGGGAGAAGAGGGCCGCCGACGTCGGCGGTCAGGCTCTAGAGGCGCTTGCGGGCGAACTGTGCGGCTAGCGGGGGCAGCACGCGGGCGGCCATGTGCAGGTTTTCGTTGTGGCTCACCATTTCGAACCCGACCTCCGCCCAGGCCGCCTTGAGGGCTTGCGCCGAGAACAGCGTCACATGGCCGTTCCGCGGCGCCACATACCACCAGTTCATACCCTGCCGCTCGAAATCCGCCGGCTGCACGAGGGTCGAGAACAGAACGAAGCCGTTCTCCTCCACCAGCCCCGCGATGGCGCGGATCGTTGCCCGAGGGTCCGGCGTGTGCTCGAGAACCTCGAAGCAGGTGACGAAGGGAAAGCGGCGACGCGGCAGCGTGTCGGTTGCCGGGTCGAACGGGTCGTAGCTCACCGCCCGCATGCCGTGATCGCGCGACAGCAACACGGCGAGCATGCCGTCACCACCGCCGTAATCGAGCACCTCCATGCCTTGGCAGGCTGGCCCCAGCATCCCGCCGATGAATGCCGCCGAGCAGGCCGGTCGCTCGGCGGCGTAATCCGGGTCCACCTTGGCATAGCCCGCATTGTAGATGTGCTGGCGAAACTCCTCGAGGCTCCACGCATCGAAATCGCCGGTGAACACCAACTCGCAACGCGGGCAGCGATGGTATGTGACCCGGCGCCCGGTTCGCGGCAGCGGCGGCTGACGGACATCCTCGCAGCTTCGGTTGAAATCGACCTGCCCGATCGCGGGTGAGGGCGCACCACAAAGTTTGCACCCAAATACACCGGGTGGCTCGGGGCGTTGCCGGGCGCTCGGCGCACGCTGAGTCTTGCGCGCGGCCAGCTCGAGCAGATCGTGGCGGACTTGCAATAGCGCTGTGCCCCAATCGTTCGGCCCGGGCTGCCGGATGACGTGCAGGCTGGGATACCAAGGGCAGTCCTCGCGATCGTCCAGCCAGGGCCAACGAGTTCGGAAGCGGGACAGCAGCCAGACCGGCTTGCCCATCGTCGCCGCCACATGCGCCACCGCCGTGTCGACCGAGATCACCAAATCCAACCCGGCGATCATCGCGGCTGTTTCGCTGAAATCGTCCACGCCGAGCATCAGGTCGATCGCGCCAAGGTTCGGCGGCAAGATGGGTGGCAAGCCCGTATGCTGCTGTAGGCTGTAGAATTGCACGTTCGGCACACCCGCAAGGATGGCCAGGCCTTCCGAGGCCAATGAACCATGGCGTTCGTGGACGAAATCCGCCCAAACCAGCCCGACACGCAATCCGGTCGCCGCATCGTCCCAAGGCACGAAATCGCGCGCATAGGGCAGCGCCGGCGGGATCGTGCCCAGAGTGGTCTCGAACATCCGCGGCAGGCTTAGCAACGGGCAGACCACATCGAACCGCGGTAAGGGGCCACCGGCCGCCACCACCTGGTCCACGCCGGGCACGCTTTGCAGCAGCCGCAGCAAGGGGGGCTGCACCGCCAGGATCACCCGCCCTGCCCTCTCCGCCACCAGTGTGGCATAGCGGACGAACTGCAGCGTATCGCCCAGCCCTTGCTCCGCATGCAGCAGAATCGTGCGGCCGCCGATATCCTCCCCACCCCAGACGGTTAAATCAGCCGACTTCTCATAGCCGTTCAGCAGCAGCCGAGCGTCGTACAAGGCCCAGGCCGCCGCAGTCAGCTCACCCTGGCGCAGCAGCCTCTCGCCTTGGTGGTAGCGCGGCAGCGGATCGTCGGGGGAAAGCGCCATCGCACGAGCCCCGGCCGCACGCGCCTCATCCGGGCGGCCCAGCCCATCCAGCGCCAAAGCGCGGTTCACCCAGGACATCGCGTCATTCGCGCCCAGGCCGAGCGCCGTGTCGGCAAAGGTCAGTGCCTCGGCGTGGCAGCAGAGATGACACAGCACGCCGCTCAGCATCGTCGCATGCACTGCGTTCGGAGCCAGGCGGAACGCCTCGCCAGCATTCCGCAACGCACTCTCCGCGTCGCCGGAGCTCAGCAAGGCCTCGGCAAGGCGCGCATGGGCCGCGGCACTGTTCGGTTGTGACTGTAGCGCGAGCATGAACGCACCGATCGCCGCCTTTGTCTCGCCCAGCGCAAGCAGTGCTTGGCCGTTCAACGTCAGCAGGCGGCTGTCGGCCGGGTATTGCCGGCTGGCCCTGGAGAGGCAGTTCGCAGCCTCTTTCGCCTGACCACGCGCGAGCAGCGCTTCACACTGGGCCACGACAAGGTCGGCGGGGTGCAAGGACAGGCTCAACGACCGGACGCTCCATGAGCAACGAGAGCCAATCTGCCTGGCAACACCTAATCAAACGTAAACGGGGCTTGAGGTGCCCTTGTGGCGATCAGGGACGATGATGGAGGCGGTGATCCAGCCACAGCAACGCACCGTTCAGCGCCACCGCGACCACCACCACCAGCAACGTCACCGCCGTGGTCATCGGCACGTTATGGCTGTTGATGCCGTTGATGATCAGGAACCCCAATCCGCGCTGCGACGAGAACATCTCGCCGATCAGCACCCCGAGGAGACAGAGCGAGAAGCCCACCCGCAATCCGCTCACGATCTCCGGCATCACCGCCGGGGCGAGCACGGTCGTGGCGGTCTGCCACTTGGTCAGGCGTAGCGCCGCCGCCGTGCGCAGCAGCACCGGGCGCACGTTCTTCACGGCGGCCAGGGTGAACAGGATGACGGGCACCATGCCGTGGATCACGCCGAACGCCACCTTGGCCGAGATGCCCAACCCGAATAGCAGCAGGATCACCGGATACAGCGTGACCTTGGGGATCGTGTAGAGCGCGGCGATCAGCGGCTCCATCACGTCACCCGCGAACCGCCGCATGCCCAGCACCAAACCGAGCAACACGCCCAGCACGGCCGAGATCACCAGCGAGTACGCGAACGCCAACGCCGTTGCCCCGACATGGCCCCAGAAAGACGGTGTAGCCAGCAGCGTCGCGGCATAGACGATGGTGCGGATCGGCGGGGTGATCGCAACGTCGCCGGCATAGGTGAACAGCGCCTGCCACAACAGCAGCAGCATCACGGTCACGCCCAGGCCGGACAGGGCGCCAGTGGGCAAGGCGAACGGGCGGGTGGTGGTGACACTCACGCCCGGGTCCGCCGGCTCAGCAAGCGCTGTTCCCATGCGTACAGCAGCCCGTTGCTCACCGTTGCGGTCAGCAGCACGAACAGCAGCAGGCCATACATCGTCCGGTTGTCGAAGCTCTCGTAGGCGTAGGCTATGGCGTAGCCTAATCCGGAACCGGACAGGATGAACTCGCCCGCGATCACGCCGATGAAGGCGTAGGCCAGGGCGAGCTTCACGCCGTTGAACAAATAAGGCGCCGCGGCTGGCAACACGACCCGCACCGCCGTCGCGACCCGGCCGAGCCGGTGCATCCGCGCGACCCGGCGTAATACCGGGGGTACGCGATCGAGCCCGATCAAGGTTGCGATCACCACGGCGGGCATGGCGAAGATGAAGCCGATCGCGATCAGCGGCAGCTTGCCCAACCCGAACAGCGCCACCAGCAGCGGATAGAACACGAAGGTGGGCACGGAGTAGTACGATGCCAGCAGCGGGTTCACCGCGCGCCGTATCGCCGGCACGCCATGCAACGCCACGCCGATCACCGTGCCCACGAGAACGGAGGCGACGAAGGATAAACCTACGGTGGTGAAGGTCTGCACGATGTCGGCGGTGACCGTGCCGGAGCCGAGCAGATCCAGCATCGCGGCGAGCATGGCCGAGGGCGGGATGACGGTCAGCGGGTTGATCACCTCCGTGCGGCACAGCACTTCGAGCAGCAGCACGGCACCGAGCACGGTTGCGATCCGGGCCAGGGCGAGTTTGGCGGAGCGGCTCATGACATCGCCCGCCCCCCCTTCATGTTCCTCCCCTGCGCAGCGGGGGAGGGAGACCGTGCGAAGCATGGTGGAGG
>CAXTWC010000200.1:0-9420 GCA_964247805.1 uncultured Acetobacteraceae bacterium | reverse complement strand
GCAACCTCGAGCACCAGCGCCTCGGCACCGACGCGCTGCGCCGCATCCTCGCCCGGCGCAGCCTGCGTCGCCTGCGCCCGAAGAAGGCGGCGGCGTGACCAGCGCGGCTGCAGCCGACTTCACCGCGCAGGAGATCGCGGAGCCGGGAGAGGCGCTCTGTCTGCCCGACACCGACTGGCTGCAGCACCGGCTGACGATCAGCGGGCCGGTGGAGGGGCTGATGCGCTTCCGCACGGGGGCAGCCGGCGCCGGGACGATCCCATGGCAGATCGACTTCGAGCAGCTGCAGGAGGACTGGTTCCACCGGCTGATGGCAGCAGCGTCCCGTAGCCTGAGCGCACAGGGAGCTCGTATTCTGGAGCAACAGCTGCGCGAGGCGTCGGAGCGGCGGCACGCGCTGGCGGTGGCCCAGGTCGGGTGCAGCCGGGCCTGCCCGTTCGACCTGCATGCGCTGCGGCCGGTTCCGGTCAGCATCCTGGCGCTGGGGCCGGACCACCCGCGGGCGCTGGCCTGGCTCTGGCAGCACTGGGGCACCACCCAGGCCCTGCGCCATGTGGTCGTGCTCGGGGAGCCGCGTGAGCGGGAGGCGGCCGAGACGACGTGGCGGCTCGGCTTCTGGTCGGCGGACTGGACACCGTGGCGGGCGCTGTCGGCGATGGCGCACAATTGGCCGCGGCTGCGCTTTGAGACCCGGCCGCTCTACGACCAGGCGCCATGACCAGCATCGCCGTGCCGCTGGCAGTGGAGGGAGGCGAGCCCGACGAACCCGATTGGGAGCAGCCGCCGCGTGCACTCCGGCGGGACAGCGAGGCGCCGGTGCTGTCGGTGGAGGGCTTCGAGGGGCCGCTCGACTGGCTGCTCGAGCTGGTGCGGACACACCGTCTCGACCTGTCGCAGCTGTCGATCGTGGCGCTGGTCGAGGCCTTTGCCACGGCCCTGGAGCAGGCGCTGCAGCGAGGGATTGCAGGACGGACAGCCTCGTCGCTGTCGCGCTGGGCGGACTGGCTGGTGATGGCGGTAACACTGACCCAGCTACGCGCGCGGCTGATCCTGCCGACCAGCGCGCCGGAGGCGCAGGCCGCCCTCCGTGAGGCAAACGCGTTGCGGCGGCAGCTGCTCAGCCGGCGCCACATCCAGGCCGCCGCCAACTGGCTCGAGCGCCGGCAGCAGCTGGGTCTGCAGATCTGGGCGAGAGGCAGGCCGGAGCAGGGGATTGCAGGCGTCCGGGGCGAGGGAGGGGATCTTGCCGAGCTGATGCGGGCCTGTCTGGTGGCCCTGGCGCTGCCGGACCAGCTGGCCGAGACCTATCGGCTGCCGCCGCGCACGCTGTGGCCAGTACCGGCGTCGATCGCCCGTATCCGCGAGCGGCTGACGGTTCTGCCGGACGGCAGCGCGCTGACGTCCTTCCTGCCGGACCTGGAGGTGGAGGAGGTGGGCAGTTTTCGGGGCCGGTCTGCCCTGGCGAGTACGTTCGCTGCCAGCCTGGAATTGGCCCGTGACGGTCAGCTGACGCTGGATCAGGAGGAAGCGTGGCAGACAGTCCATGTTGGCCAGCAATCTAGTGAGGATGTCGCCGGCGGCGGCTGACGCGGATTGCCTTTTCCAGCGTGTAAAGGGCGAGCAAGTCCGATCGCCGCAAGATCCTCGCTGGCGAAAGCGCTGGCAGATCAGTCCCATCATGAACCAGCAGGCCTAAGCCGAGCGGCAACAAAAACTAGCAAGGTTTACGGCAGGGGTTGACAGGAAGCCGTCAACCTGTCTATCAACCGCCAAGTTGCATATGAGGTAAGCCATGCGCGACATGCTCAACTATGTTGAGGCGCCCGGCGGCAGCCCTACCCTGAGCCGTGCAAAGCAGTTCATCTGTCAAGTTGAGGGAGCAGCCGCGTTCCTCAAAGCTGCTCATTCCGATGATCATGTGACGATCGACCCGCCGACGGGCCGCCCACGGCAAGAAGGAGTAGTCACGCCTCGCGGATGGTATTCAAACGTAATTACCACCGCCACGAGACGACTCCGTCATATTATACTCGTGTTCGATAAGCATCCGGCCGATGGTTTGGGTGCTGCAGCCGAACTGGAGGCATTCCGAATACTATCGGAAGTTACGACAGCTGGTCCTCAACTACAGGTGCTTGTTCATCGAAACAGGACCATGGCGGTCAAGGAGCTCACAAAACATTTGGAACTGATCTGGCAGCAGTTTGAAGCGACAGCCGAACTCGCAGACACACTTGCCGCTGATGTAAGTGATGACAACGACAGTGATGCCAAAGATGCGGACAAAAGTGACTTTGCGCACACGAGTGCGGCTCTGCTCGATCGGGCAGGCGGTGCGCTCTCCCTAACAGAAGCGGCGAAGCTACTGGGGGTTACTCGACAAGCTCTTCATAAGCGGATCGCCACCGGCTCAATGCTGGGGATGATGATCGGTGCTGAGATTGCTGTTCCGAAGCTGCAGATCGCTGAGAGGAACGGTAGGCAAAAGATCCTGCCGGGAGTCGACGCTGTGACGAAGCTCTTCAAGCGGGCTGGTGCGGGACCGTGGATGGCACTACAGTTTCTTGTCGATAAAGACCCCAATCTCCATCATCCACCCATTGATCTATTGCGCGTCGGCGATGAACGGACCGTGCTCCAGGCCGCCGAAACGCGTTTGGGCTTGGACGAGGGATAAGGCTTGCCGCTCTTTGCGTCGCCTACGCCGTCAAGCCCAACGGCAACGTTCCCGCGCGGATTAAGGACGGAAGTCTTGGAGATCGATTCAACAATCGTCCGCATCCATCATCAGGATAATGGTCCGACCTGGTTCGGACCGAAGCCCGGCTCACCGCCGGCTTATCGGTTCGATGCGCCCGGCAGTGAGTATCGAATAATGTATGCGGCCGAGGAGATCGATGGGGCCTTTGTCGAGACGATACTCCACGGGAAGACCGACACGCAGATCATCGCAAAGGAATTTGTAGATCAGCGTGCGTGGACTGTCATCGCCGTTCGGCGTCCACTTTTGCTCATGAAGCTTTACGACGATGGCCTATTTTGGCACCGCACCGACGCCAGCGTTAGTGCGGCGAACGACTACACGGAGTCACGCCGTGTCGCTCTCGCCGCGTTTCAAGAACACAACACTCTGGATGGGGTGACGTATCGATCGAGACATGACAACGGCAAACGCTGCTTTGCTTTCTTCGACCGGATTGGAACAGAAGAGTTCGAGCCTGGACCCAGACGTCTGTTTCGAGACAATGAAAATAAGCGAGACGAGCTCGTTGCGAAATACGGCGCCGTTTACGATACGAGCTCGCCGGTGCGTCTGCAATGATGCCCAAGAGTTTGCCGTGCGCCCAGTCTGGACCACAATCATTTGGATGAATTGCGGTCATTCGGCCGCAGCATCAGCACGTTCGCAGGCATCAGAGGTCCTGCGTCGACGCCGTAGCCTGACCGTCGAGATGATCGCAGCACTCAGCCGCGTCGCAGGTGAATTAGCCGATAACGGGTTGCCGTTGCTGAAAAGCATCCGCATGAGGTTGGTCTTGCGGATGCCGGTCTCGGCCGCGAGAGCGTCGAAGCTCATTGCCGCGTACATGAGGTCGCGGATCTGTCCCAGCACGGACTCAAGGTCGCCGTCGATCACGTTCTGGACTGCTTCCTCTATGAGCGCAACACGGAACTCGGGATCGTCCTGCACACGCTGCACGACGGATTCCCGAAAGTTTCGAAATGCACCTTGGGACTTCCGATCACCGTGGCCGCTTCATCGCCGTCCGACGACGCAATCACGGAAGCCGCCATCCTCTAGACTACAGGGTGAGGTGACCGGCGTGCTTGGTGCGATAGGCCGATAGATAGATGGGGTCCTGGCAGATGCACCGGCCAGAGCGATGTTTGGCTGCGGGCTCCTTGAGGAACGGCCCCATCTTTTTCATGAGGTCGACCTTCGTCAGAGCCGGCATCACCTTTGCCCTGATCGAGCATCGTGCTGCCAACACTTCGACGGCAAGCAGCACCCCCGCCAGGGCCGACTGGAACGCCATGGGCACTGCCGCGGCGCCGCGCTCCTCACGCACATCGAAACTGAAGTGCGCGGTGCCGCATACCGCCTTGGCATAGAAGGCCGAGAGGGAACTCCCCTCGAATGACTGTAGCGCCAAGGCATCAACACCTGTCGCTATCGCCACTCGGTCTGTGAACGCCCGGTCGACCTTCAAGCCGGCGTGTAGCCTCGCCCTGATCTCCAGCTCAGGAAGCTTAAGCGCGACCGCGATTCTGTCCGAGAGGCTGGGCACCTTTCCGTCTGGCATGTAGAGGCACGCGAGGCATGGGCCGGACATGAACCCGTGTCTCGATACGCCGAGATCTCCGGGCTGCGTCCATGCATTCACGGCCGCCAACGGCAGCGACGCCTGTATCGCTATCCGGCCGGCCGCGCTGTCCAGCGCCACCGCGACTAAGTCGGTGCGCAGTTTCGGGCGCGCCGCAAGATAGCCGCCCCAGGTAGTCGAATAACCCTCGAACTGTACGCCGGTACCATCGAACATTTTGACGACCGAGCGTGTTTTCAGACGCGACCTTTCTTGGTCCGCCTGGGTGGATCCCACATACCGTTGCAAGTTTGTCAATTCGATCGTCTCGGGATCCACCCCAATCAATCTTCCACGAAGGGAAGGGACTCGCGCCAGGGTCCAGGCTGTCGCTCGACCGATCGCCCCCAAACCGACTAGGTGAGTCCCCCCAAGGTCAATCTCAGGTGGGACCGCAGGATCGCCCGTGCAGGCCCGGGCCTCCTGGTGGAGAGCGTCGAACTCGGCCAAGCCAACCGGCGGTGGACTATGGAGCATGTCGGAGAAGGTCATCCGGAACGCGTCCGCTGCGGCAATGCATGCAGCCGCTGCGGCACCGAACGGGTTACCGGTATTGGCGCTGCAAACCGGTGAGTTGTCACCGCGGAACGCTGTCCATCCATGTGAACCCATGAACAACGTCGGTATGGCGAAACCTGGATCTGTTTCCCCGGCCACGAGGCAAAGACAGGCCTTAGTCGGCCTAACATTCAGCTCAATTCGACGGTGTATAGAGAGCGCAACTTTTCGCAGTTTGTCAGCTAACGCGAGGGTCGCGGGGTGCTGGTCAAGCGGAGTCAGGGAAAGCCCAGGGTAGAGGCGCGCGAGGAGATCGGTCACCAACTCCAGTGTGATTGCTCCCTCAGACGAAGTTGCTGCCGCACAGTCGAAAGCAATGATGATAGCAAGCTTACACAACTTTGACCGTAACGCTCGCGGATCGGATCCTTGAATAACCTGGGCCATGGCAGCAGCGGAACGGTCAAAGAAGTTTGCGACCAGCATCGCGTCAGCGATCCTGCACGGAGATGAGCTTAAGCGCCTCCCTCGACGGAATCTCCATCCAAGCCCCGGATCCGGCAAGGCGGTAGACTGCGCAGTCTGCTACGCTGAACGCTCGGGTCGCAAAGTCCGGCACAACGATCGACAGACTACCCGGAGACGTCACTATAGCGTAACGGTCGTCCATCTCCGAGTGATAGGCTTGTCCGGGATGCGAATGCACCTGTGCGAGCAACCGTTCGCCTCGCCGGTAGGTCTCGACGTTCACCTGGTGAAGGGCATCGCCGTCAACGATGACGCACACCCCTTCCGCGCTTGTGATGGCACGTTGCCTGGGCGTGATCATCGTCTGCACCTGGAAGACGGTGCCGGCCTGAATGCCGGACCAAAGGACCATACCCTCGTTCCCATTGCATCCGGCAGACCGGAGGCTCAACTGGGTGTCCTCAGCGATCCTCCGCAGAACCACGACTTGTTCTACGACCTCCACTCCTGCGGCACGGCTACTCAGTCCCTGCTTTCCTTTGGTCTCAAACGATCCAGTTACCTGCCTCTGACTTATTGCTGCTTCGTCTCGGCGGTCCATGCCCATAGCACCCACGTTCCAGGCGACAAGTCTGGACAACCACGTCATATCGGCGGCAGCCCGAGTGCCGGCATGACGTTGATGCCTATCATTCCAGCCGCCCCGTACTGGAACAGTAACTCGACGATGCGAGTGAGCGTGCCCTCTCCATTACCGCGATGCAGCAGCCAGTCGTCTCCCGTATGAGCGGGGTGCGAATGATATTCGCGGACCCCGGGATGGCACAGGAACGGGATCTCACTCAGATCCTGCCACATCATGAACCGCGCAATCTCCACGGCAGTTGTTGGGATGCCGGCGGCGGGTTGGCACTCGCCAGTGCGGCGTAAGAGTTGTGCCTGAGGCGGAAGCTCGGCGGCCTTGTAGGGCACTTCAGTGAACGGATCCACGATCCGTACGGAGGGAGCCCAAAGATCGTAGTTGCTGAAGTCAATGGCGACACCGAACGCGATCATTCCGATGCCTTTAGCGTTCGGAGCGCCGAAGACGAGGAACACGGAAGGATACTCAGCGCGAATGAGCCAAATGCCACGCCGCGAATGCTTTCGCTCGAGAGCGCGGAACGTCGCCACCTCTGCTTCGAACTTTGTTGCTGAGACAGAGGGGTCGACGAGGAGCTCGGTCAACACCTCGCCTGCGGCACCAGCCTTCAAAGAAAGGAACAAGGTGGATCCACGCTCTACCCCCGCCTCCTGAAGCGTAGAGGCGAGGCTGAGGACGGCGCCTGCCTCGGTCTTCAGCTCCCAATCCTCGTTCTCTCTTCCTGTAGAGCCCGCCTTTGCAAGAGCATCCTGGACGACCAAGCTGAGTAGGGTGGAATCGGTAACTTCCAGCTGCACCGGGTCGCTGGCAACGACCACGGTCAGTTCATAGGGCTCTTCATGGTGATGGCCGCGCCTCTTCATGCGGAATACGGCCGTCTTGCCCACATGCAATTCGAGCTCGTCGCTAAAGGAAAGGGTGACTGCATCACCCCCTTGAAGCTCGACCTGCACCTCCCATTCGTCGGGGGACTTCCCGGCCAAGTCGAACAGCTCCGCGACCTGGATTCGCTCGCGGAAGATGTCGTGTCTCACGCCATCGATCTCGATTGGCCTAGCCGCGTGATCCGGATGACGATTCTCTGTGTCCATTAACCTACTCCTTTCCAAGCCTGCGGCTTCACCCAGCGGGTTGCCACCGGAGAAGGTGTCGGCATCGTCAGAGCGGCCGACTGCGCCACCAGCACAACATACGGCCGCGTCAGGTCAGGAGTCAAGCGCGTGTTACGCGTTGGGTGCCAGAAAGGTCCCAGGAACGCGTCACCTATCGGGTGACATCACCTCCATTGATAACGTGTCTTGAGGTGGTTTAGGGCGCTGAATGCTAGAGCGCCACGGTGCTGGAGCTGACCAACAACAATGCCGGGCGCCACACCGCTCTTGGCGGCAAAGTCGATCACTTCGGCTTCTGTACACAGAAAGCCACGCAGAAAAGCCTTTAGCGACCCAGTGGGAATAAGGAAATCAGCCGACCAGGAATTTGCTTCAGCCTCCTGCTTGGGATCGGCGTTTCCAAATCCCTTGTCAGCATCAATAAAAACGGCCTTACGGCTGTGTAGTAACAAGTGCGCACATTCATGGAAAAAGGTGAACCAGAAATGGTCGTCAGCCATGTGACGCAAGCTTTGCTGAATTAATGCCTTCTTGGGCGTGAGCCAGCGAGACACTCCGCTAGCTCTTACTTTTAGAAAGGGCTTCTCGATCAAGAAAACCACGCCTGCAGCTGCGCAGCATTTAGTTAACTTTGGAAGTGCGGTCCCGAGACTCTCCAGGGTAAAGGTTCGAATTTCCCCAAGCGCCCGTAAAAAAGAATCACGGTTAAAGTCAGGTGTAGCTCGCTCAAGTGCCACCTTCTCTCCGATCCTTAACCATGCGGCGAGTGCTTCTGGGCTGCTAGTGAAAGACTGCGATGTTCGGAAGTCGGCAAGGAGCAGGTCTTGTATGCGATCTTCACAAGCCTTGACGCTACCTACCCCGAAAAACAGAAGTAGCTCTTCCACAGTGGCAGATCGATCAGTCTGTTGAGCTATGTAAGAGCGCTCTACAAGTTCTTTGATCGGAAATCTTTTAGCCCAGTCATAACTTGCGCCTAGCTTGAGCCTCTCGTCTCTGCGCGCGACGTGTAGCCGATAGCTGGCTTCCATATTTGTCCAGATGGACGCCGCAGGGCCTAGTACACGCTGTAATTGCAATGCCGTTTCCGGCTCAACCGGAGCCTTCGCCGCGACGATCTCTGCCATAAGTTTCCCCGAACGGCCGCAGCGACGCGCTAACTCGCGTGCCGAAATCTGGAGCACGTCGAGGTACTCCTGGACGAGGTCACCTGGAGGGCTGGCGTGGTCGGGGTTGTACGTCAGTCCAGGGGATGCTGCGGTCACGGCGTTCTCTTTCTGCTGGCCGGAGCGGCTTTCACTCCGATAATTCTGATGCGAGTTGTGGCGCGTCTATCCATCATCGTGACCGAGTCGGTCGCTTCGAACTCGAGTCTGTGGCTTGAGCCTAAGGCAATGGCGTAGCGCTTCTCACCGTCACCAATATGCGTAAAGGCAATGGGTGGCTCGCGCGGGAGAAGGTCCAGTGTTTCCGTTGACTGCAGGACTGCCAACCGACAGCGGATAAGCTTGGCCAAACCCGTCCCAAATTCGCGCTCGATCCGCTCCTCTTGGCAGAACAAGTCGCACACTTCAGGCTCAAAAAAGGTGATCTCCAAGAGTCTACCAGATCCGCTGTTACCTATTGGGTAATAGGATTGAGCGTTCTATGCAACGGCTGTTCCGAGTGGATTGGAAGCGTTCTCGGGACTAGCTACCTTTGAGGGCCGGCGCTTGAGAGTATGCTAGCTACACGCGATGCAGCACCATCTGCTTGCTAAATAGCAGATCAGGCCGAGGGCTGCTGCCCGCTTTGGTAGGCTTTAGTAGCCTTTGGAGGCTAGTTACAGGTAGCCGCGGCACCTCTCTGCCAGCCCCAGTGTGCTACTCTCCGCACGGCATGTTAAGAGTAACCGTCTGGTCAAGCACGCTTTCTGGGCGTGATCTGCTGAGGTGATCTTAAGGGCGATCGTGGAGGCGCTCGTATAGATGATGCCGGACGGCAGGATCGAGATTATCACGGGGCGGGATCGTCGTCGGCGGTGGAGCAGTGCCGACAAGCTCAGGATCGTCGCCGAGGCGGAGGAGCCGGGGGCGTGCCTCGCGCATGTTTGCCGACCGCAACGAGGTCAGCCGTGGGTTGCTCTGGAACGGACGGGCACACGTGCGGCGCGGCACGTTGCGGCTGGATCCGCCTGCGTCGTTCCTGCCCGTGCATGTGGCGGGCGCGGCGCCGACAGCGTGATCCCGCCCTACGGACAAGGTGCAGCCCACTCCGCCAGCGCCGCAAACTGCACCAGCCGACCAGATCGAGATCGAGCTGCCGGATGGCAGCCGTCTACGCGTCGGGGCGCAGG
>CAXTWC010000199.1:0-9684 GCA_964247805.1 uncultured Acetobacteraceae bacterium | reverse complement strand
GGTAAACTGGATTGTCGCTGATCAGGATCAGGCTGCCGTCGAACTTGCGCTGCACCCGCTTGACCAGCCGTTCGCTGCGGACCTCGATCACATAGATCCCGAAATTGCGGAATGTCTTGTCGGTCGTATCCACCAGGAGGAGGTCGTTGTTGAAGATGTTGGGCTGCATCGACTCCCCGACGGCCGTCTGCATCACCACTTCCGACGGCTCCCGCCCGAGCGCGGCCCGGATCCAGTCATGCCGGAAGCCGATGAACTCGGTGGCACTTCCCGTCTCGACGTGGCCAGCCCCTGCCGCGGCCGCTTCGGCCTCCTTGGGCAGGATGAGGTAGCGTGCCGAACTGAAGGTGTCGGACGCCCGGCGACTATGCGCCCTGGCGCCCAGGGCGGCGAAGTCCGGCTCGGGGCCGTCGCCCTGGGCAAGCCAAGCCAGCTCCACTCCGGCCGCGCTGGCGAGGGCCACGAGGCGGTCCCGGCTCGGTTCCGCTTCGCCCTTCAACCACTTGCGAAACGCCGAGGGGGATACGCCTGTCGCTTTAGCGAGCCGGTCTGCGCTCGGCCATTCGGCGGCAACGAGCTGCAGGCGCGCAACGAACTCTGCTTGATCGGCTCCGGTGCGTGGGCTTGATGGTCTGCGTTTGGCTGGCACGATACTATCCATTCGATAATGTCCACAGCCCCGCCCCTGCGGGTTTGACTGCCAGTGTGGCTGTGCGCTGCTCAAAGGGGTACGACATTGGCGCACATTCCTGTTGGTATTGCAGCTGTATGCCTCCCAAGGCCCGCAATCCAAGCTCGCAAAGAGTGGTAACGCCTTTGTTACGACGAGCGACGATACACCGAGGCGGGTTTCATTTCCAAAGCGAAATTTCGTCGCGGGCATGAAGCCAGGCGAATTGCGCGCGGAAAGAGCCCACTTCCTCCCGGGAGAGGTCGGGTGAGGGCGCTTCGGCGTCGCGGATCCTGCGCATAGGTCGTACACCTTGGCCCTCCCCAGGGGAGGGAGTGGGTTAGGTGGTGCGGCATGTCAGCCGGGGTTCCCGCCTTCCTCCGCCACGAGTTCTTTCTTCGAGAGCTTGCCGATCATCGTCTTCGGCAAGCTATCTCGGATAACCACTTCCCGCGGTAGCTCGACCTTCGATACGTACCCCCCAAGGAACGTTCGCAACTCCTCCGGTGCTGCCGATGTGCCCGCGCGCAAGACGACAAAGGCTTTCGGCGCCTGGCCGCGATACGGGTCCGGCACGCCGATCACGGTCGCCTCCAGCACCGCCGGATGCTCGTACAGCGCGTCCTCCAGCACGCGGGGATACACGTTGTAGCCGCCGCACAGGATAACGTCCTTGATGCGGTCGACCAGGAACAAATAACCATCCGCGTCCAAATAGCCGACGTCACCAGTGCGCAGCGCGCCCTCCACGAACACCGCAGCGGTGTCTTCCGGGCGCTGCCAATAGCCCTGCATCACCTGCGGCCCCCGCACGCACACCTCGCCGCGCTCGCCGGTGGCCAGCAACCGGCCCGACTCGGGCTCGCGGATCTCGACCACCGTATCGGCCATCGGCAGCCCGGCCGAACCCGGCTTCACCAACCCATCCGGTGGGTTGCAGGACACCACCGGGGAGGCCTCCGTCAGCCCATACCCCTCCACGAGCTTGCACCCCGTCAGCTTGATGAACCGCTCGCGCACCTCGCCCGGCAGCGGGGCCCCGCCCGAGACGCTGAACGCGATCGAGCTGAGGTCGACCTTGCCGGAGGCCGCGGCCGTATTGACGGCGGTGTAGATCGTGGGCACGGCGTTCACGATCGTGATCCGGCGGCGCTTGATCGTCTTCAGCATCGCCGCAAGCTCGAAGCGGGGGAGCATCACGATCTCCGCCGCTATCGCGATGGCGTAGTTCAGCACCGACGTCATAGCGAACACGTGGAAGAACGGCAGTACTGCCAGCACCCGCTCCTGACCCGGCTTTCCACCGTTCCAGTGCGCCCGCACCTGGCGGCAATTGGCCACGAGGTTGGCATGGCTGAGCATCGCGCCCTTCGGCACGCCGGTGGTGCCGCCGGTATATTGCAGCACTGCCAGATCCGCCGGGTCGACGGCCACCGGGGTCGCGGGCTGCCGATTGGCGGTGATGGCGGCGAAACTCAGGTGCACCGCGTCGTGCGGGATGGACGCGACCGTACGGCGCTTGAACAGCCGGAACAGCACGGCCTTGGCCCGCGGAAGAATGGCGGCCATCGGGCAAACCACCAGCCGCGTGAGCCCGGTCTGTGCGGCGACATTCGCGACCTTGCGGTAGACGGCCTCGAGATCCAGCACCACCATGATCGTGGTGCCTGAATCCGCGATCTGGTGGCTCAGCTCGCGTTCCACGTAAAGCGGGTTAAAGTTGACCACCGTGCCGCCCGCCCGGAGCACGGCGTAGTAGAAGATGACGTAGTACGGCGTGTTCGGTAGGCAAAGGCCAACCTTCGTGCCCCGCCCGACACCGATGTCCTGCAAGCCGCGTGCGGCCCGTTCGACCAGGTCGCCAAGTTCCCGGTACGACCAGCGCCGGCCCAGGAAATCCATCGCGGGGCGGCTCCCCCACCGGTGAACGGCGGCTTGCAGCAGATCGTCCAGCACCCCCGTGCGGCCTTGCGTGTCGTCCAGCATGGCACCCCTTCCCCCTATTCTTGCTCCGCTCAACCGGCGTTGCGGAGAAAACGCGCGAACGCGTCCAGCGTCATGTCCGATACGTAATGTTCTATACCTTCGGCGTCACTTTCGGCGGCTTCTTCGGGCACGCCGACCGCGATCAGCATGTCCACCACCAGGCGGTGGCGCGCCCGCACCCGGTCGGCCAGCGCGTGCCCGGCCTCGGTCAGGAACACGCCACGATAGGGTTTGCCAGTGGCCAGGCCCTCGCGCCGCAGCCGGGCGACGGTCTTGACCGCCGTCGCATGGGACACGCCGAAGCGCCGGGCAATGTCGGTGGCGCGCGCCTCTCCACCGGCCGCGAGCAGGTCGGCGATCAGCTCGGCATAATCCTCGAGCATCGCGGCGCCGCGGGCAGTACGCGTCCGTTCGAAGCGCCGCGCCTGGGTGGGCTCCTCCGGCAGCGTCTGGTCCGTGGTTGGCCCCGTTAGTGGCCCATTGGGTGGCATTGTCTCTCCTTGGCCAAACTCCTAGCAAGCCGCCGCCGCGCGCACAAAATCGTGCGTATTGACCGGAGTGTAGCCTACGCTACAACTGCGGGCATGAACGAGGTCCTTCCCGTGCGCGCCAACCTGACGGCCCGCACCGACACGGCGATGGCCGATGCCCTTGCGGGGCGGCGCCGGGGGTTGCGGGCGATGCTGCCCTTCGTCGGGCCGGCCTTCGTCGCCTCGATCGCCTATGTCGACCCGGGCAACTTCGCCACCAACATCCAGGCCGGCGCGAAATACGGCTACGGCCTGCTGTTCGTGGTGCTGCTGGCCAACGCCGCGGCGATGCTGTTCCAGGCGCTGTCCGCCCGGCTGGGGATCGCCACCGGGCAAAACCTGGCCGAACTGAGCCGCGCCCACTTCCCCCGCCCCGTCGTGCTGGCGATGTGGGCGGTCAGCGAAGTGGCCGCCATGGCGACCGATCTGGCCGAGTTCCTGGGCGGCGCGATCGGGCTATCCCTGCTGTTCCACCTGCCGCTGCTGGCCGGCATGGTGATCACCGCAGTCGCAACCTACGCCATCCTGATGCTGGACCGCCGCGGCTACCGCCCGCTGGAAATCGCCATCACCGCCATGGTGGGCGTGATCACGGTCAGCTACCTGGTCGAATTGCTGCTGTCCCCGCCGGCATGGGGAGAGGCTGCTCGCCAGATCATCCACCCCGTGCTCGAGAGTGGTGACGAACTGGGCCTGGCCGTGGCCATCGTCGGCGCCACTGTGATGCCTCACGCGATCTACCTGCACTCCGGCCTAACCCAGGCGCGTGGGCGAACGACGGCGAAGGGTGGTCTCGCCGGGCTGCTGTATTATTCGAATATCGAGGTGGTGGTCGCGCTCACCTTGGCCGGGCTGGTGAACATGGCGATGGTGATGATGGCCGCCTCCGCCTTCCACGCCGGGCACTCGGACGTGGCGGAGATCGAGACCGCCTACCACACCCTGGCGCCGCTGTTCGGCGGGGCGGCGGCTGCAGTGTTCCTCACCGCCTTGATCGCCTCGGGCCTGTCTTCCTCGGCGGTGGGGACGATGGCTGGACAGGTGATCATGCAGGGCTTCGTGGGCTGGCGGATCCCCGTCTGGATACGCCGCCTGGTAACGATGCTGCCGGCCTTCGTGGTGGTAGCGGCGGGCGCAAACGCCACGACCTCGCTGGTGGTCAGCCAGATCGTTTTGAGCCTGGCGCTCCCGGTGCCGTTGTTGGCGCTAGTTTACTTCGTCGGGCGCCGAGACCTGATGGGCGAGTTGGCGTGCAGCCGATCGACCGTTACCGCCGCAGCGATCGTGACAGCGATGGTGCTGCTGTTGAACGTGGTCTTGTTGCTGCAACTCGCCGGCATCAGCGTTCCGTTCATGTCCTGAAGCCCTACTCCCTACTTTCCTACTCCCTCTCCCCCTGGGAGAGGGCCGGGGTGAGGCACCTTACGCGCCATGCAACCAAGCAAGCGATGTCCCTCACCCAACCCTCTCCCGGAGGGAGAGGGCAAGTTAAGGCAGCCGGCTATTGGAAGGGCAGGTAGCGCAGGCTGAAGAACACCATGTTGTCGTCGGTGGACTGGTTGCCGCCGCCGCCCGCGGCCTGGACGCCCTTGTAGATGTCGCGGCGCGTGTAGGAGTATTGGGCGCCCGCTTCCACCGTGCCGTAATCGCCGTGCAGGAAGCGCCACCAGGCCCCGAGTGTGCCCTGGGTCAGGCCCGAGGTGTTGGCAGTGCAGGTCGCGGTGCTCAGCTCGATGTCGCACCCGGCGTTGGAATAGGCCGGGTTGCCATACCCATACGCCTTGCCACCGACATTGAAGTATTTGTGGCCGATCTGCTCGGTGCCGACATACGTGAACAGGTCGATATCGGACTGCGGATGGCCGACGATGCCGACCAGGGCCTGCACCTCCGGCAGCGGGCTCGGCGCCCCGCTCGCGGAAATGGTCGCGTCCGGCAACTGGCCCGAGCCGTAACGGCCGATGCCATAGCCCGCGAGGCCGCGTGCCTCGAAGGTCAGGTTGTTGCCGATGATCGGGAGGATGAAGCCGCCACCCACGCCACCGCCCAGCCGCGTGTTGCTATGCCCATTGCCCACGACGGAGACCCGGTCCTGCATGAAACGGGCAAGGCCGTACAGTTCGTAATGCCCGTAACCCGGGTCGGCGGTGCCCTTGATGATCACGTCCGGCGCGATATCGGTGCTGTACGCCTGGCCAGGATCAAGCTGCGCAATGCCGGGGTTGTTGTAATTGGCCGTCTCGCCGGTAGGGACACCCGTCCCGTTCGACCCGATCGAATACGTCGTCTGCGGGCTCTCCAGCGAGGCGGCGAGGAAGAACTTGCTGTCGTCGAAGCCCTTAGCGATGCGTAGTTGCGGCTGCCGTGCCCAGGTGAAGCCCGGCACGTACTGCGAGTCGATGGTCAGCGGCACGTCTTCCTGGTGCGGCGTGACACCTTGCTTGAACATGGTGGCCAAGCTCCACGACTGGCCGGCGAGCGCGTGCAGGTCGAGCGCGTCGTTGTCGTAGTCGAAATACGCCTGGCGCAGACGCGGCGTGTAACTGTCGCTCTCGTTGCTGTTGGCGGTGCCGGCAGCACCCAGCAGGTCGAGCTCGGCATACGCCTCGACATGCTGGTTGGGGTCGATGTCGCCATGCATCAGCAGCGACAGGCGGCTCTGCTGCGAGGTGAAACGGAACTCGTTCTCGTGGTATTGCTGGCTTTGGCCGAGCGGGATGGCATTGAAGTTGGAGCCGATGCTGGTCGTCTCGTTGCGTGACCTGAACGCCGATTCCGCGGCCACGAACCCGCCGAGCTGCAGCGTCAACCCGCCAACGTGGAAGGTCCCGAGCGCGCCGGTGTTGCCGGCATTCTGGCTGCTGGCCGACGCGCCGTTGATGTTGAGCGACGTCCAGTCCGTCTTGGGCGACTTGTACTCCGGATGCGCCGGGCCGATGCCGAGGCCGAAATTCAGCTGGTTCGGCCCGCCGCTGCCCGCGTTGAAGCCCGCCGGGCGTGGCAGGTTGGCAACCGCCGTCTGCGTCTGCTCCGCCGTGGCGCGGGCGCGGGCTGCGTCCTGCTGGGCGGCTCGCACGGCGGCGTCCTTCGCGGCCATGTCGCGCTTGACCCGGGCCAGCTCGGCATTGAGCGAGCGGATCTGGGCCTGGATCGCGTCGATCTGGTTCGCGGTTTGCGCCCACGCAGGCGAGCTTCCCAGCAACGCAGTGGCAGCCAGCAGAACACCCCGAAGGGTGGGTGATCGAACCATCGAACGAGCTCCGTCTTCTTTCGCTGGCGCAGTGCTAACCGCCGAGTCCGGAGGTGTCCTGTGAAGGGGTTATGACAGTCGGCGACTGTGGCTCGAGAGCTACATCACTGGTTAAACCGCCTTCCGCGCCCTAATCTGGCGGCATGGATGCACAGCCGCTTTACCTCGAAACCGAAGAACCGACCGTGGCCGAGATGCTCGCCGCACGTCCGCATTTGCGCATGCATGGGGCGGACGGCCTGATGCTGGAGGGGGTCGCGCTTGCCACTTTGGCCGATGCGGTCGGCACGCCGTGCTGGGTGATCTCGGCGGGAACCCTGCGGGCGCGGCTCGCCACCCTGCACGCCGCGTTCGCACCGCTGGGCGCCCACATCCACTATGCGGTGAAGGCCAACGACCACCTGGCCGTGCTGCGGATCATGGCCGCGGGTGGCGCCGGGGCCGATGTGGTCAGCGGCGGCGAGATGCGGCGCGCGTTGCAGGCCGGGATCGCGCCCGGCCAAATCGTGTTCTCGGGCGTGGGCAAGACGGCGGCCGAGTTACTGGCCGCGGCGGAAGCGGGCATTGCCCAGATCAACGTGGAGAGTGCGGAGGAGCTCGCGATGTTGTCGGCGGTGGCCGCCGGGGCGGGCCGCACGGTGCCGGTCGCCTTGCGCATCAACCCCGACATCGATGCCGGCACCCACGCCAAGATCACCACCGGGCGCGCCGACAACAAGTTCGGCATCGGCCTGGACGCGGCGGCCGAGCTGTACGCGCAGGCCGCCACGATGCCGGGCGTGCGCCCCGTGGGGCTCGCGGTGCATATCGGCAGCCAGATTGCTGCGATGGCCCCGTATCGCGCCGCGTTCGCCCGCGTGGCCGGGCTGGTGCGGGCGCTGCGCGACGCCGGGCACAGCGTCACCCGCCTGGACTGTGGCGGCGGCCTCGGTATCCGCTATCGCGACGAGACCGAGGGCTCGCCCGCCGCCCTCGCCGGCGCCATGCAGGCGGCGTTCGGCGGCATGGGGCTGGAGCTGATGGTGGAGCCTGGGCGCTGGCTCGCTGGCCCGTCCGGGTTGCTGCTGACGAGTGTGGTGCTGACCAAGACGACGGGCGGCCGCCGCTTCACCGTGCTGGACGCCGCCATGAATGACCTGGTGCGGCCCGCGATGTACGATTCGTGGCACTGCATGCTGCCCGTTTCCGCCGCCGACGCGCTGGCCCACGGCGCGCCCACCGACGTCGTGGGACCGGTCTGCGAAACCGGGGACACCTTCGCGCGACAACGCAGGCTTCCGGCGCTTCGGGCCAACGCGCGTGTGGCGATCCTCGACACCGGTGCTTATGGTTCGGTCATGAGCTCCACCTACAACGCCCGCCCCCTCGCGGCCCAGGTGATGGTCGATGGTGACCGCTGGGCCGTTATCCGCCCCCGCCAGCCCGTCGAGGCGCTCTGGGCGACCGAAACCATTCCCGGCTGGCTCGCCCCGTGAAGGACCTCCGCACGAGGCTGGCGACCCGGCGTGCCGAGGCACGGCGCGTCCTGTGGTTCGAGCGGATTTGGCCGGCACTGTGGCCCGCCTTCGCCCTGATCGGGGCCTGGCTGGCGATCTCGCTGTTCGACCTGCCCGCCATGCTGCCGCAATGGTGGCATATCGCGGCCCTGGCCCTATTGGTCGCGGCGATCGGCTTCGTACTGTGGCGCGGCCTGCGCCCCCTGGTGTCCCCCACGGATGCCGAAGTGGACCGTCGGCTGGAACTCGCCTCGGGGGTGCGGCACCGCCCGCTCGTGGTGCTGGACGACCGCCCCGCTTCCGATGACCCGGCGACCGCCGCACTCTGGCAGGCGCATATCGACCGCGCCGCTGCCCAGGTGGCCCGCTTGCGCACCGGCTGGCCGCGTCCGGGTATCCCGCAGCGCGACGTCTGGGCAACCCGGGCCGCGCTGGTGGTGTTGCTGGTGGCCGGGCTGGTGATGGCCGGGCCAGATGCCCCGGCGCGTCTGCTTCGCTCGCTGTGGCCTGGCATGCCCGCCTCCGCCGCCACACCCGCCCCGCAATTGCAGGTGTGGCTCACGCCGCCGTCCTACACCGGGCTGCCACCGATCTTCCTGCACCCGGACGCACCGGCCGCCCCGATCCCCGCCGGGTCGCACTTGACGGTGAACCTCACCGGCGGGTCCGCCGCGCCCACCATGACCTATGGCGACGATACGACCGCCTTCGCGACGCTCGACGCCACCAGTTGGCAGGCCGAGCGCGACGTCACCCAAGCGGCTACGCTGAGCGTGACCCGACGCGGATCGGAGCTGGGTCGCTGGCCACTGACCGTGATCCCCGACCAGCCGCCGACCGTCGCCTGGTCCGAGCCGCCCGGCGTGCCACGGGGGCAACGCCGGTTGCAGGTGCGGCTGCCCTGGACCGCCTCGGACGATTACGGCGTGGTGTCCGTGCAAGCGGAGTTGCGCTTGCGGGATCGCCCGACGGCACCGCCTCTGGTGATCACCATCCCGCTTCCCGGCGGTTTTCCGAAACAGGCGCATGGCGCAGCCAATCAGGACCTGACCGCGAACCCCTGGGCCGGGCTGCCGGTGATCGCAACGCTAGCGGCCAAGGATGCGCCGGGTCAGCGCGCCACCAGTGCGGAGGCCGGCTTCGTGCTGCCGGAACGCCCGTTCAAGAACCCTCTGGCCCGTGCGGTGCTCGACATCCGCAAGCGCCTGAGCCTTTCGCCCGAGGACCACGGCCAGGCGGCAGCCGACCTGTCGGCTCTGGCCGATGCGCCCGAAGCGTTCGACAACAACACGGGCGTCTACCTGGCGCTGACCAGCACTGCGAGCCTGCTGGAGCGTAGTGGCGAACCCGCCGACATCACCGAAGCGCAGAGCCGGCTGTGGTCGCTGGCCCTGCAACTCGAGGACGACGCCGTGGCGCGCACGGCGCAGGCGGTGCAGACGGCCCGGGACGCCCTGCAACGCAGTGTGGAGAAGGGCGACAAGACGGATATGGACCGCAAGGCGGACGAACTCCGCCGCGAGATCCAAAAGCATCTGCAGGCGCTGGCCGAGAAGGCCCGCAAGGATGGCACGCTGATGCCGTTCGACCCGTCCCAGCGCACGCTCAACCAGCAGGACTTCGACAAGCTCACGCAGGAGATGAAGGACGCTGCCAAGGCCGGCCGCATGGACGAAGCGCAGGAGAAGCTGCAGCAGCTGGAGAAGATGCTGGAGTAACTGAAGCAGGCCGAGACGAACCCGAGCCAGGACC
>CAXTWC010000198.1:0-9889 GCA_964247805.1 uncultured Acetobacteraceae bacterium | reverse complement strand
TGTTGTTGAGCACCGCTTCGGGATCGAACCCGGTGGGATCGGCTGCGATACCGATCACGAGCGTCCCGTCGGCGTGCGCCGCGCCGATGCCCAGTGCAAATGCGGCAACTGCCGCGACGGCCAAGCGCTTGATCATCCAGTTCCCCAGTCGCAACAACGCATCACTTGGCGACAGCCTTCAGTTGTTTTGCCGAGGGGTCAAGAGACGACACGTGTGGACTGGGTCGACCGGGTTTGGTGAAGTACCCTGAAGCTCTCATCAGAGGTGTTGCTGATGCCGAGAACCTGTCGTCCATCTTCGCCTGAGTTCCGCCGCCAGGCGCCACAGCGCACACGGTGTGGCTCAACGCTGTGACAGTTGAACTTGACAAGTTGCTTGTATCGCGAAGACAAGCAAAGAATGTTTCTTGCAGTTTACAACTTCGGCATGTTCCGCGAGCGGGCCGAAGCTCCTGCCAATCAGGGTTTTAGAGACGTCGAAGGCGTGAACTTCGCTAGTGCTGAACGCGCGTCCGGCTTCGTAGGACGCTCGGGTTATGGCGAAGAACAAGGACCGCCAAGTTGGGGCGAACAGGTCTACCCTAAATTTTACATCGAGCGAGGTGATGGATGGTCGCCATCTACACTGTCGCTGTGGGAAGACCTCGAAAGCCTGATGGCGTTCACCTACTTCGGTATCCATGCTGAGGCGTTAGGGCGAGCCGGGGAGTGGTTCGTCGAGCAACGCTGGCCGCCCTATGTCCTGTGGTGGGTTTCACCCGCCCATCTACCTAGCTGGAAAGAAGCCGTCGATCGCTTCGAATACCTTCATGATAATGGGCCAACACCGACGGCGTTCAACTTCAGTGTTGCGTTTGATAAACAAGGTCTACCCACGTCGATCGACCGAAAGTCTGTTGCTCAGCGGCGCGCTTCGATGCGGAAGCCCTGAATTTAGAGTAGCTGGATGTCCGCTCCACCCGGCCATTCCACTACGGCTGCTTGGCGGCGGTCGCTGTCTCCCCGGAGGCGGACGTCGTGCGCGGGCATCACAGGCCGAGATAGACCTCGCGAACACGGGGGTTACTGATCATGTCTCGTGCGGGTCCGGCTAGCGCGATCCTTCCGGCTTCAAGAATATACGCTTGATGAGCGATCTTGAGGCTGGCGATGGCGTTTTGCTCCACGAGAAGGATCGTCGTGCCCAGACCGTTGATGCGGGTGATCAGCTCGAAAAGCTGGCTGACCAGGAGCGGCGCGAGGCCCAGCGATGGTTCGTCCATCATCAGCAGGAGCGGGCTTGCCATCAGCGCTCGACCGATCGCCAGCATCTGTTGTTGACCACCGCTCATCGTTCCCGCGAGTTGCTGACGACGATCGCGCAACACGGGAAATAGCTCGTAGATGCGTTCCATTTCCGTCCGCATCGCTCCGCCGGACAGTCTGCGCGAGTAGCTGCCAAGCCGCAGGTTCTCCACCACAGTCAGGTTGGGAAAAAGCTGGCGACCTTCCGCGCACTGCACGAGGCGGCGCTTGACGACCGCCGCGGGGTGCAGGCCGTCGACGCGACCGTCGTCAAAGGTAATGCGGCCGCTCTGGATCGGGACCACGCCGGAGATCGCGTTGATCGTCGTGGTTTTGCCCGAACCGTTGGAGCCGAGCAGTGCCACGATCTCGCCGGCCGGCACCTCGAGATCGATGCCCTTGAGTACGGATAGCGTGCCGTAACCCGCCTCGACGGCCTCAAGCCGCAGCAGAATCGGCTGTGCCAAGATACGCCTCCACCACCCGTTCGTCGTTGAGGACGTGGTCGGGCGCGCCTTCGCATATCAGAGCGCCATTGTTCAGCACCGCGATTCGGTCCGAAACCCGGCGAACCAAACGCATCTTGTGCTCGATCAGCATGATCGTGACACCTTCGTCACGAATGCGGTGCAGCAGGTCCATCAACGCCAGCACCTCCTGCTCCATCAGCCCGCCGGTCGGCTCATCAAGCAGCAGAAGGTCAGGCTCGCTCGCCAGCGCCATGGCGATGGCAACCCGCTGCTGCAACGCGTTCGGCAGCGCACCGGCGCGCTGCCCGGCCACTGCCGCCAGCCCGACGATACCCAACACTTCGAGCGCCCGCGCGCGGTGCCGTGCTTCCTGCTCCCGGAACGCACGCGTGCGTAGCTCCGCCGCCCACAACCCCGTGCGGACATGCAGGTGCCGCCCTGCCAGTGCATTCTCCAGCACCGTCTTGTCTGCGAACACCTGGGTAGTCTGGAACGTCCGGCTCAGGCCTAGCTTGGCGACCCGGTGCGGTCCCAATCCTTTCGTGTCTCGGTCGAGCACACGGATCGTGCCAGAGGTCGGCGCCATGACGCCGCTGATAAGGTTGAACAACGTGCTCTTGCCGGAACCATTGGGCCCGATGACGCTGAAGATCTCGCCGCGCTCGACCCGCAGCGTCACGTCGCGCACCGCTCGCAGCCCCCCGAACGCCTTGGTGACGCCTCCCAACTCGACCAGGCTCACGGCTCTGCCCACCTCCGGCGCAAGCTGGTAAACCCGCCGACGATCCCCTGCGGCAGAAAGGTCATGGTCAGGATCAGCAGGATGCCGAGCAGCAGCAATCTGTAGTCCTGGAACACGCGCAGCAGTTCCGGCAGCGTCACCAGGAACACCGTCCCGATCAGAGGGCCGAGCAGCGTGCCCATGCCGCCGATCACGATGTACATCACGGCGTAGAAGCCGTTCCACAGTCCGGCGTCCACGGGGCTGATATAGGTGATGTAGACGCTGTACAGCACGCCCGCGAGCCCGGCCATCGCGGCACTGAGCGAGAAGGCGAGCAGTTTGTAGAAGACCAGATCGACGCCGAGGCAAGCGGCCAGCAGCTCGTTCTGCCGGATCGCCTCGAGCGCACGGCCGACGGGCGAGTGTACCAACCGCCAAACGAACACCATACACAAAACCAACGTCGCCAGTGCCAGATAGTATTTCGCGATGTTGCTCTCGAAATCCAATCGCACCCAGCCGAACAGGTCGATCGGCGTCGGGGCGGGGATGCTGCTGATGCCACGCGGGCCTTCGGTCAGATCGTCCCATTTCTCGAGCACAAGGCTTACCACGATGCCGAACGACAGGGTGCTCACGGCGAAGTAGTGCCCGGAAAGCCGCAGTGTCAACAGCCCGAGGATGGCGCCGAACAAGGCAGCGACGGCCATGGCGGGCAGGATGGTCGCCCAGAAATTCCACTCCAGTTTGGTCACCAGCAGGGCGGAGCAGTAGGCCCCCAGCCCGAAAAATGCCCCGTGCGCGAGCGACAGCAGCCCGGTGTAGCCGAGCACCAGGTTCAGGCTGGTGGCCAGGATGCTCCAGATCACGGCGATGATCAGCAGATGCAGCAGGTAGTTGTTGGTCACCAGGTAGGGCAAGGCGATCGCCACTATCCCGCCTGCGAGCCACGGGGCCACACGCCGCATCAGCGCGCGGCTTTGCCGAACAGGCCCTGTGGGCGGACGGTCAACACTAGGACCAATAACGCGAAAGCGAATGCGTCCTTGTAGTCGACCGAGATGTACATCGCGCCCAGCGCCTCGATCAGCCCGAGCATGTATCCGCCCACGATGGCACCCACGATGCTGCCCATCCCGCCCAGGATGGTGATCACGAACGCCTTGACGATGAGGCTCTCGCCCATGCTGGGGTAGACCATGGCGATCGGGCCGATCAGCGCACCCGCGACCCCGGCCAGCGCGCTCCCGATGGCCATCGTCACGCCCGCGATCCGCTCCGCATGGATGCCGCACAGCAGCGCTCCGCGGCGGTTCTGCGCCACCGCGCGAATTGCCGCACCGAGGGTGGTGTAGCGGATGAACAGGTGCAGGCCGATCATCACCGCGACGGCAACCGCGACCACCAGCAGCCGCTGCATGGTCAGGTTCGCCCCGAGAATGGAGATGTTCTGCCTGTCGAAGGGCGACAGGATGCGCCGATACGATGAGCCGAACGCCAGCAGGGCAAAGTTCTCGAACACGAGCAGTAAGCCGAACGAGGAGATGAACCCGTTGATCGACGGGGCGCCAGCCAAGGGCCGGAAGATCCACCGCTCCACGCCAAGGCCGACCACCGCAAGGGCGAGCATGCTGCCGATAAGGGCCACGCCATAGGCCTGGTGGAACGTCGCCGTGAGCAGGAAGGCCACGTAACCGCCCAACATCGCTTTGGCGCCGAGCGCGAAGTCCGGTACGTTCATGACGCCGTAGATCATCGCCACGCCCATAGCAATCAATGCGTAGATGCTGCCGACCATGATGCCGTTGGCGATTTGCTGGATCAGGAAGGGAGACATTCGACGCGCTCCTGTCTTACTGCCCGCTACTTGTCGCCGGTGAAGACGGCCGTCGTGCCATCCTTGATCACGCCGACATAGGTTGGGAAATCCAGGTCGCCCTTGTCGTCCAAATTGGCCATGTCGAACATGTTCTTCGTGGCTGCCAGGGCATCGGGCATTGCGGCGCGGATCTTGGCCGCGTCCGCTGTGGTGCCCGCGATCTGCACCGCCTTGGCCAGCCAGCGCACGGCGTCATAGCCCTCGCCCGAGATCGCCTGGGGCGGGGTGCCGAACTCGGCCTGGTAGCTTTTTTTGAACGCCGCCACCTCCGGGGAGTCGCTTCCCCAGGCGCCAACCTCGAAGATGACCCCGTTCACCTGCTCCGGCGGGAGTAGCCGCGCGAGTTCGTCGCCCGAGCAGGCGGTGGACTGGATGAACGGGCCCTTGAAGCCGAGCTCGCGCGCCTGCTTGATGACGATCGACGACGGCTGGCAGACCGTGGTCAACACGATCGCGTCTGGTGCGTTCGGCAACAGCGTCGATAGCTGGGGATAGAAGTCGGTGTCATTGGCGTTGTAGCTGGCGCTGCCGACGACCGAGGCGCCCGCGCGTTTTTTCCAGGACGCGGCGAAGTTGTCCGCCCAGGTCTTACCCAGCTCGGTATTGACCACCATCGTGGCGACCTTGTCGACCGGCTGCTTCGTCTTGGCGAAATACTGTTGCAGGAGCGCCACCCAGGGTCCCATCGTCTTGTCGGTGTTGTTGACGAACCGGACCACGAGCTTGTTGCCCATCGTGGTAAAGCGCGGCGTCTGCGACGTCGCCATCAGCAAGAAGCCCTCCTGCTGGTTGAACCCCATCATCGGAAAGGCGGCCAGACTCGAGGGTGTCATCACGACGCGAATCCGGCGCTGGGACGAGAGCTCCTTGCCGCAATTGACCGCTTTGTCCGGCTTGAACTCGTCATCGCAGAACGCTGGCACCATCGGATAGCGTTCGCCGTCAACCTGGGCGCCGCCGGCCTTGTTGACCTCCGCTACGGCCATCTTGATACCGTTCTGGAACGCCGTGCCGTAATCGGCCCCACCGCCGGACAACGGCGCGACAACGCCGAATTCAAAGTTTTCCGCTCGCGCGCTGGCGCCGAGCCCGATCGCTGATGCGGCGGTCAGGCATAATGCGGCGCAAAGCCTTTTTGGCTTTATCATGGAGGTTCCTCCTGTTTTGCATGCCAGTAAGGAGCGTGATCGTGGCGCTGTCAAACGGCCAGTTATCCGCGTTAGGCGCTGCCAAAAGCGATGGGACCGAGTTGCATGCCAGTCATCCGCAAGCTGTGCTCTCGGCGCGAGAAAATTGCGGCCCGGACGCTTTCTGCCCGTCCTGACCCGGCCGCGATCAGGCGGCCCGCACGGGCTCCAGCAGCCCGAGTTCCACCGCCTTGATCTGCAACGCCAACCAGCGTGACTTGATGCGGATCTGCGGCAGACTGCCCGCCATGAACCACAGGCCGTGTTGCGGCGTGCGGACATACATGTTGCGCAGCTCACCATCCGCGCCGATGCCCCAAACCGGACCGACGCGATCGGCGATCTCGTCGCCCAGGGCACGGCGAACAAGCTCGTGCTGCGGGTGATAACCGGTCGCCAGGACGATCAAATCGGCCGGCACCGTCGTTCCGTCCGACAGCCGGGCGCCGTCCGCCACGAACCGCTCGATGCGGTCGTATTGCAGTAGGCCGAGCTCGCCCTTGATCAACAGTGCGGAGCTGCCCGCGTCCAAGTTGTAACCGCCGCCCCGGCGGAAATACTTCATCTGGTGCCCGGTCTCGTCCTCACCAAAATCGTGCTTGAAGCCGATCGACTTCAGCCCGGCGATCAGGGCCTCGTCGAGCTTGGCCATCCGCTTGGTCACCGCCTTGTAGCTCTGGATGACGAGTGCCGGCGGTGGCGAGCTTATAATCAGGTCACTATCCTCGAGAGCGTTGCCCTCGTCGAACACGGCCTCGTTGAGCCGGGCACTCGGATCGATCGACACGACGGTGGTGGCGCCGCGTTGCACCAGGGTGGTATTCACCCCGTGGCTGTGCAGGTCGAGCGCGATGTCGTTCGCGCTGCTGCCGGTGCCGATGATCAGGGCGTTCTTGCCCTCCCACGACGCGCCCGTGTCGAATTCCTCTGCGTGCACGACCGTCCCTGCGAAGTCGAGCAGGCCGGGCAAGTCTGGCACGAAGGGCACGGAGCTGACGCCATTGGCGAGTATCAGGTGGCGCGGCCGTAGCACGCGCTCGCTCCCGTCCGCCCGCCGCACCCGCGCCGACCAACAACGATCCAGCTCGTCCCAGGTGCCCCCGACGAACTCGGTGTCGGTCCAGCAATTGATCTCCATCGCGTCGGCGTAGAACTCGAACCAGTTCCCCAGCATGTCCTTCGGGATGTAGGTCGGCCAGGTCGGCGGAAAATCCATGTAGGGCAAGTGGTTGATGTGCGACGAGTTGTGCAACGCCAGCGAATGGTAGCGGCGCCGCCAGCTGTCGCCGATCCGTGGCCAGCGTTCGACGACGAGCGTGTCGACGCCGAGCTGATTGAGCCGGGCGGCGATCGCCAACCCGGACTGGGCGCCGCCCACGACCAGCACGGCCGGTTCCCGGTCCTCGTAGGCTACCGC
Organism: uncultured Acetobacteraceae bacterium; assembly: GCA_964247805.1. GTDB lineage: Bacteria > Pseudomonadota > Alphaproteobacteria > Acetobacterales > Acetobacteraceae > LMUY01. The sequence goes on along the minus strand of CAXTWC010000198.1, from coordinate 2,928 downwards.
CCGGCGGCGCATGTCGGCCCAGTTATCGCCGCCGAAATTGCGAGAATAGGCGGCCCCACTCGGACGCCGGGCGCCGACCCGCTCCTCGTGGCCGCGAAGCTCCCGCAGGATCGTGGAGAGCAGCCACGCCCGCATTTCACCATCGCCGTCCGGCGCGGCCGAGAGGCGCAGTAGGCCGGCACCTCGCCCAACCGCCGTCTCGAACTCGAACAGCGCCTCGACACTGTCGATCCCCAGCCGGGTCACCCGGCGCGGCGCACGCCGATCTCGCGGCAGGTGGAAGCCGTGTGCCCCCACGCGCCCCTGCTCCCTCGCCAACGCCGCGCCGACCGCTTCGCCCTGGTTGGACGACAAATGCCAAGTGAAGGCCAGCACATCGCGCCAGTGGCAGTCGGCATGGAACAAATCGCTGATCCGTGTCGCGTCACAAGACCGCAGCGCGGCCTCGAAGCTCAGAAGCCACGCTTCGGCCTCGCGCTTGGCTTGCTCCGCAGCTTGGAACTCGTGGACGGACAGAGGGACATCATCCATCGTGGTACGATCCTCATCTACCCGGAGGTGCGGCGTAGACCGGTGCGGATTTGGAGTCAGTTGCCCGCATGACCGCGCTAGTCGTCCGTAACCCCGCGCTAGCCCATTCGTGGGCCTGATTGTATTCTACCAGCGATCGTGCGGCGAGAGATGCGGCGCTGTCAACGACAGGCGTCGCGGGCTGCTGGTCTTGCAGGCGATCTCGCCGACGACACCGATGACTTGCCTGAGGCGGCGTCGCACCGCACAGGATCGCTAGGCAGGCGCCACCGGCTCGTCCCGCCTGAGCCGCCCCGCTCCCCCGGCCGCTATGTCCCGCGCCGAGCCGATGAACCTCGCGGTAACCGCCGGCTGCTGCTCTGCCGGGACCCGGGCCAAAGCGAGTGCCACGGCCCCATAGACGGCGACGCCCGGCAAGTGCGGCGGCGGGGCCACCGGTGGCAGACCCGGACCGGACAGCGTGCTGCCGCACCACTTCGCCGCGACCGCCGTCCAGCATTCGGCGCTCTGCATGCCGCAGCGTTCCGCCAACGTATAGGCTGCGAACCCGGCCTCGTCATGCGGGCGACGCACCCAGGCCTGCGCGCTCCGTGCCACCGCAAGCTCCGCCTGGGGCCGCGGATCGGGAGCTGTGTGTTCCGCGCACATGCAGGCCCACCACACGGCCTCGCGCTTCGGCAGGCTGTGCGCCACGAGCCGGAGCGCGGCTGTCCCATGCCCCGCCCGCACCAGGGCGTCGAGCGCCAAGCTGGGCGTGGCGTCGGGTGGGATGACGGCGAGCACATCCGCAGGAAGGTTCAGCCGGCCGATGATCGTGTCGAGCGGCAGCAGATCGATCTTGGCTGCGGCCAGGGCAGGCGAGGCGGACGCGTTGCTCATCGAAATACGAGCACGGCGCGATCGCGAGTCGGTGGAACCAGGCGCAGGCCGAACGAGGTGGGCCCAGCCATCGTCAGTTGATCTTCGTGAGGGCGCCCTGCAGCGTCAGCACTCCGTCCGCGCTGACCGTGGTCATCGGCGCGGTGAACTCGGCCTGCGCTGTCCCCTGGTTCGACAGGGTCAGCCCCTTGATCGTCACCCCCTGCTGCGTCAGCTGTATCGTGCTCTGGCCCACGGTCAGGGTAATGCCGGTGGTGTCGATCTTCAGGCTGTTCTGGAGAACCTTCAACACGATGCTGGTTTGCGCCTGGAGATTGATTTCGCTCTGCGATGCGGTGAGGTCGATCTTTCCCTGATCTGCGTTCAGGAACATGCTGCCTTTCGCCACTTCGAGGACCATGTCCCCATCCGTGCTCAGCACGCCGACATCGTTCTTGACGGTGAGCGTGTACTGTCCCTTGTCGATGTTCACCTTGGCATCGCCAATGCCGGTTTCCAACGAGTAGGTTACGGGGCTCTCGGCGTATTTCGGATCCATGGCGATCTGGGTGTGCTGGCCGCCGCCGATCGTCACGGTCTGGACGCCGCCGATGGTGATGTTCTCGCTCGCCTTGACGTTGCGGTGGTGGTTCCTCTCCGCCTGCATGAAGACGAGTTCCTTGCCCTTCGTGTCGTCGAAGGAGAGCTCGCTGTAGTTGTTGGCACTGCCCTTCAGCGTGGAGCGGGTGCGCAGCCCGCTTTTGTTCTTCTGGTCAGGCAGCTTGAAGACCGGCGTATCCTGCCCGTTGTATAGGCCGCCGACCACCACCGGACGGTCGATATCGCCGTCGAAGAACGCGACCGCGACCTCCGTTTTCACGCGTGGGATGAACTGAGCGCCCCAGCCCCTACCGGTCCAGGGCTGGATGACGCGCAGCCAGACCGAGGCGTCGGCGGTGCTGTCCTTGCGGCGGTCCCAGGGGAACAGTACCTTGACCCGGCCATACTCGTCCGTGTGGATCTCCTCCTCGTCGTTGCCGATCACCGTCGCCGAATAGATGCCGGCCATCAGCGGTCGCAGCATCAGCGGGTCGCGCCACTGTTGCTTGGCGGGGAAGGCGACGAAGCTGTTCATGTAACTTCCCTGGCCGCCGCTGCCCGCGACGACCGCCGGCTGGCTCGCCTGGTGGATCACCCGGTACACCGCGTAGGATTGGTTGGCGGCGCCAGCCTGCGGATCGTTCGTCAGGGTGAATGTGCCGCCGGCGACGAAACCGCTATGGCCGGAAAGCCCTTCCAACAGCGACGCACGCGCCTCCGCCGCCTCGATCTCGAATCTGGTGCGGTCGGTGATGACGTTGCGGTTGAATGAGAGGGCAGGCCAGCGGAACACGTCGCGCTGATCTGCGCCGGACACCGCCAGCACGGTCTTATGCGACGCCTGAAGCTCTGTCGTCGGCTTGGTCGGGTCGTAATCCTTCTGGATCGCCTGTCCGAGCGTCGCCCGATCCACCGGCCGCCACCGCACGACATCGCCGA
>CAXTWC010000197.1:0-9974 GCA_964247805.1 uncultured Acetobacteraceae bacterium | reverse complement strand
CTCGCCGATCACCAGCTCCGCCACGCTGCGGGTGTTGGAGAACGGCGCGTTGAACACGGGGATACCCCGCACCCGTGCCGCTTCCAGATCCACCTGGTTGGTGCCGACGCTGAAACAGCCCACCACCATCAGCCGGTTGGCGGCGGCGAACACCGCCTCCGTCAGTTGGCTGCGGGAGCGGATGCCGAGGATGTGCACGCCGTGCAGCGCCTCGGTCAGCGCGGCGCCGTCCAGGCCTTTACTCACCTGGTGGATCTGCGAATACCCGGCGCCTTGCAGCAGCGACACGGCGCTGCCGTGCACCCCCTCCAGCAGGAGGATGCGGATCTTGTCTTTGCTCAGGGACAGCGCGGCCATCGGTCCGACCTCGGAGGTGGTGGTGCACGCTGGGTAGCTTGCGGCAGCGCAACGGGCAACGATGGGCTGGCATGCGGGTAGCGCCGGGGCGGCAGGTCGCCTAGCCTCGCCGCCTCATAGCGGAGGTGATCCCATGGTGCAGGGCGTCGGCGGCTCGACATTTGCGGCCGAACTGGAGCGCATGGCCCCCATGACCGGTGGCGTGCAGCCGATCACGGTCGAGGAGTATCAGGGCCGGGTCGCCAAGGCACAGCGTCTGATGCGGGAACAGGGCGTCGACGCGCTGTATCTCGATACCTCCACCAACCTGCGGTATTTCACCGGTGTGCCGCTGAACCTGACCGAGCGGCTGCACGGCGCCGTCATCCCGGCCGAGGGCGAGATCGCCTATCTCAGCCCCACCTTCGAGGAGCCGAAGACCCGCGAATTGCTGCGCTTCGGCGCCGATGTGCGCTGCTGGGAGGAGCATGAGGACCCGACGGCGCTGGTGATCGAAACCGTCCGCAGCAAGGGCTACGACAGCGGCACCGTGGCGCTGGACCCGCTGGCGCCGTTCTTCACCGTCGACGGGCTGCGCCGGGCCGGCAACAGCTTCGGCTTTACCAACGGCGCCAGCATCACCGGCGCCTGCCGGATGGTGAAATCGCCGGCCGAGGTGGCGCTGATGCAGATCGCGATGGACATCACGCTGGAGGTGCACAAGGCCACCGCGCGCGGGCTGAAGCCGGGCATGGGCACGGCCGAGGTGCAGGCCTTCCTCGACGCTGCCCACAAGAAGCTGGGCGGCCAGCCCGCCTCCCGCGCCGTGCAGTTCGGCGAGGCCACCGCCTACCCCCACGGCGTACCTTACGCGCAGACGCTCGAAGACGGCGACATGGTGCTGGTGGACACGGGCTGCTTCATCGAGGGCTACCGCTCGGACATCACCCGCACCTACGTCTACGGCGACCCGACCCCCCGGCAACGCGAGATCTGGGAGTTGGAGCAGCGCGCCCAACTAGCTGGTTTCGGGGCCGCCGTGTTGGGCGCCCCCTGCGAGGCGGTGGATGCGGCGGCCCGCGGCGTGATCGTGGCCGCCGGGTTCGGGCCCGGCTACAAGGTGCCCGGCCTGCCCCACCGCACCGGGCACGGCATCGGCATGGACGTGCACGAGGAGTCGTTCATGGTGAAGGGCAACATGACGCCGATCGCCCCCGGCATGTGCTTCAGCGACGAGCCGATGATCTGCATCTACGGCGAGTTCGGCGTGCGTCTGGAAGACATCATCACCATGACCGACACGGGCGCGCGCTGGTTCACCCAGCCCTGCCCCTCGGTCGAAGACCCGTTCGGAGTTGCAGCATGACCCAGTACTTGTTCACCGGCGGCCAGGTCCTCGACCCCCGCAACGAAGGCCCGCGCGATGGCATGGAGGTGCTGGTCGAGGGCGGCACCATCCGCGAGGTGTCCGACCGCCCCATATCAAGCGAGGGCGCCGAGCGCATCGACCTGGCCGGCAAAGTGCTGATGCCTGGGCTGATCGACGCCCATGTCCACGTGATCGCCGCCATGGCCAACCTGGCCGACAACGCGGCCCAGCCCAACTCGCTGGCGGCGCTGCGGGGTGGGCACATCATGCACGCGATGCTGATGCGCGGCTTCACCACCGTGCGCGACGTGGGCGGCGCGGATGCCGGCTTGAAGGAAGCGCAGGCGCTCGGCCTGGTCACCGGGCCGCGCCTGGTGATCTCCGGCAAGGCGCTGAGCCAAACCGGCGGCCATTGCGACAGCCGCCCGCGCGCCGACGACCGGCCGTTCTTCAACCGGGTCGGCTCGATGGGCCGGATCTGCGACGGCGTGGACGAGGTGCGCCGCGCCGCCCGCGAGGAGCTGCGGGCCGGGGCCGACTTCATCAAGGTGATGGCCAATGGCGGCATCGCCTCGCCGGCCGACCCGATCCACATGCTGCAATTCTCCCGCGACGAATTGCTGGCGGCGGTGGAGGAGGCGAAGAACCTCGGCACCTACGTGTCCGCCCATTTGTATACCGACGACGCGATCAGCCGGGCGCTGGATTGCGGCGTGCACTCGCTGGAGCACTGCAACCTGATCACGCTGGCGACGGCGAAGCGTGCGGCGGAGTTGGGCGCGATCGCAGTGCCGACGCTGATCACCTACCAGATCCTCGCCAAGGAAGCCGCCGGTTTGGGAATGCGTCCGGAGAGCACCGCCAAAATCGAAACGGTGCGGCAGGCCGGGTTGGACTCGCTGGCGATCATGCACGAGGCCGGGCTGCCGATGGCTTATGGCACCGACCTGCTGGGCGAGATGCACCGGCACCAATCGGGCGAGTTTGCGCTGCGGGCACGGGCTTTGCCGGCGCTGGACGTGCTGCGCTCGGCGACGACACTGGCGGCCGAGCTGTGCGGCCTGGCCGGCAAGGCGGGCGTGATCGAGGCCGGTGCGGAGGCCGATCTGCTGGTAGTGGCCGGCAACCCGCTGCGCGACTGGACACTGTTGGAGGAGCAGGGCGCGCACATCCCGGGCATCATGCAAGCGGGGCGCTGGGTGAAGCAGCTGCCGGGCTGAGGCTCGGCCTCACCGGAAGGCATTAGGGGCCCGTTAAGCACCGCTGGGTAGAAGGAGCTCGCCCAGCGGAGCACCGGCGTGGACAAGCCAAGACGCTACACGACTCTCGAAGGCATGCGCGGGATCGGTGCGATCTACGTCGTGCTGCTGCATGGCGAACGGCTGTTCGGCAATGCGGCGCCGCAGAGTGCATATCTCGGGGTCGACTTCTTCTTCGTGCTCAGCGGCTTCATCGTGGCCCACGTCTATGTCCAGCCGCTGGATAGAGGGCTGCCGATCATGGCCTTCCTGCGCAGCCGGCTGCTACGGTTATATCCCGTCTATCTGCTGGGAACGCTTTCAGGCGTGGCGCTGGCCGTCGAATCACAGGTCATCGGCCACAGCGACCTGCTGTGGAACTATACGCAGCCGTTGGTCAGCTTGCCGTTCGCCTTGGCCCTGCTGCCATCGCCGGTGACGGATGCCATGTTCCCGCTGGATATTCCGGCCTGGTCGTTGCTGTTGGAATTCGTCATCAACATCGTCTTCGCCGTACGCTATCTTCGCAGCACGCGATCGCTGTTGGCCATCATGGCCGTCTCCGGCCTGGTTCTGGTAATGGCACTCGTGACGATGGACACATTGAACTTCGGCTGGAACAAGCCGACCGGGTTCCTGGGCCTCGCCCGCATCGCGTTCAGTTTCCCGCTCGGGGTATTCGTCTATCGGTTGCACCGGCGACTGCCGTCGTTCGAACTGCCGGGCTGGTTCTTCCTCGTGCCGACCGTGGCGCTGACGGTGTTGATGTACGCCACGCCCACCGGAACGACCCGGATCGTCTATGATGTGGCGTTCATCGTGATCATCTCGCCCGCTTTGGTGCTGAGCGGCGCCGCCAGCAATCCGGGCCGGCGATCGGTGGGACAGGCCTTCGTGACCCTCGGTGCGTTGTCCTATCCGCTGTACACCCTGCACTATCCCACGTTGATGGCGGTCATGGGCACGATCCAACGCCATGTACCGGCCGGCCCGGCGGCACTCGGCGCCGCGATCGTCATGCTGCTCGCCATGGTGGTAGTGGCGCACTATGTAGCCGAGTTGGATGGCCGGCTACGCGCCCGCTTGAACCAGCGGCGGCGCAGGGTCGTCATCGCTGCCGCGACTAGCTGACCCGGTGCGTCGGCGAAGTCCAAATGGCTTGCCCGAGATCGAGGTCTTGGGAGATTGACGTTCTCCATTCGACTCAAATTTTGCGGAGCTCAACTCTTGCCGTTTTCAGCCCTCGAGGGGAGCTTTAGTCGCGGCTAGCCGACCCCAGGCCGAACGAGAAAGCAGGCTGCGTGATGTATCGAAGAACCTTGATGGCGGCGACGCTCGCCGGGTTTACCCCTTGGCCCAGCCGGGCCGCGGAGCCGGTCACAACCATCCGCCTGGCGCAATTCAAGGCCGGTGACCAACTACTGCTCAAGCTCGCCGGGCAGGATGACGGGCCCTATCGCGCCGTCTGGTCGGAGTTCGGATCGGGCAACCAGATGCTGGAGGCGGTGGCGGCCGACGCGTTGGACCTCGCCTATAGCAGCGAGATCCCACCGACCTTTGCCGCCGTATCTGGCGCACCGGTCCGCATCGTCGCGGTGATCCGTGGCGATGTGAACGAGCAGGTCGTGCTGGTTCCCGCCGGCTCGGCCGTGCAATCGATCGCCGACCTTCGGGGCAAGCGCGTGGGATACGTGCGCGCCACCACGACGCACTACTACCTTTTCAGGATGCTGGAGGAGGCCGGAATGGCTTGGTCCGACATCACGCCGGTCAACCTTTCTCCCGCCGATGGCCAGGTTGCGTTTCGTGCCGGCAACCTCGATGCGTGGGCGATCTACGGTTACTCCGTGCCGCTAGCCAAGCAGGCCGGCGCTCGCGTACTGCGTACGGCGGCCGGCATTCTATCGGGCAACTACCCTTACATCACCTCCCCCGCGGCACTAGCGGACCCGGCGCGGCGAACCGCCATTGCCGCACATCTCGCCAAGATCGGGCGCGCATTCCACTGGATCGACGACCACCACGCGGAGTACGCGGCAGCCCAGGCGAGGATCATCGGCGTGCCCGAGACGCCGATCCGCGAGCTTCTCGATGGCGCAAGCCAGCCGCGCCGACTGGCGGCACCGGACGATGCGGCGATCGCCTCGGAGCAGCAGGTGGCCGATGTGTTCTATCGTGCCAAGGTCATCCCCCGCCATGTCGATATGGCCGGCTTATGGGACCGCTCGCTCGAAATCGGCGCCTAGGTGGGTGCCGATACGCCAGCGCCTGCCAGGCTCCCACTTTAGGGTTCGCCTATTAGCAGTTTCGTGGGACACCGGCCCGCAGCACGTCGCGACCCTCTTTCCTCCGATCCGGAGATCGGTCAGGCTTACGGCAGGACAATGAGGCAGAAGCGTTGGACTCAGTCGGTCAGCAGCCTGGTCGGAAACCGCCACGATCGGCGCTGCCATCCCTGGTAATCATTGCCGCCACAGTCGGGGTGATGGCGGTCGCCTTCGCTTATACGGCTGGCTGGCTCTCCCCCGAACGCCTCGGCCCCGGCCGCTTCATCACAGCCCTCAGCCCGCCCGGCGGCCCGGCGCTCGGTCACCGGCGCAACCACGTCAAAGGGATCTGCGTGACCGGCCTGTTCGAAGCCAACGGAGCCGGATCCGCGTTGACGACCGCGTCGATGCTTCGCCAAGGAAGCTATCCCGTGATCGGCCGCTTCAGCCTTGGAAGCGCCGAACCGTCGGCTTCGGACGCAACCACGCGCGTCCGGGGCTTCGGCTTCCGGATCACCGCGCCGGACGGCGAGGAATGGCGGAGTGCAACGATCGACGTGCCGTTCTTCCCGGTCGCGACGCCTTCGGCATTCCTGGCCCTGCTACAGGCTTCGGGGAGCAAAGATCCGGGTGCGATGGGGCAGTTCGCGGCAGCGCATCCGGAGATCAAGGCGTTTGGCGCCTGGGCGGCCTCGGCCCCCTGGACCGGGAGCTTTGCCGAGGAGCGCTACAACAGTCTCGACGCGTTCCTGTTCACCGACGCGTCCGGAACGACGAAGCCGGTGCGCTGGTCGCTGCTGCCGCAAGCGACACCGCATGACCTTGCGCCCGATGAACTCGCCAAGCTTGGCCCCGCCTTTCTGCAGCCGGAGTTGCAGAAGCGGATCGCGGGCGGGCCCATTGCCTGGACGATGCGGCTGACGATCGGCGCGCCGGGTGACCCGACCGACAACCCCAGCGCGGCGTGGCCCGACGGGCGGCAAACCGTCGACGTCGGCACGCTGACGCTGCAGCGCGTAGCAGCCGAAGCGACCGGGCCTTGCCGGGACATCAACTTCGACCCGGTCGTGCTGCCAGACGGCATCCGCACCTCGGACGATCCGTTTCCAGCGGCGCGCTCGTCGGCGTATGCGAAATCCTTCGACCTGCGAACGGAGGAGGCCGACGCCTACCCGCACACGGGGCCAGGTCAACAGCCATGACGGAACAGCGCTTCACGCCGGTCCAACGCGTCATCCATTGGTTGATGGCCATTTGCATTCTGGCGATGCTGTTCATCGGCGTCGGCATGGTCTCGACGGTGATGCCGGACTACTTGACGCTCGTCGCGATCCACAAGCCGCTCGGCATTGCGATCCTCGTCCTCGTGCTGCTCCGGCTTGCAGTACGCGCCCGGGCGGGAACGCCGCCGCTGCCCCATGACCTGCCGGAACCGATGAGGCTTGCAGCGCACTTGTCGCACTATGCGCTGTATGCCGCGATGCTCGCGCTGCCGCTCATCGGCTGGGGCATGCTATCGGCGGCCCCCTACCCGGTGGTGCTGTTCGGAGCCGTGCATCTTCCGCCGATACTGCCGCAGAGCGAACAGCTGCACGCGCTGCTATGGACCGCGCACCGCCTGATCGCTTTGGCTTTCTTCGCCCTCATCCTGCTTCATATTGCGGCCGCGCTGTTCCACGCCCTGGTGCGGCGCGACGGCGTATTCGAGGCAATGTCGCCGCTCCCCACCTCGAAGCTTCCCGCCCCGGGCGAGTAGCCAGCCGTTTGGCGAGCCGTCGCGCTCGGTCATCCATCGGCAAAGCCCCGCCCCGAGAGCTTAAGGCCGAGGCACGCATCAAGGTGCTGGCCGCCAATCCCCCACTCGCGCCAGTTTTCCAGAAGATTGGGCGCCTGGACTCGCCTGATCAAAGGCCGGGAGAGGACATATGTATGAAAAAAATTCGGAGATTCAAGAATATAACCTAAACAAGCGGCGCGTTGCGCGCTGTGCGCATTTCTCTCGCCTTCCGCCTACCCGCCCCGCGCGCGAGGGCAGATGCAGCGTTTCCCCACGGACACTCTCCCTATCCGCTCGTTCAACCAACAAATTACACAATGGTGTAATGGTGCCGGCGCGCGGAATTGAACCGCGGACCTACTGATTACGAAGCAGCAAACCGCCGAGTCCTCCGATGTCCCAGCGCGTTCCTGGCTGTTCTGGAAGCGTTGAACTTACATAATTGAATCAGTCGTATAGTAGCCGTAAATCCATCTCAGGGCGTCTTCTGGCGTCCACGGCTGACACGGGGTATCCTGAAACCCCAGGATTACCATGCGCGTCGTTCTCACCAAACCCGCAGTGCGGGCGGCCCTGAAACGGGCGGAGGCTGACAAGGTGCGAGTGGAGGTTGTTGACGCATCAGCGCCGCGGCGGCAGCTTTGTCATCGGCCAGCCCTCAGCGGCACAACCTCAGCTTCGCCGGCTTCGACCCGGTCGATCGCCTTGGAGACATCAGCAAACGAAAATGGACGGCTGTATGGATATGCCTGTGGAGAAGTGTTGAGCTATATCGTTGCGCTTCGAACCTGCCACCCAGGGTCGGATCCGTCATTCAATCGCGCCTGCCATACAATGCGCGCCCGCGCAAAGAAAGAGGGAAGGCTAATACCCGCAGATCGGCGACACACCACCATGTGGGGAGATGGGGCGGGATCGCGCCAACTTGGGCTGCAAGCTCCAGATTTCAGACCGCGCTTCCAAGAGGCACTATTTACGATATCCCCGATCGGCAACAACGACAGACCGTTTTGTCTTGGGCGTACACTTTAACGGATTGGGCCTGTGAGTTTAGCGCCGTTGGCTCCAGCAAGCCGCTTCTGAGCCGGGCGAAAGCCATTCATTACCTAGCGGCAAATCCAGCGGACGATTTGGCCATCCCAAGCCTAAGCGCGCAGCAGCTTTCTTGGGCGGCCAGCTACAAAGTGCGTCCTTAGATCAACTGCATACGGGGGGCCGTATCTACATACGCGGCTTCATTCTTAGTTTGCGTTTGACCATTGTCCTCCCCAGACGCACCGGGTTGTCCGGTGCCGTGTGGAGATGTCCCAGATGCAGCCCATTCCCATTGACCCCATCGCGTTCCCGATCGCCGAGGCAGTCACCTTCAGCGGCATGAGCCGCAGCGCGGTCTGCCGCGAACTCGCCAACGGTAACTTGCGCGCCGTGAAGTCCGGTAGCCGTACACTGGTTCTGGTTGAGTCGATCAGGGCCTACTTGGCCAGCTTGCCCGCAGCGACCTTTCGGTCCGCCAGGGCCGCCTAGCCGTCTTCCACCTTCAACGCATGCCGGCGCTGACGATGGAAGACGGAGCAGAAAGGTGACGCCTTCGCGGGGCCTCATTCAGAAAGCGCGCTTCCTGCCTAAAATCCAGCCCGGCGAACACGGAGTTCGCCATGACTTATACCAAGTCTCTGAGTTCTTGACTCTCTACCGCTTGCCCGACGCGGTGCGGTTCTGATTTGCCCCGAGCTGAACCCGGTCGAGAACGTCTGGCAGTTTATGCGCGACAAGTGGCTGTCCAACCGGGTGTTCCGATCCTACGACGCCACCGTCGACCACTGCTGCTACGCCTGGAACCAACTCACCGATCAACCCTGGCGCGTCATGTCCATCGGGATACGAGATTGGGCGATGGGTCACTCTCAGTGAGTCTTGGTATTAAGCGTTTGCAAAAAGCGGCAACGCTAAGAAGCGCCGCCGCTGCTCAGATCACTTGTCTATCCAAAGGGTTTGGTATCGATGCGCTAGACGGACACAAACGATACGTCTCCGCGTCATCCAAATGGATGGCGATATGACACCGCTCGTTGATGCCTGTTTACTGAGAAAGCGAGGCGGTTAGCGTCAGCGAGAGCGGCGCTGCCGCTACGGCGGGTCAAGCGGGCGCGTAGCCGCTTATCCAGTTCGGCCACGTAGTGCGCCATCGCCACCATAGCGACCAGCATCACGATCGCGGCGGCGAGCGCGGCTGGGCCGGCTGGCACGTGCCGTTGGATCGTGCCCATGACGGCCATCAAGGTGGGATAGTGCAGGGTGTATAGCGGGTAGGACAGTGCACCCAGCGTCACGAAAGCCTGTCCCACCCATTTCGGTCCCGGATTGCTGGCGGCGCCACTCAGCACCAAGACGGGCGAAATGATCAAGATGAACGCCACGTCGAATACGATCCGGGTCGTTCCGGTGGGCGTGGCGTACATCAAGCCCGTCAGCACCACGGTCGGTACAAGGAAAAACCAACCCGGCAGTTCGAAGGACGGCAGCCGCCCGTGCAACCGATAGACGAAGACTCCGAGCGGGAAGCTGAACGAGATCCGGGCCAGGCCAAGCAGACCGGTCGGCTTGTTCCAACCAAAGTTCAACGTGTCCTTCGTGACGAGGGCTACGACCAGGACCAGGCCGGAGACTGCCATGATTGCCAGCAGCGATCGCGTGCTGCGGAAGTAGCGGACGGCGAAGACGATGTTGATGACGAATTCGAGGAACAGCGACCAGGCCGGGATATCCAGTGGGAACATGGCGTCCGTCACCGGCGACGGCAGCAGAGCTAATGCGAACGGCAAGCTGACCAGCGGTTGCATGTAGTTCCACAGCAAATTGCTATGGCCGATCAAAAGCGATTCGAGAGCCAGGGCCACACCAGACAGTGTTCCCAGCAGATAGACTGGATACAACCGCAGCAGCCGGCTGCGCAGGAATGTCGTCAGGGGTAGCACGTTATCTAACGG
>CAXTWC010000196.1:0-9987 GCA_964247805.1 uncultured Acetobacteraceae bacterium | reverse complement strand
GAACAGCGATTCCTGTCGGACTGCTCGTTCGCCCATCATGGCCGTGGCCCCGTTGCCTACCGCGAGCACTGAATCAGCCTAGATGCGCCACTACAACGGCCTTTTTCAGCAGAATCGGTCGAAAGCAGAAGACGCTGAACTGCCTGACCTACATGCCCTGGCCTGCCTCGCGGCCATAAGTGGCAGGGGTAAAGTTTGCACGTGAGACCGCCTGACGCCCCCCTGCACATCATCCTGCGTCATCGCTTCTTCGACGCCTTCGCCTCGAGCGAGAAGACCCTCGAGTGGCGACGCCTCGGGGGGCGCTGGAACGGGGTCACATGCCGGCCTGGCCGGAGGGTCGTCCTGTTGCGAGGATACACGCGCGCTTGTCGCTCAGCGCGAGCTTGCTTTCCGATCGAGCCGTAGACTTAAACAGTACCCAGAGTAGTCCGGGCACTGCGGGAAGTGAATAGATGACACCGAAGCGCTATCGTGACTGAGCGAAATACGCCGGGTGATCGAGATCGGTGATGAGCCCAGGCTGTTCTGGATTCCAGCCAAGCAATGACCTGGTGTGATCACTGGAGGTTGGGACGTCGAAGGCGGTGAACCCTGCGATCCAGCCAAAATGCTCCGCCGCTTCTTCGGGCGTCTTCGAGACGACTGGAATGTTCAGGCGCCGCCCGATAACCTCGGCGATCTCCTTAAATACAACGCCCTCTTCACCGACGGCATTGAAAGGCCCTCCTTTCGCGCCGCGCTCAAGCGCAAGTCGGAAAACACGAGCGGCGTCGAGGCGATGTACGGCCGGCCACCGATTGAGGCCCTCACCGATATAGGCCGAGACGCCCTTGTCTCTTGCTATGCCGATAATGGCCGGTACGAAGGCATGATCGCCATGGCCGTGCACTGACGGTGGAAGCCGGACGGTCGAGACGCGCACGCCGCGTGCTGCCACCGCGGAGGTTGCCGCTTCCGAGGCGCGTGGATAGGCATCCGTTGTGGGCATAGGCGGGTCTTGCTCGGTCCCGACGCGACCTGGTGCAAAGCCTAGCCCCGAGGTGACCAGAAACGGACGGTCCGAGCCTTCAAGCGCACTGCCGATCGCCTCGATAGCCCGCCGGTCGCCCGCGCAGTTCTCTGCGAATCTCGAGAAATCGTGGTCGAACGCGGTGTGAATGACACCGTCTGACTGCGCAGCGCCCGCCTTGAGGCTCTCGAGGTCCGCGAGTGACCCATGATGGACTTCGGAACCAGCGGCGACCAGCGCTTGCGCCCCTTGCTCGGAGCGAGTGAGCCCAAGAACCTGATGACCGGCAGCGATCAAATCGTTCACGACGACGGAGCCTACCCAACCGGTGGCGCCAGTAACAAATACACGCAAGACAGATCTCCCAAAGTTATGGTCTTGTAAGTGCTTATCGAGGCGCCATCGCCTGAATTTTTAATACTTCGACGAGTGGTGTTGTTTTAGGTGCAGCCGCCACCATCGCTTCCACCAGAGCACGACATTCCTTCTCCCCAGTGGCAAGCAACTCTCGCATCGACTTCATTCGCGAGAACATCCAGAGCATGAAGGCCACGACAAATGTGGGAAGGCCATTGATCCGCGATTTCGACTTTGGATAAACCCGAAAGCCAAGCGCCTTAATCAGCGCGAAGCCCTGGTGCACGCCGCGCGCGACGACGATTGCTTCGCCCCACGTTGCCCCACCACTGCGCCGTTCACCTGCGACCGATACGCTTTCGAACGCGATGCAAAGCGGAACATGGCAGCGTAGCCAGAGGGGCATGTCGGCTTCTAGCGCCGCCGGGAGCCCGGCACCATTGAACACGTCTACCCAGCGCTGCTGGCTCATGGTGGTCTTCGTTCCATTAGCGCCGATGGTGACCTTGAGCCGACCAGCTCTGTCGAAAATTGCCATTATCCCTGGCATTCCAAAGGCGCAGCGCTCGGCGCCGACGGCGTCTCGCAGTCGCTCCGGCTCGAAGGTGACGAACATGAACTGGACGCACTTTGCCGCGCTGCGCTGCAACGCAGGCAACACGGCGTCAACTTGGTAGGCAACGAGCGTGACGATGACGAGGTCGTAGGGGGTCTCTTCGTCCAGCGCGTCCGATATTTGTACGCTGGCCCGCTGCCCTTTGATGTCGATGATCCCATTATCGCGTTGCAGCTGTTGCAGTCGCAGGGAGCCCGGCCGTGCAATCACGGTGACGTCATGATTGCCTGAGCGAGCCAGTTGGAAGGCAAAGGCGCTACCGATCTTACCGACGCCAAGGATGGCGATGCGCAAAGGCGGGGACTTAGGCGGGGATGATGGCATGGAGGCTCCATTTCTGTAGAGGGTTACGAGAGAGGCAGAGCATCGATTGGCTCACCGCTGTCACTGCACTGGCGTCGGTTCGATCAATCGATCGGTTCGGGCGGGCGGCAAACACACTGCATGAGCGACGTCTCCGGGTTTCGCCGGAGACAGATGTCCACCTTTGCTCTATGCTGTTAAAGTAGTGACCTTATCCTAGTATGAAAGCTGTAGGATGAGCGACCAGTTGGCCTCCGAGAGCGTGCTTGGAACTTTCTTGAGGGATCGACGGGCGAGGCTCGACCCGACCGCTCTTGGCTTTCCATCGGAGCGTCGCCGCATTGTCGGTCTACGTCGCGAAGAGGTGGCACAGCGCGCTAACATCAGTCCGACCTGGTATACGTGGCTTGAACAGGGGCGCGGCGGCGCGCCCTCATCCGACGTGCTCGATCGGATCGCACGCGCTCTGATGTTAACGGAAGCCGAACGCGAGCACCTTTTCCTTCTCGGCCTCGGCCGGCCGCCGGAGGCGCGCTACCAGAATAGCGAAGCGGTCAGCCCTCGGCTGCAACGGGTGCTCGACGCAGTTAATCCAAGTCCGGCCCTGATTAGAACCGCCCTATGGGATGTTGTCGCGTGGAACCGGGCAGCAACCGTGATGCTGACCGACTATGGAGCGCTACCGCCCAAGCAGCGCAACATATTGCGGATGATTTTCCTTAACCCGCTTGCTCGGGCTGCGCAGTATGAGTGGGAGAATGTCGCGCGTTTCGTGGTCGGTGCGTTCAAGCTGGACGCCGCGCGTGCAGGAGCCGCCAGGGAGGTGGAGCCGCTCGTTAATGAGCTTTGTCTTCTCAGTCCGGAGTTCGCGGCAATGTGGCGCGACAACGATGTCCGCGGAGTCCATGGTGACGCTGTCAAGCACATGCACCACCCGGATTTGGGACCGATCGCCTTCGAATATTCAGCCTTCTCGGTCGATGGCCGAACCGATCTTAGCATGGTGGTCTACAATCCAGCGACGCCTGCGGACGCGGAGAAGATCAGATCGCAGATCGGCTAGACAAGAGCAGACCTGGCAGCCGATATCCGATTATCGCGAGTATAGCTTTTCGTCGGTTGTTTCTGCCATGTTTCTATGATGATTAAGGCAACTTGCTAGCTGTGTGTACGGCAGAGGGTTCATTCACGCCGCCACCAGATCGGCAACGTCCGGCTCGATCTCGCAGCGCAGCGCATTGCCGTCACGTTCGAGAAGTCCCAGCTTCACCAGCTCCGCAACGTCAGCATGAACGCCGGAGTAGTCCCGGCCCAATGCAACCGACAAGGCGCGCGTGCTGGCAATCATGTTGTGCGCGGCGACGTGCTCAAGGATCGCGATGCGGTTCGGCGTCATGCTGCGAAAGAACGTAGTCCAGTTCTCAAAGCTGATGGTGCGCTTTGCCTCGATCCTATCGCTCCGCTCGGCAGCGGCTACGGCAGAATCGACATTTGCGACGATTTCGCGGTCGATCTCCTCAAGGCTCACGCCAACTCGGAAAACCAACTTGCCCGCCATGTTCATTCCCCTCTCTCTTGTCCGATAAGTTTTCGGAAGTCGGCCAGTAGCTTAGCGACACTCTGGAAATCATAAGGCGTCTCGGCCCCGTGCAAGTGGCGATGATCGCCCTTGCCCCGCTCATTGTCGAAGCCGATCACTCGAATGCCCTGCACTACGTAGACCAGGCTGTACTTGAAGCGGTGTGTTGCCGGGGGCACCGGCTCAGGCACCAGCCAAATCCTAACCTGGCGGATTGCCCCATCCTCGAATAGCTGTTTTTCCGACTGGATTAGCGCCGCCTTCATGCCCTTATTATCTTGCACTAGGCATATGTTGTCAATCACATATGTCGGTTACAACATATAGATGTGACGTTTGTACTGTGCAAGGGCTCGACGCCTGATCGAGTGGGCTGCGGTAAACCATGTAGGATCAATTTGAGCGGAGGTCGCTATGTCGTCCGTCGAGGTCGGCCGAGCTGACGAGTTGCGTACCGAGCACGGTGGCGTTGCGGATCGCTACGTCCGCGCCATCGACCAGCGTGGTCATGATCGCGATGGCTGCGCCGGGAAACACGTATCCGCCCGGGCGCACCAGCAGCCGCATCGTGGTGTTGTTCTCCGCCGCCCAGTCGGCCAGGCTCTCCTGGTGCAGCTGCTGCACGTAGCCTTGTCGTAAGTCCGGCATGAGCTCGCCGCCGCGCCACATCGCGGGAGCCGGTGCCGCTAGCTGGGGCTGATTACAGACTTCGGCTGTTGAGAATTCCGCTCATGGGTCCGAACCCTAGTCGAACCCCGCGTTGATCGGCTCCATGGCACACCGGCACCAGCCACGGCTGCACTCCAGGCATTCGCCGGGGTGGCCGCCAAGTGGTGGCAGATCGAAGGTGAACCGGCGGCCATTCAGTGCAGAGCAGCGCGCGCAATCATCGCCGGAGGACCGCCAGACGTAGCGAGTGCTTCCGAATTCGGCGGCACGTGCACGCTCCCGCCGGAACCGCACCAGCATCCAAGCCTGCATATGCTTCCGGCACGCCTCATCGTCAACGCCGACCTTGCGCCCACGCCTCGGCGGCTCAGGCAGAAGTGGCAGGATCCGCTGCCACTCCTCCTCCGTCAGGTCGCTCGGATACCGCTTCGTCTTGCGGGCAATCTCGGCCATTCGGCCACGGCTCTCTGGTGTCCACATCCAGAGCTTGAATCACCCCAGCCCGAGCCGCCACAACCATTTTTAAATGGTCTCTTATATCAACTCTGACACATAGTAAGCGCGCTGTCGTAAATGCGGCATCAAAAGCCATATCGACTTGCATATGCTGCTGTTCGCACCCAACCCGGGTTCGATCTGGAGAGATCCACAAAGCTTAGGGAGTTCGTTTTCAGGACATGAATGTATTAATCCTCAGTAGACAGCGCAGGTTGCAAACAAAGACAGCTCCGACTTACAACCAGAAGGTTCAGGATTTAGACGTCGAGACTTCCTGGCTTCGGGCCCTCGGGACGTTCATAAGCGCGTATTCCGACATTCAAAATGCCATTGGAACAACAATCAGAGCATTAACACACGATCCACTTTTAGAAGAGGCTGTTTATAGCCCAGACGATCGCGGGATCGCGGCACAGTGCCGTATGATACACGAGTACTTGATAGGGAAGAACGATAGTAAGGTAAACTACGCAAAACGTGTAAGCTATACACTGAACGCCTGCATAGAAATGCACGACTTCAGGACCAAGCTCCTGAGCAGTGGCCGTGCGGCACTAGATAGCGGTACAATTTCATCTTCAGAGTTTAACTACAGCCATATTCTCCGACAAACTGACAGGGCAATTGTGCTTGCAGTAGAAGTGCTTAGACTACACTTGATGTCCGAGCAATCCGATTGGTAGTTCACCATGAGTGTATCAGTAACCTGCATAGGCCTATAAGGCGGGATGATCACCAGTATTGGATGTACGAATAATGATCACTATGGTATACTCCTAGTAGACTTTAGAGGTAAGATCGCTGATCCAGCTGAAGGCTGCGAGCAGGAGAGCGACAACGATGCCCGAGCATTTGGTCGTAATCTTCGGTCTACGGGCGGCAATGTCGAGATCTGGCGCAATGCGGTTAGAGTCTTTCCTCTGATGCCTCTTTCAGCGACGCGTCATACTTCATCTAAGGATTGCCCGCCACGGCCTCCGCCTTAAAGGCGAAAGCGTTTATTTCATGAGTTAGGCAACAACACATTGGTATGTGTGACGGCTGCCGAGCGATCCAGATCTCGAACTCTGCACGCAAATCTGCCGTTTGACCGCCGCAGACGGGTTTGGCGGCAAGAAACCGACAAAGGTGCCGCTGAAGGCAGCGATACGAGTTGGGCCGACGCCTTCGTCGGTGGTGTAGGATGACGCCTGCACGGGAAGCGCTAAGATGGATGCCTTCTTCCGCAGGCGACAGCACTGCGCTGCAGCGTTCTATCGGCCCCATCGGCCTTTTTTCGACCGACTGCCGTGTCCGCCACTTGATCACCGTTTTCGATCGCTGAAGCTCTGCTCGCACGGTGTGGGTGGTCGTGGCGCTGCCGGGGAGAGGCTGGCTCATAGTGCCTCCCTTTTGATGATGAGATAACGCCACACCTACGT
The DNA here is from genome assembly GCA_964247805.1 of uncultured Acetobacteraceae bacterium. Classification (GTDB taxonomy): domain Bacteria; phylum Pseudomonadota; class Alphaproteobacteria; order Acetobacterales; family Acetobacteraceae; genus LMUY01. Next base: position 3,532 of record CAXTWC010000196.1, on the reverse strand, counting down.
CGGAAGGGTCACCCGCAGCTCTAGTCCGCCGCCTTCGCGGTTATGGAGCGTAATGCTGCCGCCGTGGCTCTGAATGACGGATCGCGCCGAGGTCAGGCCCAGCCCCACCCCACCCGTGGCGCGGTTGCGCGATCGTTCGAGACGGTAGAATGGCGCAAACACCTCCTCGAACGCCGTGGCCGGGATGCCTGGGCCGCTGTCCCGGACGGCGACCACGACCGAGTCTACACCGCACCTAAGCTCCAGTTCCGGCGCGCGGCCGTACTTCACCGCGTTGTCGACCAAGTTGGTGAACGCCCTCTTCAGGGCGAGAGGTTTGCCCCGGTGCGCCAAGCGGTCCACACCGTCATAGACGACCGGATGCCCCTGGTCGGCGTAGTCGTCGGCGATCGTGCGGAGCAGCTCCGGAAAGTCGAACGCCGTCACCCCCTCGTGCTGCGATTCGTCGCGGAAAAAGGCAAGCGCCGAGTCCACCATCGCCTGCATGTCGTCCACGTCGCGGAATAGCCGCGCCCGCTGATCATCGTCCTCGATGAACTCGCCACGCAGCCGAATCTTGGTCAGCGGTGTCCGCAAGTCGTGGGAGATCGCGGCCAGCATGGCGGTGCGGTCGCTGACAAATGCCTGTATCTTCGCCTGCATGGCGTTGAAGGCCCGGACCGTTTCCCGCAGCTCGACAGGGCCGGCCACCGGAAGTGCCGCAGCGCGCGGGTCGTTGCCGAAGCGGCGGACCGCCTCGGTGAACCTGTGGATCGGCCGCGAAAGCTGATATGCCGCTGCCACCGAAATGCCGATGACCGTCAGCGTCAGGAGCACCACCTTGACACCATTCCTCACTGCCTGGTCGAGGCCCCAGAACCGCGTTGGCGCCGTGAACACGACCCAACCGCCATCCCGCACCCCGACAGCAAGGACGTAAGAACCTGGAAGGCCTACGCCGACGTCGGTGCTGAGGACGCCCCTACCGACCGTGGTCGCGCCGTCGTTGTCGAGGCGTACGAACAGGCGCTCGCGGCCATGGTCGGGCGCAAAGACCTTCGGCTGTCGCGGCTGGCGGCGCGCTGCTGCGTTGAGCGACACGGCGGCGACCGAACCGGGTGCCTGAACTTCAACGCGGAAGCTGCCGTTCGCCAAGGCGGCGGCGGCGACCTGGCGCTCGGCAGGCGGAATCGCCTCGAGCAGGAGGACGATGTCGTTGACCCTGTCCACCAGCCCCATCTCGCGCGCTGAAGGCCGCACCCAAACCCCAGCGAGCAGGGCGGCGCCGTTGGCCAAAGTGAAAACCAGTCCGATCACCACGATGATGGTCAAGGCGAAGCGCCGCGCGATGGTGTCCCGCAGCCATGGCGGGCGGGTCATCCGCGGCGCACGGCGGGGGTGAAGATGTAGCCGCCGTTCCGGACGGTCCGGATGACCTGCGGGCTCTTCGCATCCGACTCCAGCTTTCGCCGCAAGCGGCTGACCTGCACGTCTATGCTGCGGTCGAAGGCGGCGTGAGTGGCGCCGCGTGCCAGGTCCAGCAACTGGTCGCGCGTCAGCACGCGCTGCGGATGCTCGGCGAAGGCGAGCAGCAGGTCGAACTCCCCGCCGGACAGGATCATCAGCGTGTTGCCGGCCGACCGGAGCTCCCGCCGTGCCACGTCCAGCCGCCAGCCGGAAAACTCCAAAATGGGACGGGTGGCGGTCGCGGCCTGGCCCGCCGCAACCCCCTCGGTGCGGCGCAAGACGGCTTTGATCCTGGCCAGCAGCTCCCGCGCGTCGAACGGCTTGACTAGGTAGTCGTCAGCGCCGATCTCCAGCCCCACCACCCGGTCAGTGTGATCGCTCATCGCGGTCAGCATGATGACAGGCACCTTGGACTGCGCGCGAAGCCGGCGGCACAGGCTGAACCCATCCTCCCCCTGCAACATGACATCGAGGATCACCAGGTCGATCCGTTCCTTCTCCAGCGCCGCGAACATCCCGGCGCCGTCCGCCGCGACGGTCACGGGATGGGCGTGGCGGCGGAAGAAGCCGGTCAGCAGCGACAGGATGTCCTCGTCGTCGTCAACGACCAGGATATGGGGCAGGAAGATCATATCCCATCGTAGCGCACTACCAGGTCGGATTGATGACCGAGTATGTGCGGGATGTGTCTGACTGACGGCATTGTTGCAGCCAGCATACAAATGGAACATCAAGCCGAAACCTGGCCCCTCTAGCGCTCCGATCTCGGGACAAGAGGCGCAGCGATGGAACAGTTCGACACGACGGCTGGCGGCGGACGCCGGCAAGCGGCACAAGAAAAGCCGCACAGAGCAGGATCAAGGGGGCCTCGATGGCAACAAAGCGGACAGTGCCACCGTAGTGCGTTACTGCTTGCCTCGACCCTGGCGCTCGCAGCTTGCGCCCATGCACCCGCCGATCCCGAGGCGCGGGCCGAATTTCAGAAAAACAACGATCCGGCCGAGCCGACCAACCGTGCCATCTTCGGCGCCAACCAATACGTTGACCGACAGGCGTTGCGGCCTGTGGCGCGGAGCTACGTCAAATACGTGCCGGGCGCGGTCCGCAGCGGCCTGCACAACTTTGTTAGCAATCTGGAGGAGCCGGGCATTGCTGTGAACGACGTGCTGCAGGGCAACGTAAGCCGCGCCTGGAACACCACTCAGCGCTTCGCGGTCAACACGACAGTGGGCGGCGCGGGGCTGTTCGACGTCGCCACAAGCTGGCACCGCCCGCACCACGAGGCTGATTTCGGACAGACCCTCGGGGTGTGGGGTGTGGCACCGGGCCCGGCCGTGCAACTGCCGCTCTTCGGCCCCTCGAACGTCCGCGACACTGTCGGTAAGGTGGGCGGGATAATCTTGGACCCGCTGACATTCGTAGGTGGTAGCACCGTCTCTATAGTGACCGCGGCTAGTGGGGGCGTTGGGATGGTGGATGGCAGATCCCGGCTGCTCCCCACCACTGACAAGCTTGAGCAGTCTTCGTTGGACTACTACGCGACGCTTCGGAGCGTCATGGCCCAGCGCCGCGCCTATCTTGTTGCTCAAGCTAAGGTGGGCGCGGTCAAGGAGGAGAAGAGACCGCCTGATGTCGGCTCCACAGACGAGTTGGCAAAGTAGGCGGCACCTGCCCTTTTGCCCGTCGGCATTGCGTCCCAAAAGCAGGCGAACCGTCGGGCGGCACGGATTGAAGCATGCATTGATGCAGAACTGCGACTACACGCCCAGCGAAGCGCGGCGGATCGCCTTGAACGTGCAACGTGTCGCGCCAAAATACTCAGCTAATAGTGGACGGAAATAATGAAAGTCATCGCTGTTATGAATTACCTTCAGGACAGAAAAAAGGTTAAAGTCATTTGGCCCGCCCATCTCTTATATAGGCAAGGCTTCCTTCAAGATGGCCGCCTACGCGCCGCTGGGCCCTTTGATGATGAGTCTGGAGCATTGTGGACACTTGAAGTCGAGACGACTGAGGAGGCGGAGAAGATCGTCAAAGGCGATCCGTTTGTTGCGGCGGGTATTTGCGTGAGTTGGAAGCTTTATCC
>CAXTWC010000195.1:0-10309 GCA_964247805.1 uncultured Acetobacteraceae bacterium | reverse complement strand
GTCGTGGGACGCGTCAGCGCCGGCCGGACAGGCCGGCGCGGGAGCGAGCCCCGAGGCAGCGGAGGCCGGCCGCCAGGCCGGGCTGCGCGGGGGGATGTGGAGCCCCACGAGGAACAGCCGGGCAAAGCGGCGGGCGTGACGGCCGCGCAGCGGACGGCGCGACGGCTGCGCCCGGCGTCGGTGGGAGGACCCCCACGAGGAGCAGCGTGAGGCCCGCCGGGCAGGCGGGCCGGGAGCGGTCGGACGGAGGCGTGGTGGGGAGCGTCAGCGCCGGCCGGGCAGGCCGGTGCGGGAGCGGGCCCCGAAGGAGCGATGTCCGGCCGCAAGGCCGGACGGGCGGCGGGATGTGGAGCCCCGCGAGGAGAGCGGGAGGGGCGCCGTCAAACCCGTACTCCTGCAAGACGGCTAGGTGCCTACTACTTTCAAGGAGAACCCTTTGGCTTAAGACTTTGCCTGAACGACCCCACGTCGATGTTCATCGGCTTCATCTCGTACTTGAGCTTGGCGCTGGTGGCCGATGGCTGCTCCGTCACACTCAGATGGGACGGAAGCTCCTCGTCGAATTGATCGATTGCACCTTTAAGCGCTTCTAGCGGCCACCGGACCGTAAGCCCGGACGGGCAGATGCGTTTGAACGTGGCTGGTGGGGGCAATTCCTTGTCTAGTGTGAACTGCGAACCATTGATTTTGACGAACCCGACGACCCCCCGTATAGCTAGCCATATGACGTTTACGTTCGTCGTTTTTGCAGTCGGCTGCGGCTCGTTTGCAGCCCAAAGGCGTACAGACTTCATGTTTGCTGAGTAACGGGGATCGTCTGCCACCCCAATCCAGATCGACATCTTCCGGGGAATTTGTCCGGTGCAGCGGAATGCATCACCCTCCTCATGAGTGAGGATCGGGGAAGCTCCGTTTTCTCCGCGTGCCTCCAATACCATCGCCTTCATAGCGAACCAGCTCGCAAGTAACTCGGTATCCTGCCGCCACAGCCTGGCCTGCTTTCGGTCGATTAGACCCGTGAGGAGCGGACCGACGGCTGTCTCTTTTCGGCTCATCCAACCCGTATTACAGGCCTCACAAACTGTTCTGATGGTTATCGTGTTGACGTGACCTTCTCTCCGCCAGAAGTGTCGGCCCCTAAGAAGGCCCGAGTTCGGCACGTCGGTGCTCCAGTAGAGTTGACCCTTCGCTGGCGTCTCATCGACTGGAAAAAGTGGATGTGACCACCGCGGCCATAGATGCTCGTCAGACATCCCAGCGTTGGTTGCATTCGAACAGAATATGCAACGCCGTCTAACTTGAACAGCCATCTTAGTGGTTCGCCCCTCAACCTTCTGGCGATCTACACCGACCGGAAGTCCCTCTCCACGCCTTCTGCTCGTTCCGCCAAGCGCGTGCGGTGGCGGGTAGCAGAGCGATGGCCAAAGGCCGGGTGGAGCGGTCCGATGGGCTGGAGTCGCATCCTGTAGCGGTTCATATCCTGCATCTGCGAAGGCGAAGAGACCTGGCACTGCTGCCTTAAAAGCGATCAGTGCTCGGAGGATTGCGGGGCTTGTTGGAACGGAGTTACGTTTCAATGCCGGTGCGTCCCGCTCCGGTTCCCGGCTGCCCAGGATGACCATGACCTAGAAACGTCGAAGGCCTCCCGAAGGAGGCCCCCTAAACGATCTTCCGAAACCCTGGCAGGTTTTGAGAAGATCGGATATCGCCGTCGTTTTTGCAACCCCTTACCGGGGTGCAGGCGAGCTTTGTCGAACGGGTGCCACAAAGGAGGCGCGGCGCGGAGACGTGCCTTGCTCATTGCACTCAAAGCATCCCGCCGTCGTCGGCGGGAGAAAGTATTTGGAGACGGCAAAGCGGTTCTGCTTGACCGCAACGCCAAGGTCCGCATTTGGGCCTATGCTCAGGTCTATACCGCTCGGCTGCGGCGGAAGGGCGAGCATCGGGGTCCGCTGACCCGGGCGACCCTGGACGTGCTGAGGGCGCTGCTGTGGGGCTTCCACAACCGGCACACGGGGCGCTGTTTCCCGAGCTATGAGGCGATCGCCGAGGCGGCGAAGGTGAGCCGGGCAACGGTCGCCCGCGCGATCACGGTGCTGGAGGCGGCTGCCCTGATGAGCTGGGAGAACCGGCTGGTCCGGCAGCGCGTCGCCGTCATGGGCCTGTTTGGCAGGGAATGGCAGTCCGTGCCGCGTCGGACCTCAAATGCCTACAGGTTCCATGATCCGCAGATTGCCAACCGGCCGGCCCTGCCTAAGTCTCAGAACTCGACTGGAACCCCCGTAGGAGAGTCTTCTGCTCAAGCTCGCGTGACGACTGCCCGCCTCAATCCGGTCAATCAGCTCGACACCATGCTGCTCAGACTGGGGAAAAGCATCCTCAACCGAGATGAAAAAGATGCTCGGAAGGCATACGGCGGCTAGCTCGGCTGCTGCGACCACGACCACAGCAGCAGGACCCGTTCAAGGCTCGTAAGGGTCCGGCCACCAGCTCAGGGTGCTGCGTGCTTTGCCGCTTTCCATAAAATCGTATAACTGTGTTTCTACAAATACAGAAAAGGAGATCCTGTGATCTTGGCTGTGGTCAACCAGAAAGGTGGGGCAGGCAAGACCACGATCGCCCTGAACCTTGCCGGTGCGATGGCTGAGGCTGGAGGACGGGTTCTGCTCATAGATGCCGACCCTCAGCAGACAGCACAGGACTGGGCTGCGGTTCGGGACAGCCTCCCCACCTTTCAGGTGGTAGGGCTCTCCAAGCCAGTCCTGCACCGTGACCTGCCAAGCATGGCGGCCGACTACGACCATGTCATCATCGATGGTGCCCCTCGGAATTACGAGGTTGCCCGGTCCGCGATCCTGGCGGCCGATATGGTCCTGATCCCGGTGCAGCCTAGCGGCGCCGATTTCTGGGCCAGCAGGGAGACCGTGCGGCTTGTCCAGGAGTCACACAGATTTAAAGAAACACAGAAATCATCATTTGTGGTTTCACGGAAAATCGGGCGCACCTCCATCGGTCGCGACATCAAGGATGCCCTCGCCGAGTTTCAGACGCCGATCCTGGCCGCCGGCACCACGCAGCGGATCATCTATGCTGAGGCACTGACCGCTGGCCTGACGGTGATGGAGAGCCAGCCGCGCGGGCCTGCTGCCGCTGAAATCCGCAACCTGCTGAGCGAAATCCTACAGGTGACGAGATGAGCAAGCCGAGTGCCTTCAAGATGCCTCCCAGCCGGCCGGCACTGCCTGCGGCTGCCGAGACATGGGTAGAGGGTGCCAAACCCGTCACCGCTCCACCTGCTGCCACCAGACCGGCTCGACTTACCATCGACTTGCCGCCTGAGCTCCACGCCCGTTTTAAAGCTGCCTGTGCGCGAAACCGCACTCGGATGGTGGATGAGGTCAACACCTTCATCAGCGATTGGACACAGAAACACGAATGAAGCGCGTTCGTGTGTTAGGGCAGCTGAGTGGCAGGATCATCGACGATTCCAATGAGCCTATCGCAAGATCGAATACGGCCCGATGATGGGTTTTGGCGATCGGGTTGTCGTAATGAAGGACCGTGTCCGTCGCTTGCACGACTGGCTATCTCTAAACTACCTCAAGCAGTACAAGGCGAGTTATATTACCAATTCCATCTCTATGAGGTAGGGCTATTACCGTGACTTGCTGTGTAGTAAATGCTTCTATGAAGCGCTTCTTGTTAGAGCCAAATATTTCTCTTGGTATGGAGAAAGATAGAACGGTTCTCGAGTTATATGGTCGAAACCGACCGAAGCCGCTCTCTTTGTCAAGTTTAATGATGTTTCCATCGATTCTAATCGGCTTGTCATCTTTAGTTGTTTCAGAAATTTGTTGAATACGTCTACCATTAAGGGAGGCTATTGGCATATCGCCGTGGTTTAGCTCAATGTCAAATTCTTCAGCTGACCTCTGAAGAGGCTGCCCGATTTCTGGGAACAGCTTTCTCATACGATCCACCATACGCTGTTCTGACTCAGGATCTATACGGTTAAGATCGTCTTCAGCTTGAGAAACTGTGTGGTTCCTATACACCTCCGATTGTAGCTCGGTCGCTATAAAATCAGCACTTCCATCAGCATGTAAAAGTCTTGCTGGAGTATCTGAATATTTTTTTACAATGTTAGATATTTCTCCTGATTCTAACTCGTTGTTTCGTAACTCTGTTGGATCATTTCTTAAAGCGTTCAACACCATCTGCAATCTTTTTGTCTCCTCAATAGTTTGAGCCTGAGAAGTCTTCTCCCTTTCTTGAGAAAACGCGACAAATTGCGTGAGTGCGTCAATTTGCTTTTCTGCGATGTCAGCTAGGCGATCACTCCCGGACGATTTCGGAATGACTTTTGACAAAAGAAAGGAGAACAGTTTGTCGAACGGTATGTGAAGTATGGATTGAGCGTATTGAAAGTCTCCAATCACTGGAGTTGCATATAGGAGTACTTCCTGCAGAAACGAGCCCTCTTGTGCGGCAGAGACTCTGAAATCTGCGTTGATTCTCCTCCTTATTCTGTCTACTACCTCGCCGGTGTTTCTATAATGCTCTATGGCGTAGAGCATACGTGCAGTGGCATATTGGAAGCGTCCGGCTTCATAAAAATTCAGCTGACCTTGTTCTGCTATCCCGCCGATAAAGCGAAAACCTATCGTTGTAGTTTCAGGCATGTGGCACGCTATCAACTCGCATCAAAGTCGATCCGGAACCTCGCGTCGCCATTAGATCTAACCTTTCCAGGAAAAATTTCTGGGTTCAGTCCTACAAGTTTTTGCATAGCTCGTCTCAGCCGTTCTCCTGACCACTCAGGACCACCTGCAGCAGCAATATTCTCTGCAATAGTGTTCCAGGCTGCAGGCCGCTGCGCTTCGATCTGTGGCAGCCACGGGGCGAGGACCTGGTGAACGCGTTCCAGATGTCGTGTGCGCCTGTATGCGGCGAGCTGCTGGGTGACAGCGGGATCGCGTGCCCTGAGTCCTGGGTTGCCTGGCAGTCGTCCGGCGCGTGCGGCGGCGGCCACCCCGGCCTTGGTGCGTTCGATGAGCAGGGCGCGCTCGAGCTCTGCGGCGGCGCCGAGGATGTGCATGGAGAAGCGTCCGGTGGGTGATCCGGTGTCGATGGGGTCGCGCAGCGAGCGCAGGGCGGCACCACGCCTGGTCAGCAGCTCGATCAGCTCCATGAGGTGCATCAGCGAGCGGGCCAGGCGGTCGAGGCGGACGATGACCAGGGTGTCTCCTGCGTCAATGGTGCCGAGGATCCTGGCCAGGGCCGGGCGCTGCTTGTCGGCGCCGGAGCCGTATTCCTGCACGATCTCGGCGCAGCCGGCCTTGCGGAGTTCCCAGACCTGGGCGGCGCAATCCTGGTCGTCGGTGGAAACGCGGGCGTAGCCGATCAGGCTGCCGGTGCCGGTTTGCGGCGGCGTGGTTTTCTTGCCGGTCAACCGAACGGTTGCAGCCGACTGCTGAAGCATCAACCTATTCGCGCTTATCGGGTGGTTGAGGTTGGGCGTAGTCGGAGGCGGCGAGCAGTTCGGCAAGCGTGTAGCGCGGTCTGGAGGGCGGCTCGATCATCAGGCGGCCTTGTCGATGCTGAGTTCGACATGCAGGCCGGCTGCGGCCAGCATGTTGACCAGGGTGTCGATGGTGAACAGGTCGATCTTGCCGCGCATCAGATCGGAGATGCGGGGTTGGGTGACGCCGAACAGCGCGGCGGCACTGGTCTGCGTGAGATGCTGGGCCTCGATATGCTCCTTGAGGGCCATCATCAGCCGGGACCGGAGCCGCATGTTCTCGGCTAGGGCGGGGGTATCCTCGATGGCATCCCAGACGCTGGCAAATCGCTTCTGGCTCACTGTTTCCGCTCCTTGAGCAAATCCTTGTAGCGTCGTGTGGCGAGATCGAGGTCGCTGCGACTGGTCTTCTGCGTCTTCTTCTGAAAGCAATGCAGGACGTAGACGGCGTCCTCGAACTTGGCGAGATAGATCACCCGGAACGCGCCTTCCGCCTCCCTGATGCGGATTTCCTGCACGCCCTGGCCGATGGAGGACATCGGTTTGTAGTCGTTTGGCTCGCGGCCGTTCTGCACCAGATCGAGCTGATAGCCGGCCGCGCGCCGTGCTCCCGCGGGAAAGCTGCGAAGGTCATCCAAGGCGCTGCCACGAAACTCGACCGCTTTGACGAGCTCAGACATCGGTGGTGACTATACAAAAAATTGTATAGGGCCGCAAGCCGTATCAGGCACTCTTGGAGGTGGTCAGGCGGTGCATGGTACGTCTCAGGCGTTCGCCGGACCATCTTGGACCACCAGCCATCGCAACGTTCTTGGCGATGGTTTCCCAGGCTGCCGGCCGCTGTGCCTCGATCTGCGGCAGCCATGGGGCAAGGAGCTGGTGGACCCGTTCCAGGTGCCGTGTGCGTCGGTATGCGGCGAGCTGCTGTGTGACGGCGGGATTGCGGGCGCGCAAGCCAGGGTTACCTGGCAGTCGTCCGGCGCGTGCGGCGGCGGCGACGCCGGCCTTGGTGCGCTCGATGAGCAGGGCGCGCTCGAGCTCTGCGGCGGCACCGAGGATGTGCATGGAGAAGCGCCCGGCGGGGGATCCGGTGTCGATCGGGTCGCGCAGGGACCGGAAGCCGGCGCCGCGCTGGGCCAGGTTTTCCAGCAGCTCCATGAGGTGCATCAGCGAGCGAGCCAAGCGGTCGAGGCGCACCACGACGAGAACGTCGCCGGCTGCGATGCTGCCGAGGATGCGCGCGAGCGCTGGGCGGTGCTTGTCGGCGCCTGAGCCGTATTCCTGGACGATCTCGGTGCAACCGGCCCTGCGGAGTTCCCAGACCTGGGCGGCGCAGTCCTGGTCGTCGGTGGAAACGCGCGCGTAGCCGATGAGGCTGCCGGTGCCGGTTTTGGGCTGGATAATTTTCTTGCCGGTCAACCGCTCGGTTGCAGCGGGGGGATCATGGGCAGCAGCCATGTAATGTTGCCTTAACGGAATTACTTAGGGAGTACTGTGGAGAGTTTTCCGCCGGGATTGCGCGGACAGGTTGTTGTTGTGGGATCTGGTCATGCTCCTGGTGGCACTCTGTCCTGTTCCATGCGCCTGTCGCTCGGCACGGCCTGCTAGGTAGGACGTCCCAGCCGAGGCATGCAATTGCCGGTGAGGAGCCTCGCGGAGCGCGAAAACCCTTTGTAATTACAATGATCTGCGGTCGCTACGAGCTCTCGCGGAGGACGGTTCGAGGCACGAGGTGGTCAGGAAAATCATCAATCAAGAGGGCGGGCATGGGGGAACGAGGGTAGGCGCCGGGCGGCCGAAGGGGTCGCGGGATGGCAAGACCCTGCGTAGTCATGCGGACGTGGCGGCGGTGATCGCGCGGGTCGATCTCGACCAGCTGCTGCTGCTGTCGCCGGAGGACGTGCTGAGGCTGGCCATGCTGCTCGCGGTGCGTCGTGGGGATCTGGATACGGCGACCGCGCATGCACGCCGCCTGGTGCTCACCTGGCAGCCCTGGATGGGCATGGTGGCCGCCAAGGGGGTGCAGGGCGGCTCGCGCTCGGCAGCGGTGGTCGACCGGCTGGTGCGCGAACTCTCCGGGAGCAGCTAGCAAACGTCGTTCATCTGCACTACAACAGCTTGCTCATGTAGCGGGGGGACGGCCCGATGGCTGCGACGGCAGTGGTGCAGACACGGATCGATCCGGCGATCAGGGATCGGGCGGCCGCGGTGCTCGACGGAATGGGCATGACCGTCTCCGATGCCGTGCGCATCCTGCTGACCCGGGTGGCGAAGGAGGGGGCCTTGCCGGCCGGCCTGACCGTGAATGCGGCCGAGCACGATGCGTGGTTCCGGAGTGAGGTCGAGAAGGCTTTGCGCGAGGCGGCCGACCCGAACGTGAAGTGGGTTGCGCACGAGGAGGTCGCAGCGGACTGGCGCAAGCGGCGCGCTGATCTGGTGAAGCGAGCGGGTAAGCGGCCTGCGTGAAGGTCGAGTGGTTGTCGGTCGCTGTGCGCGAGCGTGAGAGCCAGCTTGCATACGTTGCAGAGCGCAATCCCTGGGCAGCGATCGACATGGGCGATGCGATCGAAGCGGCCGTGCAGCAGCTCGCGCACCATCCCCAGCTAGGCCGGCTTGGACGGGTCGAGGGGACGCGTGAGCTCGTTATCGGCCACACGCCCTACATCGTGGTCTATGTCGCCGGTGATGAAGCCGTAAGGGTGCTGCGTGTTCTGCACGGCTCGCAACAATGGCCGGACGAGATTTCAGTCTAGGTGCCGCATCCGGAGAAGGATCTCGGCAAGGGCCTGGTCGCGGCGATCCGCAAGCAAGCCGGCCTGTAGGAGGGCAGACCATGCGTTATCCGGTCGCGATCGAAGCCGGCAGCGAGACGACGGCGTTCGGTGTCGTGGTTCCCGATCTTCCCGGCTGCTTTTCGGCGGGGGACACGTTGGACGAGGCGCTTGCCGGCGCCGAGGAAGCCGCGGCGGCCTGGATCGATGCCGCCCTCGATGCGGGTGAGGCCATTCCTGCGCCGTCGCGCCTGGAGCTGATCCGGGGGAACCCGGATTATGCGGAGTGGAGTTTTGGGGTCATCACCCTCGATCCTGCGCTGCTCGACGACACCATCGAGCGGGTGAACATCACGCTGCCGCGCCGGGTGCTGAAGCGACTCGATGCGTTGGCGCGGGCGGCGGGTGAAAGCCGCTCCGGTTACATCGCGCATCTGACCCTGGAGGAACCGCGTCGGCAGGGGATGCTGCTGCGTGGAGCGCCGGAGGAACAGGACGCCCTGACGTTCATCGAGGTGGTATCTGCTGCTCGGTGATGTGGAGAGCCGTGCGGCGTCGTGTGTTGCCTCGGCCGTCCAGATCAGCCGTGGCATTCAGGGGGTGCTGCGTCTTCGCCTGCTTCCAGCTTGGCGAGCCAAGCGTCCGCTTCCTCGGCGGTCACATGCTGTCCGGTGGTTTGGTATCGGCTCCAGGCTGCTACTGCGTCCTGACATAGGCTTTGGTGCTTGCTCAGCATAAGCCACATCCCTTCATCAAAGCCGGCCGCTTCGCACTCAACCGGTCGGCTTGCTGACCGCTGGAAGATAGGCGTCGAACAATTGCCGGACCTCGTCTCGCACGGCGTCGCACGCGGGCTGGGTCGGGCCGGCGCAGACGACGAGCCGCCAGGTTTCCTGACCATTCGTGTAAAGCAGGAACAGATCCATCAGGCAGCCGTTCTTGCTGGCGAAGACATAGTCCCGAACTTCGATGCCGGAGTAACCGTGCGTCTCCAGGGCCTGCTGGCTGAAGGCGGTCAGCAGCTCTGATGTCGTGGTATGGGTGATCAGGACTTGGTCGGATGCGAAACTGAGCGTGGTCACGCTGGTTCTCCGAAAGATGCCTCGAGCGTCGTCCTGCGATCAGAGATTGCTGAAGTTGCTGATCATGGTTCGCACTTCATCCATGAGCTGGTCGTTCGTCGCCTGCTGATCGCCAGCGCATAGGACCACTTGCCAGAACTGGCGACCGCCCATGAATAGATAAAGCACATCGAGTACGGTGCCGTCGTGTTCTCCGAAAACGTGGCCGCTTTCGTTTTTGACGTTGGTGAACCCGAGCTTAGGCAGGCCGAGGGCGATCTGCTGATAGATCTCGCCGATATCTTCGGAAGCCGCACTCAGGGTGAAAAGGTCTCTGCGATCACTCAGTATCGTCATGGCGCAACTCCTACGTGTGAGTGCATCCCGAAGCCGATCGGCTTGAGCCATCCGAACGCGTTTGATGTCAGTCTTCTTCGCAAACAGCGAATAGGTCAATAACGATCGGCGATGTCCGCGTTTCCGGAAACCTACCGTGTGGAACGGCATCTAGTCCAACGGTGCACTCGGAAGAGGCTGAGAGCTGCTTTCCGTGCGGGCGTAGGTTCCCTGAGGCGACCGACGCGGCGCTGGTCCCTGTTCGTGGCGGGGAGGCTTGAAAAGCCTCAGACCGCAGCCCCCTGGGGGGCGAGGATCGGGGGAACCCCGGGATTGGGCTGGTTGACGCAAGGTAGCTCAGTGCGCTCCGGCGGCGGTTTCATGACTTCGTGGGGCTGCCCCCATCAAGCCGCGCATGGCGCGGCTTTCTTGGGGGGCAGCGAGCTCGGACGACGCCGGGCCGGCCGGCAGGCCGGCGGGGACCCGGGCGCAGCCTGGGGCGGCGGAGGTTCGAGCGACCCCACGGCCCCCCAGCCGGGGCAACCGGAGCGCGGGCAGCGGCGCCAGTGTCTGCCGGGGCATTGCTGCCGGCGTGACGGGCGCTGCGCGCCTCTCGGCGC
>CAXTWC010000194.1:0-10450 GCA_964247805.1 uncultured Acetobacteraceae bacterium | reverse complement strand
GGGTCATCAGCCCGGGCCACTGCCAGGCGGCCTGGTGCGCCGGGTCGTTCATGAACGGGATGATGTTGGGGCTGCGCAGCGCGTGGGGCGCGTCGGCACTGCGCCAGTCCCGCCCGGCCTCCAACAGCAGCACGCGGCATGCGGGGTTTTCCGACAGGCGGGCGGCCAGCGGCGCACCGGCAGAGCCGCCGCCAACGATGATCACGTCATACATGGGGGCAAGATCGCAAATGCCGGCATCCCACACCAGCCGCCAAAGCAGATCCTCCCCCGTATACGGGGAGGTGGCGGCGAAGCCGACGGAGGGGGCGCGGCCGGTGCCCCCGCCCCCTCCACCATGCTTCGCACGGTTCCCCTCCCCCGCTTCGCAGAGGAGGAACTGGCAGGGCACGGATCGCGTCCCCGTGCGTTACAGCCGCCAATGAACGCCCCCCAGCCGAGCCGCCTGCGCTATTACGCCATCGGCCTGCTTGTGCTGGCGGGTTGCGTGAACTTCATCGACCGGTCGGCCGTGTCCATCGCGCTACCCGCCATCCGCACCGACCTGCATTTGTCCGAGGGCGAGTCGGGCCTGCTGCTCTCCGCCTTCGCGTGGAGCTACGCGGTGGCCCAGCTGCCCGCCGGCAGCCTGGTGGACCGGCTAGGCGCACGTCGGGCACTCGCGGGCGCCTTGGCCGTATGGTCCTGCGTGCAGGCGGCGGCTGGGCTGGTGGGATCGCTGCCTCAGTTCATCGTCGCCCGCGTAGCGCTCGGCCTAGGCGAGGCACCGATGTTCGTCGGCGGCGCCCGGGTCTGCGCCGACCGCTTCGCCCCGGCCGAACGCGCCGTGCCGATGGGCCTGCTGAACGCGTCCGCCTCGCTCGGTCCGGCGATCGCCCCCCTGGTGCTGACTCCCCTGATGCTGGCAGCCGGCTGGCGGGCCGGCTTCGCAGCGCTGGGCGTGGCCGGGCTGCTGGTGGCGGTGGCCTGGGCGCTGATCTACCGCGACCCGGCGGCTCGAACGGACGCCACCCCTAAGATCGCCGGCCCCGTGCAATGGGGGCAATTGCTGCGGCAGCGCACGGTTTGGGGCTTGCTGCTAGGGTTTGGCGGAACGGTCTACATCACCTGGCTGTATGTGACGTGGCTGCCCGGCTACCTGGTGGAGCGCTGGCACATGCCGCCCGGCGCCGCTGGATTGTGGTCCGCCCTGCCCCAGTTCTGCGGCTTCATCGGTGCGATCGGCGGCGGCTTTCTGTCCGACCGGATGGCACGGCGCTTCGGCGAGCGAGCGGCGCGGCAAGGCCCATTGGTCGCCGGGTTGTTCGTGTCGGCGGCGTGCAGTGCGTTGGCGGCGGTATCGGGCAGTGCGGGCATGGCGCTGACGGCGGTGTCGGCCGCCCTGTTCGCCGCCAATGTCGCGACCACGACTGGTTGGGCCTTGGCCGCGAGCCTGGCCCCGGTGGCGTTGATCGCGACGGTGGAGGCCATGGCCAACATCGGCGGCTCGATCGGTGGCTCGTTGGCGCCGCTGGTGACGGGGTACGTGGTGCAAGAAACCGGCTCGTTCACGCCCGCGCTGCTGATCGCGGCGGTCGTGGCGGCGGTCTGCGCGGCGGCAAATTGGGCGCTAACCCGAGCCGAAATCCCTTCTCCCTCTCCCCTTGCGGGAGAGGGCCGGGGTGAGGGGTAAATCACGCGCCGATACCGGCCAGGTTGGCTCTACCCCCGTAATCCAATGAGAGTGCAAGCGGTCACCCCTCTCCCCGGCCCTCTCCTACAAGGGGAGAGGGAGAAGCGGCGTTAGGCCGGACGCACGTTCCACGGGTATGGCGCGACTCCCTGCAACACCCCCGTGATGCTGCTGCGATACGCCGTCTTGCTGAAATTGATCCCCAACGGAACCGTCGCAACCTCGCTCATCGCCAACCGCGCTATCTCCGACGCGATCCGCTTCTGCGACGCCACGTCAGGCGCGGCCAGCCAGTCCTGCGTCAGCTCCTCCGCCTTGTCGCTGGACCACCAGCCGAACCACCCGGCGCGGCCCTGCCCGCGCACCAGCACCGACGTCGCCGGCGATGAATAGCCACCCGACGAACCATAGGTGTGGAACACGCTCCAACCCCCTTTCTCCACCGGCTCCATGCTCGACCGACGCTGCACCACCGTGCCCCAATCCATCGATTGCAGGTCCACGTTGAAGCCGATCTTCTTCAGCAGATCCGCCGTCACCAGGCACAGCGGCGATATTGCCGGGAAGTCGCTCGGGCTCAGCACCACCACGCGTTGCCCGGCATACGACGTCGCCTTCAACGCGGCTTGGGCTGCCTTCAGGTCGCCCTTCATGTACATGCCGCCGTCGTCGGTCTCATACGCGGTGCCGCAGGGGAACTCGCTGCGGCAGGTGCGCCACAGCGACTGGTCGTCGCCGAACGTGGCGCGCATGTAGTCTTCCTGGTTCACCCCCAGCAGCACCGCGCGGCGCACCGCCACATCGTTGAACGGCGGCTGCAGGCAGTTCATCCGCATCAGCGACTCGTTGCCCTGCGGGTTCGCCACCATCAGCCGGATCCCGTGGTCCGCGGCCAGGTCCGGCAATAGATCGCTCAGCGGCTGCTCCCACCAGTCGATCTCGTTGTTCTTCAGCGCGGCGGCGGCAGTGGCCGGGTCCGGCATGATGGTCCACTCCACCCGGTCGAAATACGCGACCTTGCCGCCGGTCGCCCAGTCCGGCGGCTCGGAGCGCGGGACGTAGCCGGTGAACTTCTCGTATGCCATGTGGCTACCGGTGTTGTACTCGCCGGGCAGGAAGCGGTACGGGCCGGAGCCGACCATCTCCGTTACCTGCGTGGTGGCATCGGTCTTGGCCAGGCGCTCGGGCATGATCACCGCCTGCGACGCATCCGGCCGACCCAGCCCAGTCGCCAGCAGCGGGAACGGCCGCGTGAGTTTCACCTCGATCGTTCGGTCGTCCGGAGCGCCCCATGTGTCCACGACCTTGGCAATCAGCTGGCCGAACGGGTCCCGCTTGCACCAGCGCTGGACGCTGGCCACGCAGTCGGCGGCACGCACCGGGGTGTTGTCATGGAACTTCAGCCCGTCGCGCAGGCGGATGCGCCACGTCCGCCCGTCCGCGGAAATTTCGTGTCCTTCGGCCATTTGCGGGCGCGGCTGGCCGTCCATCGGGCAGGCATACAGTGTGTCGAACACGTAGTTGCCGTGGTTGGCGGTGACGATGGCGGTGGTGAACACCGGGTCGAGTGCCGTGAGGTTCGCTTGGGGCACGAAGCGCAGCGTGGTGGTCTTGGCCGGTTGCGCGATCGCAGGCGCCGCCAGCAGCGAGGCGGCGGCGGATTGCAGCAGGGTGCGGCGACGCATGGAGTTCTCCCGAATTCGTTTGCCCGCATACAGCCGAACCAGTCGCGGGCTGTCCATGGCCAACGGTTAGGCCCAACCAAACTCGCCTGTCCCTGGAGGGCTGGCATAGATGCTGCTTACCCGTATGTCGGAGATCGGGTGGGAGCGGGCATGGCTTTGTTGGAGATCCGCGGCGTCACCCGGCATTTCTACGGGGTGCACGCGCTCAACGGCGTGGATCTGAGTGTCGAGCCGGGCCGCATCACCGGGCTCATCGGGCCGAACGGAGCCGGCAAGACCACCCTGTTCAACTGCATCTCCGGCGTCGTGCCGCCCAACGCCGGCCGCATCGTGTTCGACGGCCAGGACATCGCCGGTTGGCGCGCCGACCGCATCACCCGCGCCGGGCTGGTCCGCACCTTCCAGATCGCCCGCGGCTGCCCCCGCCTGACGGTGCGGGAGAACCTGCTGCTGTACGGCGCCGCCCAGCCAGGCGAGGGCGTGCTGACCGCCCTGCTCCGCACCCGGACGATGCTCGCGCGCGAGGCCGTGCTGCAGGACCGGGCGGAGGCGATCGCGTCCCGCCTGCGTCTGTCCCACGTGCTCGACAACAAGGCGGCGGCGCTCTCCGGCGGACAAAAGAAGTTGCTGGAGATCGGCCGCGCGCTGATGACGCAGCCGAAGTTGATCCTGCTGGACGAACCGCTGGCCGGCGTGAACCCGACGCTCTCGCGCGAGATCGGCGAGCGCCTGCAGGAGATCGTGGCCGAGGGCATCACCCTGCTGCTGATCGAGCACCAGATGGACATGATCGCCCGGCTCTGCGACCACGTCATCGTCATGGCGGAGGGGCGCCGGCTGACCGAGGGCAGCTTCGCCGAAGTGGCTGCCGATGGCGCTGTGCAGGACGCCTATATGGGGGGCAAGCGTTGGGCCTCCTGACCGTCGCGGGCATCGTCGCCGGCTACACGTCGGCCGACCACATCCTCAAGGGCCTGGATTTCACCGTCGAACCCGGCGAGATCGTCTGCATCATCGGCCCCAACGGCGCCGGAAAATCCACCCTGCTGAAGACGGTGGCCGGGCTGCTGGTGCCTTCCGAGGGCTCGATCACGCTGCAGGGACGCGCGGTGGCCGGCTTACCCCCGCCGGAACTGGCACGGCGCGGCATCGCCTATGTCCCGCAGGAGAACAACGTGTTCCCCACCATGACCGTGCGCGAGAACCTGGAGATGGGCGGCTATGTCGACCCAAAGAACGTGCCGCGCCGGATGGAGGAGGCGATGCAGCGTTTCCCCGTGCTCGGCCGCAAGCGCCGCCAAGCGGCACGCACGCTGTCGGGCGGCGAGCGGCAATTGCTGGCGATGGGCATGGCGCTGATGGTGGCACCGGTGTTGTTGCTGCTGGACGAGCCGTCCGCCGGCCTATCGCCCAAGGCGGCGCAGGAGCTGTTCGCGCAAATCCAGTCGATCAACCAGGGCGGGCTGGCCATCGCATTGGTGGAGCAGAATGCCAACGAGGCACTGGCGATTTCCGACCGTGCCTACGTGCTGGTGGACGGTCGCAACGGCGCCACAGGGGCGGCGAGCACGCTGGCCGCGGATCCGGAAATCAGGCGTATCTTTCTTGGCGGATGATGGAGTCAATGACATGCAAACGATTCGACTGACCCGCCGCGGCCTGCTCGCCGGAACCGCAGCGGCATTGTCCATGCCATATATCGCACGCGCGCAAACCGAGCCACTGTTGCTGGGCGTGCTGACCCCATTGACCGGTGCTGGCGGGTATGACGGGCCACGCATGCTGAAGGCGATCCAAGCGGTCGGCGAGACGATCAACAGCGCGGGCGGGCTGCTGGGCCGCAAGATCACCTTTTCCATCGAGGACACGCAGACCAACCCCGAACCTGCCGTCCGCGCCGCGCGCAAGCTGATCGACGTGGACAAGGTTCCGGTGATCATGGGCACCTGGGCCTCGGCCGTGACGACGGCGGTGGCGCCGGTGTGTTGGGAGAGCAAGGTATTCCTCACCACGACCTCGGGTGCGGACAACATCACCAAGCTGCCGCACCAAGGCTACCTGATCCGCACGCAGCCCAACAACTATTTGCAAGGCGAGAAGCACGCCGAGTTCATGGCGGGCACGGGGGCCAAGCGGATCGCGATCATGTCGATCCAGTCGCCGTTCGCGCAACCGACGCAGGACCGTGTGGCGGACGTCGTGAAGCAGCGTGGCAGCGAGTTCGCGGGTGGGCTGATCTACGAGAAGGACAAGACCAGTTACCGCTCCGAAGTCGACCAGATCCTGCGCGGCAAGCCCGACATGATCTATCTCAACGGCTACACGCCCGATGTAAGCGTGCTGCTGCGAGACCTGTACCGCGCCGGGTATGATGGCGGGCGATTCACCCAATCCTACGCGCTGACCGGCAAGGCGGTTGAGGCCTTGCCTAAGGAGGTGACGGACGGCACGTACACGGTGCAGCCCTCGGCCGATGTGGACTCGCCGGCCTATGCCAACGCGATCAAGCTGCTGGGCGTGAAGGATCCAGATTCCTACGAGACGCAGGCGGTGGATTGGATGAGCCTGGTGGCGCTCTCGATCGCGCGCGCGAAAGCGGCCACGGGGACGGCGATCCGAGACACGGTGCGCCGGGTCAGCCAGGGCGACGGCACGAAGGTGTACACGGCGGTGGATGGGCTGGCGGTGCTGGCGAAGGGCGGCGAGGTAAATTACGAGGGCGCCAGCGGGCCCTGCGACTTCACCGAGATCGGCGACATCCAGGACTGCAAGTTCCGCTATCTGCAGGCCAAGGGTGGTGCACTGACGTTCGTGAAAGTCGTCTGATTGCTGGACGATGTCGCGCAATTGGTGCTGAACGGCGTGATGGCGGGCACGATCCTGGCGGTGCCGGCGATCGGGCTGACCGCGATCTACGCCGTACTGCGGTTTCCGAATTTCGCGCTGGCCTCGCATCTGACGGTGGGAGCGTTCGCGGGTTGGATCGCCAACGTGGCCTTAGGCTGGTCCATCGTACCGTCATTGGGCCTGGCGTTCCTCGGCGCGGGGCTGGTGGGTGTCGCGTGCGACGAGTTCGTGTTGCGCCCGTTCCGCGCCGCCGGGTTCGTCACCACGGCGATCGGGTCGATCGCGCTGACCATCGCGCTGGAGAATCTACTGCGGTTCATCTTCGGCAACGACCTACGGGAATACGACCTGCCGATCAGCCGGGACTGGCGCATGGGCGGCCTGCATTTCGGGCCACAGCAAGTGGAGAACATGGTCATCGCCGTGGTGGTGATGGCGGCGGTGTTCGCGTTCCTCAGTTTCACCCGAGCAGGCAAGGCGATGCGGGCCGTCGCAGACAATCCGTCGCTCGCCCGCATCAAGGGCGTGGACGCGGTGAGGGTGGCGCGCATCGTGTCGTTCGTGGGGATGGGACTGGCGGGGATCGGTGGCATGCTGATCGGGCTAGATACCACGATCGATCCGCTGACCGGGTTCCGCGTGATGCTGTCGGTGTTCGCGGCGGCTGTCGTGGGCGGCCTGGGCAGCATCCCCGGCGCCGTGCTGGGCGCGTTGGTGATCGGCGTGGGCGAGGAGCTGTGCCTGCTGGTGCTGACGCCGAACTATCGCAGCGTGATCGGCTTCCTGGCGATCTTGGTGGTGCTGATCCTGCGGCCGTCTGGGCTGCTCGGGCAGAGGGCGTATTAGCGCGTGGTAGGCCACACGCAAAACCTTATCCCCCGCCCCTTGAGGGAGGGGTTAGGGGAGGGGTGCTTCGCGGCACGGAGCCGGGTGCGTATGTTGAGTGAAACGTCTGGTTCGGTGGCTGGGCACCCCTCCCCCCGGCCCCCTCCCTCAAGGGGAGGAGGAGTCATGAGGGTGGCGGCCTAATGGAAAACTACCTCGTCGCACTCGGCGTCACAGCGGGACTGTATGCCCTGATGGCAGTCGGGCTGAACGTCATCTGGGGCATGGCCGGCTTGGTCAATCTGGGGCTGGTCGGGTTCTTCGCCGTGGGCGCCTATACCTCCGCCCTACTCACCACCAAATTAGGCGTGTCCATCGGCCTCGGCATCGTCGCAGGGACATTCACCGGCGGATTGGCGGGGGCGCTGGTGGCACTGATCACGGCACGGTTGCGGGGCGACTACCTCGCCATCGTCACCTTGGGGTTCGCCGAAGCGTTCCGCATCACCGCCAGCAACGAAACCTGGCTCACCAACGGCACGGACGGTATCTCCGGCATCCCGGGGCCGTGGCGCGGCACCCTCACGCCGTTCCAGTTCAACCTGATGTATCTGGCCCTGGTCGCGGTCATCGTGCTGGTCGCCTACGTCCTGGCACAGCGGCTCAGCTACTCGCCGTTCGGTCGCGTGCTGCGCGCCATTCGCGACGACGAGCAAGTGGCGGCGGTCGCGGGCAAGCCGGTGCTGGCGTTCAAGGTGCTCGCCTTCACCATCGGCTGTGCCGTGCTCGGCCTGGCCGGGGCGCTGTATGCCCACTACACGTCGTATGTCGTGCCGGACATCTTCGTCCCGCTGCTCACACTGTACATCAAGATGGCGCTGCTCTCCGGCGGCGTCGGCAACAATCGCGGCGCGGTGCTCGGTGGCGTGATCATCGTGGTGTTTCTCGAGGGCACGCGCTTTCTCACCCCGCTTATCCCCGGCCTCGGCGCGGTGCAGGCCGCCGCCTTGCAGCAATTCCTCGTCACCGCTTCACTACTGGTCATACTGCGGTTCCGCACACGCGGGCTGCTGCCGGAAGCCAGCGACCATCAATTCCTACGTCGATCCTGAAGGGAGCTCCTAACCTTGGCCCAGATCACCATCGATGACATTGCCCACGCGATGCACTTGACCGCCGGCCCGGACCGAGACGCGGCCTGGGCCGGCATCGATGCCATCGTAGACCGGCTCTACCAACGAAAGCTGTTCACCGCGCTCAACCACCTTGCCGCCACGGCCGAGGTGGAGCGGCTGTACTCCAGCAACACCGACGCCTACCCGCTCGGCGGCCGCAAGAAGAAGCGGGACACGCATTGGGGCAAGAAGACGATCGACGAGGGCGAGCTGTATATCTGCCACAACGCCGCCGACATCGAACGCACCTTCTTCGACCACGAGCTGATCTTCAGCCTGGGCGTCGGCGGCATGGTGAACGTGCCCGTGATGCTGAACGGCAAATGTATTGCCAGCCTCAGCATCTCCTCCGCAGGCGACCGGTTCAGCGAGGCGGACAAGCCGGAGCTGATGCTGATCGCCGGGCTCACCCTCCCGCTGATCCTGGCCGCTCCCGTGGCCGCTCAATGAGCACCGCCGATGTGATCGTCGTAGGCCTGGGGGCCGTGGGTGCCGCCACGCTGCACCGGCTCGCCATGCGCGGCGTACGCGCCGTGGGCATCGACCGCTTCGACCCGCCGCACGATCGCGGTTCCACCCATGGCGAGACCCGCATTACCCGGCTCGCCATCGCCGAAGGGTCAGCCTACGTCCCGCTGGTGCGGCGCTCGCACGAGATCTGGCGCGAACTGGAGGAGCAGAGCGGCGAGCAACTGTTCCAGCAGATCGGCATGCTGGTGATCGGCGAAGGCGACGGCGCGCCCAGCCACGGCCAGCCCGGGTTCCTCGGCAGCACGCTCGCCATCGCCCGCGCGCACGACATTCCGCACGAGATGCTGGACAGCGCCGAGATCCGCCGGCGCTACCCGCAATTTCAGGTGCGCGACCCCGAGCACGGCTATTTCGAGCCGAGCGCCGGCGTGCTCTCGCCCGAGAAGTGCGTCGCGGTACAGCTCCGCCTCGCCCGCGAACTCGGCGCCGAGATCCGCAGCAACGAGAGGGTGCTCAGCATCGAGCCCGCCGGCAGCGGGGTTGCCGTGGTGACCGACAAAGGCCGGGTCGAGGCGGCGAAGATCGTGTTGACTGCTGGCGCCTGGTTGCCCGGTTTGGCGGGCGGCGCACTGCCAAGCGTGACCGAGGTGCACCGCCAGGTGCTGCTATGGTTCGAACCGGACGAGCCAGCGCTGTACAACCCGGCGCGTTGCCCCGTGTTCATCTGGATGCACGGCCCGAACACGGAAGATTACCTATACGGCTTTCCGCTGGTGCCCGGTGGCGCCGGGGTAAAGGCGGCCACCGAAACCTATGCCGGGCACGTCGATCCGGACCAGGTGGACCGGGCGGTGCCGGAGCAGGAGTGGCGCGCGATCTACCAACGCCACGTCGCGGGTAAATTGCGCGGCGTGCCGGACCGGCTGGTGAAGGCGGCTACCTGCCTCTACACGGTGACGCCCGACGCCGGGTTCATCGTGGACCGGCTGTGGGAAAACGGGTCCGTGCTCGCCGCCTCCGCCTGTTCCGGCCACGGGTTCAAGCATTCCCCGGCACTGGGGGAAGAATTGGCCGCGCTGGCGACCGAGCCGGGGCGGGCGATGGAGCCGAGCTGGGCCCTGTCCCGCTTCGGCTAAGCCTAACTTTCCAACGGAGGTAGCACGATGGCAAAACGGCAATTCCATCTCGCCTGGTTCCTGTCGCAGGGCTACGGCCCGAAGACCTGGCGCGGCATGTGGCCCGGTAGCGACACGGCGCGCTGGATGATGCCGGACCTGTTCCTGGACCTTGCCCGCGGCATGGAACGGGCGTGCTTCGACTACATGATCATCGAGGACTCCTCGATGGTGCCGTACAGCTACAAGGGCAGCCACGACACCTACCTGCAATACGCCGCAAGCGCGCCCAAGCTCGACCCGGCGGTGCTCGTGCCCTACCTCGCCCAGGCCACGAAGCATCTCGGGCTGGTGCCGACGCTCTCCACCTCCGAATACCCGCCCTTCCTGCTGGCCCGGCTGGTGAACTCGCTGGACCATGTGACCGAGGGCCGGATCGGCTGGAACTGCGTCACCAGCAGCAACGACGGCGCGGCGCAGAACTACGGCAACGAGGGTCAATACCCACACGACGAACGCTACGACCGAGCCGACGAATTCGCCGACCTGGTGACCAAGCTGTGGGATGCGTGGGAGCCGGATGCCGTGTTGCTCGACCGCGACACGCCGATGTTCGCCGACGGCAGCAAGGTGCACGCGGTGCATCACGAGGGCAAATAC
>CAXTWC010000193.1:0-10622 GCA_964247805.1 uncultured Acetobacteraceae bacterium | reverse complement strand
AGAGCAGATCATGAGCCAGCTATCGGCCGCCAGATGCTGCCGTCGCGACGCTTACACTCAGCACGACGGCGCATCTGGTGCAGATGTTCGACAGCACCGTGACGAGAGCGAATGTCTCGCCGCCGGTGCAAAAGGGGGCAGCACAATCGGGCGCTCGGACGGTTGCGGGATGGCTGCTCCTGCAAGGTCCATTTCGAAACCGATTTCGACGGTCTGCCGATCGGCTTCCACCTAACCGGAGGCGAGTTCAGCGACAGCACACAGTTCAAGATCGCACTCGATCTGGTCCGGCATCAAGCCGCGCGCGGCGATGACGGACAAAGGCTGTGACTCCAAAGCCAACCGGACCGCGAGCCGCGAGCGCGGCATCGTGCCGGTCATCCTCCATCTGCACAATGCCAAAACAGACCGAATTAATTCCCCAGGCTACTCTACAAAGGGCGTGCTCGCATTGGACAGGCCATGGGCAAGCTCAAGCGCGTCGCACAAGAATGCGAGAAAACCGCAGCCAGCTACAGCGCAATCGTAGCCTTTGCTTGCGCTATGATCTTGGTCAAGTCCGTCCACACGGCCTAAGGGCACGCACTTTCAACGACCCATGCCGCGAGGCCCCGTGTGCAAATCGGCCCGGCAAGCCTCTCCGAAATCTAAGAGAAAGTTCATCTCCCCACTTTGTGCGAGACTTCGGATATCGCGGAGCGTCCGATTAGGCTGCAGATAAGTCTCGATGATGACATTCATCGCCCTTTCTGCCCCAATTACAACCGGTCGGGAAGCCCATAGTCGCATCTTGGCCACCAACGCATAAAGTTGGACGAGGTCGCTTACATCGTCCTTCTCATGGCTTAAGGCGTCGCCATAGAGGCGGCTGGCTTCAAGGACAAAGTCATGAAACAACTCGAGACGCTTCGCCTGCTCGGCTTCGCGACGCTTATCCCTCATCTGCGCGTGCTGTGTTAGCCAGGTAGTTGCAAACGACGTCAGCCCCCCAATACTTGCTCCGGCTAAACCAAACATCGCAGAAATGTAGCCTGTATCCATCTCAATTTGGTCCGATGGCTTGGAGAAGCGCCGTGGGCGCACTATCAAGTGCCGTTGCGCAGCTATCCGGTTCCGTCATGGGTCAGGCCAGACGCGTCTGAATGTGGTCGGCGACGCGCATCGCATTAGCGATGATGGTGAGTGTCGGGTTTACCGCTCCTACGGACGGGAAGAAGCTCGCGTCAGTGACATAAAGGTTGTCGAGGTCGTGCGCCTTGCAGTTCACGTCCAACACCGACATCGCTGGGTCGACACCGAACCGGGCCGTCCCGGCCTGATGCGCCGTCCCGCCGATCGGGATGTCTTTCCCCAGATACAGGCCCCGGTCGAACAGATGCGGATGCATGTCCAGCTTGCCGCACACCTGGCGCAACTTCTCGCGCAGGCGCTTGTTGCCCTCCAGGTTCGTCTGCGTCACATCGAGATGCACCTTCCCATCCTTGTAGAACACGCGGTTCTGCGGGAGGGGCAAGTCCTCCGAAGTAAGCCAAAAGTCAACGGAGTGCTTGGCAAGCCAATCGAAGGGTTTCTCAGACACCCATTGCATTGCGGGGGGCAGACCGGCGCCATGCACTTGTGTGCCGTCAGTCTTCCCCACCAGCTGGATATGCCCAAGCGGGAACTCCCAATCATCAGCGCCGAAATAGAAATCGTTCAAGCCGAGCGTCTTCTGGAATCGTGTCAGATTGGGCGTTTTGGAAACTGCCATAACCGTTGCGTTGTTGTGCCGCATATAGTTGCGGCCCAGCTGACCTGAGCTGTTGGCCAACCCCGCCGGATGGGCCTCACTACCCGACCGCAGCAACAACAACGCCGAAGAGAGAGCCCCGCATGCAACCACTACGATATCTGCACTGAAGCTGAGGCGCTCTTCTCCCCGAACCACCTCCACCCCCGTGACAACGTGTCCGGCGGCGTCCGTGGCAAGTTTCTCGACGTAGGCGCCCGTCAGCATTGTCAGGTTGGAGTGCTCACGCAATGCCGGATCGACGCAAATGATCTGCGCATCCGCCTTGCCGTTTACGAGGCAAGGAAAGCCGTCGAACGTGCTGCACTTGATGCAGGCAGAGTACGGCGAAGGCTCGCCCTCTCGCTCGTCGAGGAGCACACCCACGGGAAGGTGAAAAGGATGGTGACCTTCGCCCTTCAAACCGTCGAAAAGCTCCTGGATGCGCGGTTCGTGGGAGATCGGTGGATACGGATAGGGCTTATGGTAAGGCGGCTCTGTCGGGTCCTCGCCCCGTAGTCCATGGACGTGGAAAAGCTCCTCGGCGGCCTGGTAGTAAGGCTCGAACTCGTCATATCCGACCGGCCAAGCCGGCGCGATGCCATCTGGGTGCTGGACCTCGCCGAAGTCTTCGCGTCGCAGGCGAAATAGAACCGAACCGTAGACCTTGCTGTTGCCGCCCACGAAGTAGTGCAGGCCGGGATGGAAGCTACCACCTCGAGAATTGTACCAAGTCTCCTTGGCTTGGTAGCGGGCATCGACGAACACGGCCTGGCTGTCCCAATTCTCGTGCTCGCGTTTAAGGTAGCCGCCGCGTTCAAGCAACAAGATGCGCTTACCGGTCTTCGCAAGTTTCCAGGCCATCGTGCCTCCACCTGGACCGGAGCCGACGATGATCACGTCGTAATGCTCGCTACTCATATTGCCGCTCCACTGTTATTCCGACTTCATTGCATTCGCCATACCCTATTACATAATTAGGACTAGACTGAGCACTGCCCTGCAATCGATAATCAGCGCGATCTTCGAAAAAGGAACCCCTATGACGATCGCCGTTACACTTGCTGTCCGTTACATGATGGTCGCACTGTTCTTTCCGTTCAGTGGCATCGACAAACTGCTCAACTTCCAAGGCGCGGTATCGCAGGCGAGGCAGGTGGCGCCGGGAGCAGGGACGGCCACCATGCTGATCGTTATGGGCCTGGTTGTGGAAATCCTGATGCCGCTCGGCATCCTCACTGGGATCGCCGATAGGCTTGCTGCATTTATACTGGCCGGTTATTGCGGCATGACGGCGTTGTTGTGGAAACAGTTCTGGACTCAAGGCGACTTTTGGAAAGCCGGCGCAAGCAAGGGGCGCGACCTGTTCTGGGATTTCCTGAAGAACTTCGCGCTGGCTGGGGGATTGCTGCTGATCACAGTGGGCTTGGACGGATCGGCAGCAGCAAGCTTCGTGGCGGATCCATTGTCGTCGTCGCACCCATATGCTGTGACGCTCGCCGCTCAATGAGGCGGGCGAGCGAAGCATCCTATCTTGGACCGGGGTCATTTCATCACGTTCCGGTAGCCATCGTCTAGTAGTAGAGCCACAAGGCCACTCCAACCAGTCTGGTGGGAGGCACCGACGCCGCGGCCCGTCTCGGCATCGTAATATTCATGGAACAGGATCAGCTCGGCGGAACCGGATTGCTCCTCAAGGCCAGCATAGGCACGCATCACGGGGCGACGCCCGTCCCGGTCCTGCAACGACAGGCGCGTCAATCGTTTTGCTAATTCGTCCGCGATCTCAGCGAGCGACCGCATCGTTCCAGAGCCGGCCGGATATTCCACCCTGAACTCATCGCCGTAGTAGCGGTGGAACTCGCGCAGGGCACGCACGAGTAGATAGTTGATCGGTATCCACACCGGGCCGCGCCAATTTGAGTTACCGCCGAACACACGTGTGTCCGACTCAGCCGGCAAGTAGCGAATGCTGAACCGTTTGCCATCGAGCGCAAGTGTGTAAGCGTCGGTGTGCTGCCGCGACAGAGCGCGAATGCCCCAGTCCGACAGGAACTCAGTTGTGTCCAGCATGCGCGCGAGGAGACGGTTGGTCCGGTAGCCGCGCAACAGAGAGAGCAACACAGTGCTGTTTTGACCTGGGTCCGTCCAATGCGACACAAGGGCAGCCAAATCCGGGCGACTTTGCTTAAACCACCGCAGCCGCTGGGTGAAGCGCGGCAAAACGTCCAACGTCGCCTGGTCCAGCACGTGAACGGCGAGCATTGGAATTAGACCCACCATAGAGCGGACTCGTAGCGGCACCGAGCTTCCATCCGGCATCCGGAGCACATCGTAGTAGAAATCATCCTCGGCGTTCCACAGCCCGCTCTCGCCGCCGAGCCGCGTCATGGCTTCGGCGATCAGGAGGAAATGCTCGAAGAACTTAACCGCAAGCTCCTCGTAGACGAGGTCTCCGGGTGCGAGCTCGATCGCGATGCGCATCAAAGTCAGGGCGTAGGCCGCCATCCATGCCGTTCCGTCGGCCTGGTCCATGATGCCGCCGCCAGGTAGCGGTGCATCGCGGTCGAAGATTTCAATGTTATCCAGGCCCAGGAAGCCGCCGCCGAACAGATTGCGCCCGGCCGCGTCCTCCCGATTAACCCACCAACCGAAATTCAACAGCAATTTGTGCAGCACGCTGCGGAGGAAAACGCGATCTCCCTGCCCGCTCCAACTCAAGTCGGCACGGTAGACCCACCACGCGGCCCAGGCCTGCACGGGCGGGTTCGAGTCCGAGAAATTCCATTCATAGGCCGGTATCTGGCCATTCGGGTGCTGAAAACGTTCGCCCAGCAGCAGTCCGATCTGCTGCTTGGCGAAACCTGGGTCGATTGCAGCGAAAGCGACGGCCTGGAAGCACAAGTCCCAAGACGCGAACCAAGGATATTCCCACTTGT
Source organism: uncultured Acetobacteraceae bacterium (assembly GCA_964247805.1). GTDB lineage: Bacteria > Pseudomonadota > Alphaproteobacteria > Acetobacterales > Acetobacteraceae > LMUY01. The sequence goes on along the minus strand of CAXTWC010000193.1, from coordinate 5,915 downwards.
CTGGCATGGAGATGATGTCGGCGGCTACCAAATGGCCCCACTCGGCATTGCGCCCTTGCCGCCGCTCTGCTGGTGGCGCGGGTTGCGCAGAATCGCCGGCGAGCCATTCGCGCACGTCGAAGGCGTAGAACTGCTTGGACCAAATCATCCCGGCAAAGGCTTGGCGCTGCACCAGCCGGGTATCGGCATCCGGTAGCCCGGCCTGCAAGGCTTCGTAGAATGTGTCAGCTTCGGTCAGGCGTGCTGCGAACGCATCGTCGAAGTCGCTAAACGGGTCCGAAACCTCGGGCGGGCGGAGGCGAAGCCGCAATGTCGCAGTGCCGCCGGCCTGGATCACCATGTGCACTAGAGGAGCGCAACGGGTGCCATGGCTAGAGCGCACAGCATCCGGCCGGCTGTGGACGACACGATCGTTGAAGCCGTCCTTGAAGGGACCGTTGCCCGGCACACCGAACAGGCGGGGAACGTTGGTCTCGTTGTCGCAGAACAGCCATTCGGTCTGACCGTCCAAACAATACTCCAACTCCCCGCCTTCTGGACTGGTGGCGCGCACGCGGCCGTCCTGAAGATGCAAGCCGGGCCGCCGCGAATTATTCGACCAAGACCAAGTGTTACGCGCCCACAGCATCGGCAGAAGATCGAGCGGTGCAGCGTCTGCCGAACGGTTCTGCACCGTAATCCGAAGCAGGATGTCGTCAGGGCTCGCCTTGGCGTATTCCACGGTCACGTCGAAGTAGCGGCCATCGGCGAAGACGCCCGTATCCAGCACCTCGAATTCCGGCTGATCTTGGCCTCGGCGCGCATTTTCGGCCACCAGCTCATCATATGGGTATGCGGCCTGTGGATACTTGTAGAGCATCCGCAGATAGGAATGCGTCGGGGTGGCATCCTGGTGAAAATAGAGCTCCTTCACGTCCTCGCCGTGGTTGCCTTCGCTATTCGTGAGGCCGAACAAACGCTCCTTCAGGATCGGATCCTGGCCATTCCACAATGCTAGGCTGAGGCACCAGGTCAACTGCTCGTCGCCGAAACCGGCGATACCATCTTCGCCCCATCGGTAAACTCTGCTGCGCGCGTGATCGTGCGGAAAATACTCCCAAGCGTTACCCCCCTGGCTGTAATCTTCCCGCACCGTGCCCCACTGACGGTCGCTGAGGTACGGCCCCCAACGCCGCCAGCCCCCCGCATCGGCAGACTGCAGTCGGACGCCCTCTTCTGTTTCCCTGGGATGCGGCTGCTCGCTCATTGCGCCCCACCGGTGCGGAACGACGTTGCCATCTTCATCAAGCGTTGCTGCCACCGTCGATTGGACAGGCCGATTCGCCTGCGGCAAATTCGCAGCTTCTGGTCCAGGTCGGTCGGCGTTTCATGTCGCAGCGTGCGAGTGACGAGCCGTCCATGATGGGCGACGGCACGTAGGTGCCGTAGGTGGTCGGCAAGTTGGGCCCGGAATTCCGCTTCTTCCCCGCATTGGTCTGGCACATCCGCCAAATCCTGTGCCTGGGCCACCACACCACGAACGCCACTGTAGTATTCGATGATTTGAACTGCGGCCATGGGCGAAAACAGTCCGATATTGCCGGATACATTGTTGAACACCGACATGTCTGCGCTGCCGAAACGGAGCTTGGGCATTCGAAAGGTCGTGAGATCAATCTTCCCGGTGAGGAAGGTGCCGTAATGTCTACGCGACAAGCTCTGCAGAGCTTTGACCTCGGCCAACAGTGACAGCCCGTATGTCCGGCGCTGCCTTACGCGTTGCCGGCTATAGTTCATCAGAGTGCCGACATAGCCCGTACAGACGCTGACACCGGCCGAGAGAACGACCGTAAGCACAGAGACATCGGCCACTTTGCGGCTCACCGCCCGTGCCACAGAAGGTGAACGGGATCGTGACGCAACCTTGCCATGACTGCGATGCGAAACGGAGTACTTAGTCGAATCCTACGTCCCGTCGGCCAGCGTGGATGAAGTCCTTCCCGTGACTTCCACCCGTTGTGGGACGCTATTACTATGAACGGACTTCGCCGCGCCGGGCTTTCAGGAAAGCCAACGGCTGGATAGTGCCTTATCCAGCAAAGAAACATATACAGCATCACCGGCCGCACCAGGACGATAGAACCGCATAGCGTCTCAGCTGACAAGATAACATGCTATCGACCTGAGCCATTCGCACTAGAACTTAACTTAGAGGCAGAAGGACGAATAGCCCTGAAATCCGAGCATGCTTGGCCTGAATCTTGTTCATCATTGTGTCTGGGCCGGTTTTGTAGTTTGAGCGGTGAAGTTTCGTGCTCACCAGGCGTCGTCTTAAGCCTGAATGACTCCGGTTCGGTAAGACGGATGCATATCGCTCGTACATTGAGGAGAATGAGCCATGTCTGAAACGGAAGTGACGAAGGCTGTCGGGACTGACGCCGGGTCACGGGCCGGCCTCGTCCAGGCGCCGCCTTGCACGCTGGTGATCTTCGGAGCGGGCGGAGACCTTACCAAGCGGCTCCTAATGCCTTCGCTGTACAACCTCGCGGGAAGCGAATTACTTCCGGATATCTTCAAGGTCGTGGGCGTCGACCGCGTTCAGCAGACCGATGCTGACTGGCGGGTTTCGCTGACTGAGACCATGCAGTCCTTTACCAAGGACAAAACGGCGGAGTTCTACACGCCCAAGTTGGACGATGCCGCTTGGGGGTGGGTGTCCGCGCGGCTGCATTACTTGCCGGGCGATTTCGGCGAGGACGAGACCTTCGCGCGGCTGGCTGATATCGTGGGTGGCGGCAGCGCAGTATTCTACCTCGCCGTCGCGGCGCGTTTCTTCGGCACAGTGGTCGGTGGGCTGGGCAAGGCCGGGCTACTGAAGCAGGAGGGCGACAGCTTCCGCCGCGTAGTCATAGAAAAGCCATTTGGCGCCGACTTGCCATCGGCCAAGGCATTGAACGAACGCATCCTGAAACAGGCCGACGAGAGCCAATTTTTCCGTATAGACCATTTCCTCGGCAAGGAGACGGTGCAGAGCATCATGGCGGTTCGCTTTGCCAATGGCATGTTCGAACCGACCTGGCGCCGCGAGTACGTCGACCACGTCCAAATTACCGCGGCGGAGACGGTCGGCGTGGAGGAACGGGGGGCGTTCTACGAGCCCACAGGCGCATTGCGCGACATGGTGCCCAATCACCTCTTCACCCTGCTCTGCGCCGTCGCGATGGAGCCGCCTAATTCGTTCGACGCGGAGGATGTGCGGACGGCAAAAGCCAAGCTGGTCGAGGCGATCCGGCCGTTACGGCTGGACGATGCGGTGCGCGGTCAGTACGCCGCCGGCCAGGAGTTTGGAGCAGACGTGCCGGGATACCGGTCCGAACCGCACATTGCGGCAGACAGCCGAACCGAGACCTACGTGGCGTTGCGTCTGGATATTGAAAACTGGCGTTGGGCCGGCGTCCCGTTCTATCTCCGCACCGGCAAGCGCCTCGCCGGCCGGCGGACCGAGATCTCGATCCACTACAAGCCCGCGCCTTACCGCATGTTCTCCGGCACTCCAGTCGGCCAGACGACACCAAACGTGCTGACGCTGCTGATCGACCCGGTGCAGGGCATTCTGACCGAATTCGATGCTAAAGTGCCTGGTCCCGTTATGGCGTTGGGCCGAGTGGCCTCTACAATGCGGTATGGCGACTTCTTCGCCGAGAAGCCGAACGTCGGGTATGAGACCCTGTTGTATGATTGCATGATGGGAGATGCGACCTTGTTCCAGCGCGCCGACAACGTCGAGGCGGGCTGGCGAGCGGTGCAGCCCCTTTTGGAGGCCTGGGGCCGTGGTGAAGGCGAGGTCGAGTCCTACACGTCCGGTAGCCAAGGTGCAACCGGGGCCGACGCGATGCTGGGCAAGGACGGACGGCGCTGGCTGACGCTGGACCGCTGAGGTGGGCAGCCGTCCGAGGATCGTGGTCCTGGGTGCCGGGTTCGGAGGCCTGAATGCAGCGCGTGCGCTGGCGAACGTGCCGGTGGACGTTGTAGTGATCGATCGGAACAACCACCACTTGTTCCAGCCACTATTGTATCAGGTCGCAACGGCAGCGTTGGCGCCTTCCGACATCGCGTCCCCCATTCGTGCCCTGTTGGCCCGGCAGTCAAACGCCGAGGTGCTACTGGGAGAGGTAAACGGGATCGACGTTCTAAGGCGGACGGTGTCGGTCCACGGCATGGGTGCGCTTCCGTACGACATGCTGGTAGTCGCCACCGGGGCAACCACCAGTTGGTTCGGCCACGCCGATTGGGAAGAGAACTCGATCGGGCTCAAGAACCTGCAAGACGCTGCGGCGCTAAGACTGCGGCTGCTGGGCGCGTTTGAATGGGCGGAGAGTCGAACCGATCCGGAGGAGGTGCGCCGCTTGCTGACCTTCGTGGTGGTGGGCGGGGGTGCCACCGGCGTCGAACTCGCCGGATCGATCCGGGAGTTGGCGCGTAATACCTTAGCGCGCGATTTTCGTCGTATTCGGCCAGAACAGGCGCGAGTGATCGTCTTCGAAGCGGGACCAACGCTGCTGGCTGGGTTTCCGGAACGGCTCGCCCGTTACGCGCATCAGCGCTTGGAGCGGCTTCAGGTGGAGGTCCGCACCGGCGTGCAGGTGGAACGGGTCGGTTCCGAAGGCGTGAGCGCTGGCGGGGAGCACATCGCCAGCGCAAACGTTTTCTGGTGTGCCGGTGTTGCGGCAACGCCGGCGGCAAGTTGGCTGGAAATTAAACCCGGCCAGCACGGCACCGTCCCGGTGGGGCCGGACTGCTCGCTGCCAGGCCATGGGGAAGTGTTCGTCATCGGCGATGTCGCTAGCTTCGTGGGGCCAAGCGGTAAGACGCTGCCTGGGGTGGCGCCAGTTGCGAAGCAACAGGGACATTACGTCGCCAGCGTCATCGCTGCTCGCGTAAAGGGCAACCCCGCGCCAGCGCCGTTCCACTACAAAAACCAAGGCAGCCTGGCAATTGTCGGACGCGCTGCTGCCGTGGCGAACTTTCCCCATGCTAGGCTGACCGGCTTTCCGGCATGGCTTATCTGGTGCTGCGTGCATCTGTTGCTGCTGAACGGACTGCGTAACCGCGCATTGGTCTACTTGCAGTGGATCTCGGCCTGGCTGTTCCGTGGCCGTGGCGCATTGATCATGGACGCGGGCGTCACGGGGCTGCGACAGTCCGAGCTGAAACGTCAGCCCGGCCCGGGATCAGCCGGGGCGCCCTAGCGGATCAGACGGCGCGCGACAAAGATCAGACTGGCCAGCACCGCGACCGCGACCGCAAGGGCCGATCGTGGACGCAGGCCATGGCGCAACGAGAGGCCGGTCGCAAGCCAGATCTCGCTACCCGACATAGCCAACAACAGCAGAAATGCTGCCGCGGCAAGCAATCCTTCCGCACTGGACCAGGACAGGCTGCTATAGACGCCTCCGATCAGTGCGAGGCCGGTCGCGGTCGCGGCAGCACCGTTCAGGACGTTGGCATCATGCTGATCAGCCAGCCTTCGCTGCTCGGATCGGTTAGGCAGGTCCGGCAAACCCGCTGACTGATGCCACCATACCGCCGAGCACATCCCCGTGGCGATGGTCAGCAATATCGCTAGGCCGTGCAAACCATCGGCCAAGTCCTGCGCGTCCTTTGCCCGGCTTGCCGCGGCAAATCCCAGCAGCATGATGCCGCAGGCCGATAGGGGGCCGAACCACCTGATCATGGCTGGCCCGGAGGCGGCCCAGCAGCCGATATACCCGGCGTGGCACTGGACGTGAGCTCTCCCGCGGCGAAGGCCAGCGCGGCGGCGTTGATGAGCGCCTGCGAATGCGCCTTCGCCACGGTCGCGCGGGCAGACGCCAACGCCGTGGCCGCATTCACCGCATCCGGCAACGAGCCAACCCCGTGCGCGAACGCATCGCTGG